>NZ_JARAYJ010000001.1:0-17671 GCF_033794345.1 Streptomyces niveiscabiei
CGTGAGCGCCCTCGGTGAGCCTCAGCTCGTCCGGCTCCTGGACGGCACGGAAGAGGCGGACGCGTCACCGCTGACGGACTGGCGGACCGAGTACGGCGGCGTCCTCAACGTCCAGACCGGCGAGATCGAACTCCCCACGCCGACCTTCACCCCCTGCCCCTACGAGAACTGCCCCGACTGCAAGCGGGAGGCGGCCCATGGTGACCGCTGAGCACATCGGGAAGACCGTCACGGACGGCGTACGCACCGGCGTCCTCATGGCCATCTGCGAGGACGTGGACGAGAACCAGCTTCCCGCGTACCGCAAGCCGATCCCCATGGCATGGGTACGGCCCGAACGCGGCGGTATCGAGTGGAACGCGCGGCCCTCCACGCTGGACCTCGCATGAGGGCCGTGTGCACCGTCGTGGTTGTCCTCGCCGCGGCCGTGTGGACCCTCGTCGTGGCGTGGGCCGTCGCCCGTTTCACCACCTGACCCCCCTCAAGCGACCCCGCCCGCTGCGTCCGTTCCCCTGATGACCAGCGGGTGGGGTCTTGTTCAACAGCGGGGTTTTTCTGTGTTCGGGTCAGACCACGAAGACCCCCCACCGGCCGGCAGCCGACCTACGACGCATCTTTCACCACCCCCAACTGCCGTGCCAGCCACGTAGGTACGCCCCCCAGCAGCTGGAACAACCTCCTCGCCTCCTCCCGCAGCCTCGAAGCCTCCGGCTCGACTTCCGCGTCCGCCAACGACGCCAGTGCCGGAGCCGTCCCCACCAGGTACCCCAACTCCTCCCGCAGCCGCAGGGATTCGGCGAAGCCGTGCCGGGCCTCCGTCAACTCCCCGTCTCTCAGGGCCAGTCCGGCGAGGTGGCGCCAAGTGAACGACAGCAGCAGGGAGTCGGACGCCTCGGCAGCAGCAGTGTGGGCCCGCCGATACGCAGCCCGCGCGGCCTGAGGCGAACTCGCGAGGTTCTCGGCGAGGAGCCCCCGACGGAAGTCGAGCAGGGCCCTCTGTGTCACCCCCGGAGGGATCAGCGCGGCGGCGCGGCCAAGGGCGGCACGCGCCTCGTCGGTGCGGTCGCGCACCCCGTGCAGAGTGGACGCGTAGGCCAAGTACCCGCGTTCACAAGCGGCGGCGCCCCGCTCGGAGTCGGAGTGGGCCAGCGCCTCGGCCCCCCGCAGCGCGTCCTCCGCGTCGGCCCACCCCTGCTCCGTGTACAGGCACCGTTCGACGAGCAGAGAGGCCCGTTGCAGGGAACCCGCCGCGGTGTCGGCCGGCAGCAGGGCCACCGCGTCGACCCAGCACGCACGTGACCGCAACCGCCATACCGCGGTCTGGAGGGGATCGTCACCAGGGGTCGTTCCGTAACCAGACATGGCGGTGTGCGCCACGTTGCCCTCCCCGAGCACGCCTTTGAGCTGTGAGTGGTGGCCGCATCTCAGCACGGATCGTGTCACGGGGCCAAGGGGGCGGGTGAAGGATTTCACAAAGTCGGGGGAAACCGGTCCGCCGGGGTTTCACCAGCGGCAGGCCCCGGGTAGGCACTGCCAACTCACCGGAAACGCACGCCACTTGCCCCCGCCGGAGCCTCAACTCATCCTGAGCGCCAGGAAGAAGTCCAGCTTGTCCTCCAGCTTCGACAGGTCCCGCCCCGTCAACTGCTCGATGCGGCCGACGCGGTAGCGCAACGTGTTGACGTGCAGGTGGAGCCGGGACGCGCACCGCGTCCAGGAGCCGTCGCAGTCGAGGAACGCCTCCAGCGTCGGGATCAGCTCGGCGCGGTGGCGCCGGTCGTACTCGCGCAGCGGGTCCAGCAGCCGCGCGGTGAACGCCCGCCGCACGTCGTCCGGCACGAAGGGCAGGAGCAGGACGTGCGACGCCAGCTCCTGGTGCCCGGCCGCCGACACGGGACCCGGCCGCGCCGCCGCGACCCTGCGCGCGTGCCGCGCCTCCTCCAGCGCCCCGCGCAGCCCCTCCGCCGAGTGCACGGCCGCGCTGACGCCCAGCGTGAGCCGCCCGTCCCCGTCGAGCCCGGCGGCGAGGGGTTCGCGTACGGCGTCCAGGAGCGCCTCAGCGAGGACGCCCGTCTCGGAGCCGTCGTGCTCGGAGACGACCGAGGGCAGCGGAACCAGCGCGACGGCCTCCTCGCCGGTGTGCGCGACGGCGATCCGCTCGGCCGGCTCGGCCCCCGTCGCGAACCTCCCGCCGAGGATCTCCTCCAGCAGCGCCTGCGCCACGGCCCCGCCCCCGGCGTCCCCCTCGCCCCAGCCGCCGGGCTCCCGCTCGCCCCGGGCACCCACGGCACCGCCGTCCGCCGCCCGGTCACCACGACCGGCGCCTGAACCACGTACCGGCCCGGAGTCCCGTACGGCCCCGGATCCCGAGCCGACAGCCGAGCCCGAGCCGTAGCCGGGGCCCGAGCCGAGCGACAAGCCGGAACCCCCGCCCCCGCCATGACCGGCGCCCGAGCCGGAACCCCCGCCCGAGCCCGTCCCGGTCCCCGTGTTCGTCCACTCCACCCGGGCCGCCACCACCTGCCAGTGCGGAGCCGCCGCCACCCCCGGCAGCAGGACCGGTGCCGCGACCCGCAGGCGTGCGGCGATCTCCGGGGGCGCGGCGCCCGTCTGGATCAGGTCCAGGAGTTCCTGGGCGAGCCGGCGGCGTACCGTGCGGGCGGCGTCGCGGCGGTCGCGTTCGACGGCGATCAGCTGGGTGACGCCGTGCAGGAGGTCCATGCGCTCGTCGGGCCAGTCCCCGGCGTCCGCCTCGACGGCCAGCAGCCAGTCGGTCAGGGCGGTCTCGCGGACGTCCCGGGGCGTCCGCGCGGCCCGGCCGCCGCCCCGGACGGGGAAGAGGGAGTACGTCGTGGCGCCGGCCAGGACGCGCTGGGGGCCGCGGCGGCCGGTCCGCGCCGCCGCGAGGTGCTCGGCGGCCAGCCGCGTACGGAGCTCGGCGGGCAGCGCCGCGCCCCGGGACCCGGCGACGAGCCGTCCCGTGGACGACAGGACCCACGCGCGCAGGTCCAGGTCGGAGCCGAGGAGGTCGAGGACGACGTCGGGGCCGCCGCCCGCGGGGCCGGACGTCATCATGCGGCGGTGCCGGTCCACGACCGCCGCGAGGTCCCCGGCGCGCTCGCCCGACACCTGCCGGACGACGTGCTCGGTGACCGTCGCGAACGACACCGACTCGTCGACGCCGAACAGCGGCAGCCGGTGCTTCGCGCAGGCCACCACCAGGTCCTCGGGGACCTCCCCGAACTCGGCGGTCCCGGCCGCGAGCGCCACGACCCCGGCCTGCACGAGGACCTGGACGAACGGCTCGGAGTCCGCCGCGTCCCGGCGCCAGGCGAGCCCCGACAGGACCAGCTCGCCGCCCGCGAGATAGCGGCTCGGATCGCGCAGGTCGGTCGTCATCACCCCGCGGACCGTACGGTCCAGCTCGTCCCCGCCGCCGAGCAGCCTGAGGCCCAGCGCGTCGGTGTCCAGCAGTGCGCGCAGCCGCATGGTTCGTCGCCGCCGTTTCCGTGTCTCGAAATCTACGATGGAGGTCGGGAATCGTTTCCCGTGTCCCCCCGTGTTTCCGTGTGTTTCCGTGGGAAGACAGGGAGGTTTCTGAGGCCTTCTCTTCATATGAATCTACAAGATGACCTTCCCGACCAGCCAACTCCTTCGGAGTTTCGGTGACTGACCCGGTCGGCGCAGCGGCTTGTGTACTGGCCGTGATCCCCGTGAACAAGAGATGAACACGACAGGATCCGGACGACGTAGGAGAGAGCCGGTCATGGACTTCCTTCGCCCCGCCAGCTGGGAGGAGGCGCTCGCCACGAAGGCGGAGCACCCCACCGCTGTGCCGATCGCGGGCGGCACCGACGTGATGGTCGAGATCAACTTCGACCACCGCCGACCCGAGCACCTGCTCGACCTGAACCGGATCACCGATCTGTACGAGTGGGAGGTCGGCGAGGACTCCGTACGGCTCGGCGCCTCCGTCCCGTACACGCGGATCATGGAGCACCTGCGCGACGAGCTGCCGGGCCTCGCGCTCGCCGCCCACACCGTCGCCTCGCCGCAGATCCGCAACCGGGGCGGCGTCGGCGGCAACCTCGGCACCGCCTCCCCGGCCGGGGACGCCCACCCCGCGCTCCTCGCGGCCGGCGCCGAGGTCGAGGCCGAGTCGGTGCGCGGCAGCCGCCGTATCCCGATCGACGACTTCTACACCGGCGTGAAGCGCAACGCGCTCGCGCCCGACGAGCTGATCCGCGCCGTGCACATCAAGAAGGCGGACGGGCCGCAGCAGTACGCCAAGGTCGGCACCCGCAACGCGATGGTGATCGCCGTCTGCGCGTTCGGGCTCGCGCTGCACCCGCAGACGCGGACCGTGCGGACGGGCATCGGGTCGGCGGCGCCGACGCCGGTGCGCGCGAAAACGGCGGAGGAGTTCCTGGCCGCCGAGCTCGCCGAGAACGGGTTCTGGGACAACGGCCGGATCATCACCCCTTCCCTGGCCAAGGAGTTCGCGAACCTCTGCGCCGCCGCCTGCAACCCCATCGACGACGTACGCGGCACCGCGAGCTACCGCCGCCACGCGGTCGGCGTCCTCGCCCGCCGCACACTCACCTGGACCTGGGAGTCGTACCGGGCCTCGCTCCGGAAGGGAGGCGTCGCGTAATGCGCGTCAACTTCACCGTCAACGGCCGTCCACGCGAAGCCGACGACGTCTGGGAGGGGGAGTCCCTCCTCTACGTCCTGCGCGAGCGGCTCGGGCTGCCGGGCTCCAAGAACGCCTGCGAGCAAGGGGAATGCGGGTCCTGCACGGTCCGGCTGGACGGAATTCCCGTCTGCTCGTGCCTCGTTGCCGCCGGGCAGGCCGAGGGCCGCGAGGTCGTCACCGTCGAGGGCCTCGCCGCCGAGGAGGGCGGGCTCGCGCCCATCCAGCAGGCGTTCATCGACGCCGGGGCCGTCCAGTGCGGCTTCTGCACGCCCGGACTGCTCGTCGCCGCCGACGAGATGCTCCAGCACAACCCGAGCCCCTCCGACGCCGACATCCGCGAAGCCCTCTCCGGCAACCTCTGCCGCTGCACGGGCTACGAGAAGATCATGGACGCCGTACGCCTCGCGGCGGCCCGGCAAGGAGGGTGACCGTGCCTCGTACAACTCCCGTCGGACTCACCCAAGGTGCCGCGGTGCGCGGCGGCATCGGTGAGTCGACCCTCCGGCCCGACGGCACCCTCAAGGTCACCGGGGAGTTCGCGTACTCCTCCGACATGTGGCACGAGGACATGCTGTGGGGGCAGATCCTGCGGTCGCCGGTGGCACACGCGGAGATCGTCTCCATCGACGTCGCCGAGGCGCTCGCAACTCCCGGTGTGTACGCCGTCCTCACCTACGACGACCTGCCGACTGACGTACGCCACTACGGACTTGAGGTCCAGGACACGCCCGTCCTCGCGCACGGCAAGGTCCGCCACCACGGCGAACCCGTCGCCCTCGTCGCCGCCGACCACCCCGAGACCGCGCGCCGCGCCGCCGCGAAGATCCAGGTCGAGTACCGCGAACTCCCGGTTGTCACCGACGAGTTGTCGGCCACGGCGCCGCACGCTCCGCTGGTGCACGAGAACCGTACGGACCACCACTTCGCGCACGTACCGCACCCGAACGTCCTGCACCGGCAGCCGATCGTCCGGGGCGACGTGGGTGCGGCGGCCCGGAAGGCGGATGTGATCGTCACCGGCGAGTACGTCTTCGGCATGCAGGACCAGGCGTTCCTCGGGCCGGAGTCGGGGCTCGCCGTGCCCGAGGAGGACGGCGGGGTCCACCTCTACATCGCCACCCAGTGGCTCCACTCCGACCTCCGCCAGATGGCGCCCGTGCTCGGGCTGCCCGAGGACAAGGTGCGGATGACCCTCGCGGGGGTCGGCGGCGCGTTCGGCGGGCGCGAGGACCTGTCGATGCAGATCCACGCCTGTCTGCTCGCGCTGCGCACCGGCAAGCCCGTGAAGATGGTCTACAACCGGTTCGAGTCCTTCTTCGGGCACGTCCACCGGCACCCCGCGCGGCTGTTCTACGAACACGGCGCGACCCGCGACGGCAAGCTCACGCACGTCAGGTGCCGCATCGTCCTCGACGGCGGCGCGTACGCCTCCGCGAGCCCCGCCGTCGTCGGCAACGCGGCGTCCCTCGGGGTCGGGCCTTACGTCGTCGAGGACGTCGAGATCGAGGCGCTCGCGCTCTACACCAACAACCCGCCCTGCGGGGCGATGCGCGGCTTCGGGGCGGTGCAGGCGTGCTTCGCGTACGAGGCCCAGATGGACAAGGTCGCCGCTCGGCTCGGGCTCGATCCCGTCGAGTTCAGGCGGCTCAACGCGATGGAGCAGGGGACCTCGCTGCCGACCGGACAACGGGTCGACTCACCCGCGCCGGTCGCCGAACTCCTGCGGCGCGTCAAGGCGTTGCCGATGCCGCCGGAGCGGCAGTGGGAGAGCAGCGAGGGCGTCGACGTACGCCAGTTGCCGGGCGGCCTGTCCAACACGACGCACGGCGAAGGGGTCGTGCGCGGGGTCGGGTACGCGGTCGGCATCAAGAACGTCGGCTTCTCGGAAGGATTCGACGACTACTCAACTGCCCGTGTCCGGCTGGAGGTTGTCGGGGGCGAGGCCGTCGCCGTCGTGCACACCGCCATGGCCGAGGTCGGGCAGGGCGGGGTGACCGTCCACGCGCAGATCGCCCGGACCGAGCTGGGCGTCTCCCAGGTGACCATCCATCCCGCCGACACGCAGGTGGGCAGCGCCGGTTCGACGTCCGCGTCCCGGCAGACGTACGTCACCGGCGGGGCCGTCAGACACGCCTGCGAGCTGGTGCGGGAACGGGTGCTGGAGATCGGGCGGCGGAAGTTCGGTACGTACCACCCGGCGTGGGCGCACGCGGAGTTGCTGCTCGAAGGGGGGAAGGTCGTCACCGACGCGGGAGAGGTGCTGGCGGATCTCGCGGACGTGCTCGACGGCGAGAGCGTGGAAGTGGAGCGCGAGTGGCGGCACCGGCCGACCGAACCCTTCGACCTGCGCACCGGTCAGGGGAACGGGCACGTGCAGTACACCTTCGCCGCGCACCGGGCCGTCGTCGAGGTCGACACGGAGCTGGGGCTGGTGAAGGTGATCGAGCTGGCGTGCGCGCAGGACGTGGGCAAGGCGCTGAATCCGCTGTCCGTCGTCGGGCAGATCCAGGGCGGTACGACGCAGGGGCTCGGGATCGCCGTGATGGAGGAGATCATCGTCGATCCCAGGACGGCGAAGGTGCGCAACCCCTCCTTCACGGACTACTTGATCCCAACCATCCTCGATACGCCGACCATTCCGGTCGACATCCTCGAACTCGCCGACGAGCACGCGCCGTACGGGCTGCGGGGTGTCGGTGAGGCGCCGACCCTGTCCTCGACTCCCGCTGTTCTCGCGGCGATTCGCGCGGCCACGGGGCTTGAGCTGAACCGGACGCCGGTTCGTCCCGAACACCTCACCGGGACGGCGTGAGGAGGCTTGCGATGCTGGATATCTCCGGGGAACTGAGCCGATGGGCGGCGGAGGGGCGGGAGTTCGCGGTGGCCACGGTGGTCGCCGTGGAGGGGAGCGCGCCCCGGCTGCCGGGGGCCGCGCTGGCCGTCGACGCGGACGGGGTGGCCGTGGGGTCGGTGTCCGGGGGGTGTGTGGAGGGGGCCGTGTACGAGCTGTGCCGGCAGGCGTTGGCGGACGGGTCCGCGGTGGTCGAGCGGTTCGGGTACAGCGACGAGGACGCGTTCGCCGTGGGGCTGACGTGCGGAGGCGTCATCGATGTGCTGGTGACGCCGGTCCGGCGGGTGCCGGCCGCCGCGGTCCGGGGCGTCGCCGCCGGGGAGAGCCTGGCGCTGGCCCGGGTGGTGCGGGGGCCGTCGGAGGCGCTGGGGCGCGCCCTGCTCGTGCGCCCGGACGGTTCCTACGAGGGGTCCCTCGGCCTGCCCGCCGGGTTCGAGGCCGACCGTACGGCGGTCGCGGAGGTGCGGGCGTTCCTCGACGCGGGGCGGACCGGGACCGTGGAGGTGGCGCGGTGCGGGGCGCCGGTGACGCTGCTGGTCGAGTCGTCCGTCCCGCCGCCCCGGATGATCGTGTTCGGGGCGATCGACTTCGCGTCGGCGCTGGTGCGGATCGGGAAGTTCCTCGGGTATCACGTGACCGTGTGCGACGCGCGGCCGGTCTTCACGACGCGGGCGCGGTTCCCCGAGGCCGACGAGGTGGTCGTGGAGTGGCCCCACCAGTACCTCGCCCGCACCGAGGTGGACGCCCGGACGGTCCTGTGCGTGCTGACCCACGACGCGAAGTTCGACGTACCGCTGCTGCGGCTGGCCCTGCGGCTCCCCGTCGCCTACATCGGCGCGATGGGCTCCCGCCGGACCCACCTGGACCGGCTGACCCGCCTGCGTGAAGAGGGCGTGACCGACCTGGAGCTGACCCGCCTCCACTCCCCGATCGGCCTCGACCTGGGGGCGCGTACGCCCGAGGAGACGGCCCTGTCGATCGCGGCGGAGATCACTGCCAGTCGGCGGGGCGGCAGCGGGGTGCCGCTGACCGGGGCGCATACGCCGATCCACCATGAGGAGGGCGGGGGGAAGAGGTTGGGGGCGGTGGCCTGAGGGGGTTGTGTCTTCTGCTGCAACCACGACTGCTGCAACCACGACGCTCCCGCACCCGGCCACTCACCCGAAGTGCTCCCCCACCAACACCCTCACCGTCTCCAAGTCCCCTCCCACCAGCGCCTCCACCAACCGCACATGATCCGCCGCGTCCGCCAGCAGGTCCCCGCTCCCCTGCTGCGTCCGCCTGTGCAAGTCCTCGGCGATCCGCACCAGTTGGCCATTGCCGGAGAACCCGAGCAGTGCCCCGTGGAACGCCCGGTCCGCCTCCGCGTAGGTGGCCCGGCAGCCCGATGTCGCCGCCCGCACGCTCGCCTCCGCCAACGGCCGCAATTCCGCCCAGCGTTCGCACGGAACAGTACGGGCCAGGCGGAGTATCACCGGTACTTCTATGAGGCCGCGTATCTCGGCCAGTTCCGCCAGCTCCCGCGCACCGCGCTCGACCACGCGGAAGCCGCGGTTGGGGACGACCTCGACGGCGCCTTCGAGGGCGAGTTGCTGCATGGCTTCGCGGACCGGTGTCGCGGAGACGCCGAAGCGGTCGCCGAGGGCGGGGGCGGAGTAGACCTCGCCGGGGAGGAGTTCACCGGTCCCCAGCGCGGAGCGCAGCGCGTCGAGGATCTGCCCCCGGACGGAGGCGCGTTGGACGATCGGCCGGGGCCGGGGGATCGGCAGCTCGCTGTGGGTGTGCTCGCCTCGCGCGAAACCCTGCTGAGGCACGCTCGCCCGGCGTTCGGTGGCCTCACCGGCGTACTCGGCGTCGGCGTGGCCCTCTAAGCGCGCGGCGGCGATCCCGTAGGGCTCGTAGGAGCCCGGTGTGGCAGGGGTCACGGGGGTCTCCTCCGGGCTTGTCGGTACTTGGGGCCATTACGACCGGTTGTTACTCGTCCGTCAAGCACCTTAGGCCCACCGGCTCTCAGTTCAAATCCCAACCATCATGGGTAAGGTTAGGCTTACCTTCAGAAACTCGTGGATCGGTGGCCCCGGCATGCCCACTCCCCCGCCCGTCGTGCACGACGCGTACGCCCGCCTGACGGAGGTCTGCCCGAGCGTCACGGTGCGGCACATCGGGGACGGCGAACCGGCGCCCACCGCCCCGGGCTGGGTCTCGGCGGCGGGGCTGGCCGAGGGAAACGCCGAGCTGGAGCGGTACCTCGCCTGGGACGACGCGCAGATCCTGCGGGACCACGGCAGGAAGGGCCGCCCGGACGTGGTCGCGAGCTTCGGCCTGCACCGCTACTCGTGGCCGGCGTGTCTGCTGTTCACGATCCCCTGGTTCCTGCACCGCCGGGTGCCGCGCTTCCCCGTGACGCATGTCTCGTACGACCGGACGGAGGGGATGCGCCTCGCGGTCCGTACGCCGGAGGCGTTCGCGTGTCTGCCGGGCGACCCGGCGGCGGGGCGGCCGGGGGCGCGGGTCGTGCCGGACGAGGAGGCGCTGAGGGCGGAGCTGCGCGCGGCGGTCGCCGAGCACCACGAGCCGCTGCTGGCGGGCTTCGGCCCGCGTATGCGGCGCAGGGGCCGGGCGCTGTGGGCGATGGTGACCGACGAGATCGTCGAGGGCGTCTGGTACGTCGCCGCGCTGCTGGGCGAAGAGGAGAAGGAACGGGCGCGCCGGGAGCTGGAGTTGCTGCTGCCGGGGGCGACGCGGCCCTACGTGGGGACGGCGGCGTTCCGTGAACTCACCGGCCCCGACGGGCAGTCGCTGCCGACGCGGGACCGGGCGAGCTGCTGCATGTACTACACGATCGACCCGGACGACATGTGCGTGACGTGTCCGCGCACCCGCGACGCGGAGCGGATCGCCAAGCTCACGGCCACCGCGGCGAGTTGACGCCGGCTCAAACACCCCCTCGGTGCGGGGTTCGTCCGGTGCTGTCGTAAGATCATCGCCGAACGGGACGGCCGTACGGTAACAGGGGATTCACAATTTCCTCACCAGCCGCGGGAACTTTCCGTGGAACCATCCGTACGGGTAGTCTTATTCGAACTCAACTCCCGCCGCTCAAGCAGCAGTTCGAGCAGAACGTCGCCGTGGGCATCCCCTTGCACCTCCTTGGCGGCCTCTTGCCCCGAAACCCCCTTGAGGGCCGGTGGGATTGGGCCAATATGGCGGGCGATACGCCCTATCCCAATGCAAGGGACTCCAGATGAGACTGACCGACATATCGCTGAACTGGCTGCTTCCGGGCGCCGTACTGCTCCTGGGCCTGCTGGCGGCGATGGCGGTGCTCGCGCGGAGCAAGCGGTCCGGCGGGGAGCACGCCAAGGACGACTCCTGGGAGCGCAGCGAGGAACGGCGTAGGCGCAAGGAAGCGTTCTACGGCATGGCCTCCTATGTCCTGCTGTTCTGCTGCGCCGCCGTCGCCGCGGCGCTCTCCTACCGGGGGCTGGTCGGCTTCGGCCGGGAGAACCTCGGCCTTTCCAACGGGTGGGAGTACCTCGTCCCGTTCGGCCTCGACGGTGCGGCCATGTTCTGCTCGGTCCTCGCGGTGCGCGAGGCGAGCCACGGTGACGCGGCGCTCGGCTCCCGGATACTGGTGTGGACGTTCGCGGGCGCTGCCGCCTGGTTCAACTGGGTGCACGCGCCCCGGGGTCTGGGTCACGACGGCGCGCCCCAGTTCTTCGCCGGGATGTCCCTGTCCGCCGCGGTCCTCTTCGACCGGGCGCTGAAGCAGACCCGCCGGGCCGCGCTGCGCGAGCAGGGTCTGGTGCCGCGTCCGCTGCCGCAGATCCGTGTCGTGCGCTGGATAAGGGCTCCGCGCGAGACGTACAAGGCATGGTCGCTGATGCTCCTGGAGAACGTCCGCAGCCTCGACGAGGCAGTCGACGAGGTGCGCGACGACAAGCAGCGCAAGGAGGAGTCGAAGCGGCTGCGGCGTGACCAGCAGCGCGTGGAGAAGGCCCAGTTGAAGGCGATCAGCCGGGGTCACCGGGGCTTCCCGGGGCGCGGCGGCCGTCCGATGGAGGCGCCCGCCGAGGTCGCCCTGGAGCGGGTCGCGGCCTCCTCGGAGCCTGCCATAGCCGGCGCCGGAGCACCGGAGCAGCTTCCGGTCCGCCAGCGTCCGTCCCTCTCTCCGGTCCGGCACGGCTCCGAGGCGTCCGCCGCCTCGCCCACGACCGTCGACCTGACCGCGGAGGACGACACGATGGCGCTGCCGCGACTGGACTCCCTGGAGCGCAAGCTCAAGGATCTGGAGCAGCAGTTCGGCTGATGCCGTACGGAGTACCTCGGGGCGGGGGCGCGACCTGAACAGGGCCGCGCCCCCGCCCCGTTGTGCGTCCTGCGGCGATCCGCCGCGCGAACTACGCGGCGTCCGCGTCGAGTTCGAACCAGATCGCCTTGCCGATGCCGTGCGGCCTGATCCCCCAGGAGTCCGCGAGGGCCTGGACCAGCAGCAGGCCCCGGCCGTGGGTGCCGTCGTCGGCGCGCGGCGCCTGCGGGCGGGGCAGCCGGTCCACGAAGTCCCGTACCTCCACGTGGAGTCCGTCGGGGCCGACGGACGCCGTCAGGACCGCGTCGTCGTCGGTGTGGAGCAGCGCGTTGGTGACCAGTTCGCTGGTGAGCAGCTCGGCGATGTCCGAGCGGCCCGGTTTTCCCCAGTTGTGCAGCAGTTCCCTGAGCGCGTGCCGGACCTCGGGCACCGCGCCCAGGTCCGCCCGCCCCAGCCGCCGTCTCAGCTGCGGCTGCCCCGTGTCGATGGAGTCCTCGCCTGTCCGTCTCGCCGAGGAGGCCCCGATCGCCGTGGGACCGCCCCCTCGTGCCTGCCTCTTCATGACCCCCGCCCGCGCGCCGATGTCGGTTTCCCCCCTGCTCGAACACGTTCACGGGGATCCATGCCCCGTGAGGCGGGCGGCAGTCATGGGCCGTCGCCGACGCCCAGGTGTTCGGCCATGTTGTCGGCACGGGGTGTCATGTCGACCCCGACACCCCTGACCTGCCGACAAAGGCCCGGGGCATATGCCACTGGCCCGCTTCGGGGTGACCGCCAGGACACCGGGCTTCTGCGCGGCGTGTACGCGAGCGGGAAGGGCGGTGGTGTGTGCTTTGCGCGACGCGGACACCCCGCGACGCCCTCCGGACACCGCCCGGTCTACGCGCCCCCGGCGTACGGGTCGGTCCCCCGCGTCGAGCCCCGGCTCCCGAACCCGTCGTAGCCCGACCGGAGCCCGGGCCAGAGCCTGTCACCGGGTTACGGGCCGCGGAGCGCGCCGCGGGCCCGCGCCGTGCACGTGAACTTGGCCGGAAACCGACGCGCGTCCGGGAGGCGGGGTGGTGCGGACGAGGGCCCGGTGCTGGTCACGGGCGGGTGAGCGGCGGGTGAACGGGAGACGTGGCGCGAGCGCGACGCCGAGAGCGGGCCACGGAGGGGGTCAGGGCCCGACGTAGAGGTGACGCGGAGGGGAACCGGCGCCGCAGATACGGCACTGCCGGGGCGTGGTGCCGGGGCGTGGTGCTGGGGCCGCCCTCTCGTCCCCCATGCGTGAGGGCGGCCCCGTCCCGGATGGTCAGCGGAGCTTGTTCACCGCCGTGACCGTGGTCTTCTTGAACGCCTTCACCGGCGCGTCCTCGAACGTCCCCAGCTGCCCCCAGTCGACGACGGTGACGGTCCGCCCGTCCCGGCCGACGCCCAGCAGCCGTACGTCGAGCGCGCCCCACTCGGCGGCCGTGTGCAGGCCGAAGACGTGCGCGCCCTCCTCGACCTTCACCGCGCCGTAGTCCTTGAACTCGGCCTGGATGTCCGGGTACTTCTGCTCGATCCGCTCGGCGCAGGAGCGGAAGTCCTTGACGATCCGGGCGTAACGCCCCTTCGCCTGCGTCTCGTCGGGCAGCACCACGCTCACCTGCCAGGCCCCCGCGTCGAGGTCGGTGCGGAACGTGCGCGACCAGGTCCCGCCGCCGCTCAGGGCCTTGCCCAGGCACGTGTCCTCCTCGACCTCCTCCGGGACACCCGCGGTGACCGGGCCCGCCGTCCACGGGGAGGAGAGGTACGGCGGCAGGTCGCCGGCCGCGAGGAAGCCCGGCGGGGCCGGGTTCGTGGCGGCGGGTACGGCGGTCGCGGTGACGACCGTCAGACAGACGGCGGAGAGCGCGGTGAGCACGGCCGCGTGCAGGCGAGTACGCATGGGTGGTCCCCCGTGAGTGTGTACGTGGATGTGAAGGGGTCGCACCCCGGCGTACCGTCGGCGCAGCGGGTCGGTTCCGACCGGGCCGTTCGGTGCGACACCATGAGCATCAGGGGCCACGGGGGAGCACCGCAAGCGACAGCGGCCGTCCGCCGGGGATGGAACCATCCCACCCCTGCTGACGTGCAGATATACGAGTGCCTGGGATGCCGTCCCAGGCCCGGACACCACGGGGGCACGGTGACGAGCGGCCAGCATGCGGCGGACTTCGCGGAACGCCTGCGGGACCTGAAGTCCCGCACGGACCGCAGCTACGGCTCCCTCGCGCGGCGCCTGGGCATGAACACCTCCACCCTCCACCGGTACTGCGCGGGCGAAGCCGTCCCCCAGGACTTCGCCCCCGTCGAACGGCTCGCGGGCTTCTGCGGAGCGACCCCGGAGGAACGCCTCGAACTGCACCGGCTGTGGTTACTGGCGGTCCAGGAGCGCCAGGGACGGCAGGAGCGGGGGCGGAAGGGGGACGGGGGGACCGGGGACGGGGCGGGGGCTGACGGGGCAACGGGCACGGAGGGCCTCCCGGCCGAGGCGGGTTCAGGGGCGGCGGCCGGTGTAGCGGGCTCGGGGGCCGAGGTGGGGGTGTCACTCCGTGCCGGTGCCGGTGCGGCGGCCGACGCCGGGGGCGGCACCGGCATCGACGGCGACGGCGACGGCGACGGTATCGACACCGTCGTACGGGACTCGACCCCGTCCCGGCCCCGGGCCTGGTACCGGCGTCGTGCGGTCGTGTTCGCCGCTGTCGCGTGTGTCGTCGCGGCGACGGTCGGGACGCTGTCCGCGCTGCCGGACGACCGGCGGCCCGGGGCTCCCGGGGCGACCGCGCAGGCGGGGAACGACGTGCCGTCGCTCAGTTCGCGGCCGGGGAAGGTGACGCCGCGTGCGAGCGGGAGCGGCTCGCCGTCGCCGTCGGTGTCGCCCTCGGTGAAGGGGGGTGGGCCCTCAGCCGAGGCCGGGGTCGGGGCCGGGCCCGGGGCGGGGGTGTCCGCGTCGCCGGCCGGCTCCGGCGCGCCCGGCGAGCAGCCGTTCACCGGTACGCCCCTCACCTGGAGCGTCGACTCGCACGTCTGGAACCAGGGCTGCGGCCACTACTACGTCATCGACCAGCCGCCCGCGCAGGTCCCCCCGCCCCCGATGTCCCAGGACGCGCGCGCCTGGGCGGCGGCCGAGGGCGGGCTGCACGGCAAGGAGACGATGGTGCGCGTCTCCGTGCAGGGCCGCTCGGACACGGCGGTCGTGCTGGAGGCGCTGCGTGTGCGCGTGGTCGGCCGGGGCACGCCCGCCGCCGGGAACGCGTACGCCATGGACCAGGGCTGCGGCGGCTCCCTCACGCCCCGCGAGTTCGCCGTCGACCTCGACAAGGACCGCCCGATCGCCCACTCGATGCCGGGCAACGACGCGGGCACCGAACTCCCCGCCGTCAGCTTCCCGTACCGCGTCTCCGCGAAGGACCCGGAGATCCTGCTCGTGACGGCGCGCACGACGGGCTGCGACTGCTCCTGGTACCTGGAGCTGGACTGGTCGTCACAGGGCCGTACGGGCACGGTACGGGTCGACGACGCCGGCCGTCCCTTCCGTACGACGGCGATCACGGGCCTGCCGAGGTACGTGTACGACACCCTGAACCGGAACTGGCGTCCGTACACCGACTGACCTCAAGGGCGGGGGATGTTCCGGAGCGGGCCGGCTGGACCATGCGGCCGGCTCCCCCGTCCAGCGGGGGCTTCGACATACAGCCCGGTCAGGCACAGGTGCCGTGCTCACGCCTCCCAGACCGCCGCGGCCGTCCTGTCGTCCGCGTACCCCTTCACCCTGATCTGGATGTCCGCGAGGAACTCCGCGAGGCCCGGGACGGGGGCCCCGGCCCAGCGGGCGGTGAGGTGCCCGGCGAGCTCCAGCTCTCCCCGGAGGGGGTCGGCGAGGCCGGCCGTGCACATGAGGAGGGTGTCGCCCGGTCGGGCTACGGAGGTACGGAAGAGGAAGGGGTCGGGGGGCGGGAGATGGTCGTAGGGGGTGGGGTGGTCGGCGTGAGACGCGGCGGGCCGGGGGGAGGGGGCCGCGCTGTACGGTCCGGTCGGGCGGGGTGGGCTGGGCGTGCGTGCGCCCGCGTCTGGGCCGGGCTGGTTCAGGGCGCGTGGCCCTGGGGCGTACGGGCCGGGCTGGTTCAAGGCGCGTGACCCTGGGGCGGCGTACGGGCCCGCCGGGTTCGCCTCGTACGGGCCGCTCAGGTTCTCCTCGGACGGGCCGGCCGGCGCCGTACCGTCCGGGGCGGGCAGGGGCGGGGTGTCCGGGAGCGTCGCGTCACGGGTGTGCGGGAGTGGTTCGCGGGGGTTTCCCCGGGGCCTCGCGGTGAGGTCCGGTTCCCCGGCCGGCTCTCCCGGCGCCGGTTCGATGTCCTGCCACTCGTCGCCGCGCAGCCGGAACAGGCCGCCCTCGCCCACGCCGAAGAACACGCGGGTCCGGCAGGCGGGGTCCGCGGGCAGGAGCAGGCACCTCAGGGTCGCCGTGTACTCCTCGGGGGTGAGCCCCTGCTCCGCCGCGCCGGCCCGCAGCCGGCCGAGGCTGCGGTCCGTGAGCCGGTGCAGCCCCGACTTCAGGTCCCCCCGCCTGCCCGCCCTGATGTCCTCCGCGAGCCGCACATGGCTGCGCCCCACCGCCCGTCCGATCCACCGGCACACCTCCGCGGCAGCCCTGTGCGCCCCGGCCGTCGCCCTCGCGCCGGTCGCCATCGCGACGAGCACCAGCGCGTTCTCGCCGTACCCGAAACGCGCCGTGAGCAGCGCGTCCCGCCGGGGCTCACCCCGGTACCGCGCGGAGTCGCCCCGCAGGCTCACGGCCCGCAGCGTCCCGGCCCCGTACCGGGCGCCGTCCAGCACGGTGTCCGGGACGAGGTCGTCCAGGGCGTCGGGGTCGGCGAGAGGGAGAGCGGTCGGGTCGGCGTCGTACGTGGGCGGGCCCGAGCCGATGTAGGGCTTGAGGTGGGGGCGGGGTTCGTCGAGGGTCTTCCGGGTGAGGGGGGTGGCGGAGGCCGGGGTCGCGGGGGCGTCGACGGGCAGGGCTGAAGGGGGACCTGACGGCTGGGCGGGGACCGGAACTGCGTCCTCGGGTACGGGCGCCTCGACAGGCACACCTGAACGCAGACCCGACGGCTGGGCAGAGCCCGGAACCGAAGCGGCGTCCCGGGGTACAGGCGCCTCAACAGGCACAGCTGAGTACGGCCCCGCCGGCTCGCCGTAACCCGGAGCCGAAGCGGCGTCCCACGGTGTGGGTGCCTCGGAGGTCGACGGAACGTGCCGCGCCGAGGAGTCCTCCGGAGTCTGGGAAGCATACGAGGTCCCGGACCCGGTCGGTTCCGGGCACTCGGCGAAGCCCGGCGGCAGAGGACCCGGCGGAAAGCTCACCGGCCCGGCCGGAACCGCGGGCGGCGGCTCCCAGGGGGCTCGGTACGAGGTGAGCCCGGCCGGGGAGGGGCGGGGCGGCGTGGGTCGGGGCGAGTCGGCCGGGGGCGACGAGGACTGCGGGGAATCCGCCGAGGGCAAGAAAGGCTGCGCGGAAGCGGCCGAGGGCGGCACGGAAGCGGCCGGCGGCGGCGAAGGCTGGGGCGAGTCTGCCGGAGGCGACGAGAGCTGCGGGGAATCCGCCGAGAGCAAGGAAGGCGGCACGGAAGCGACCGAGGGCGGCACAGAAGCGGCCGGCGGCGGCGAAGGCTGGGGCGAGTCTGCCGGAGGCGACGAGAGCTGCGCGGAAGCGGCCGAGGGCAAGGAAGGCTGCGCGGAAGCGACCGAGGGCGGCACAGAAGCGGCCGGCGGCGGCGAGGGCTGGGGCGAGTCTGCCGGAGGCGACGAGAGC
>NZ_JARAYJ010000001.1:17771-514123 GCF_033794345.1 Streptomyces niveiscabiei
AAGGAAGGCTGCGCGGAAGCGACCGAGGGCGGCACAGAAGCGGCCGGCGGCGGCGAGGGCTGGGGCGAGTCTGCCGGAGGCGACGAGAGCTGCGCGGAAGCGGCCGAGGGTGTCGGGGGCTGCGCGGAAGCGGGCTGACGTGGAACTGGGGGCAGGTGGGTGGTCGAGGGCGGTGCGGGCTGGGCTGAAGCGGAGGGAGACGAAGAGGGCCGGGGTGGGGTCGAGGGCGGTGAACTAGGCCGGGGCGGGATCAGCTGGACCGTGGCTCCCGGATCCTCCGGCGCGCCCGGCTCCCTCCACTCCTCCGGCGTTCGGGGCTCCGCCGATCGCTGCGCTGGCGCCGACTTCTCCGGCGCCCACGGTTGCTGGACAGCCCCGGGGCGCTCCTGGGTTCCCGGCCCGCTCGACTCTTCCGGCGTCGTCGGCCCCCATGACTCCCCCGGCCGACCCGACGCGCCCCGCGCTCCCGGCGCTCCCGCCTCTCCCGGCGCTCCCGCCTCTCCCGGCGCTCCCGGCGCTCCCGGCTCCTGCAACGCCCCCCGTCGAGCCTGCGTCCCCGAGGTTTCCGACGTCCTCGGTCCCCAACGCGTCTCCGTCGCTTCCGGCGTCTCCGGCGTTCCCGGCTCCCGCCGTTCTTCCGGCGTTCCCAGCGGGCCCGGGTCCCCCCACGCCTCAGGCGTGCCCGGTGTGGTCGGGCGGTTCGGGTGGGCTTCTCCCGGTTCCCATTCCCCCGTCGGTTCCCACAGCCCGGTGGGTTCCCACTTGCCCGCGGGTTCCCACTGCTGCTCCGGTGCGGTGTCTTCCGGTGGCGGGCCGGGCTCGGCGGTGTCGTACGGGTCGGGGGCCTGAGCCTCTGGGGGCTCCCCGGGGGCGCTGGGCTCGTTGCGAGGGCGTGGTACGGCTCCTCGCGGGCCCGGTGCCTGCCGCCGCTCCCCCGTCCGCACCGCGTCCGACGCCGAGGCGAAGCGGTCGTCCAGGGAATCGGGTGTGGGTGCGGGGCCCGTGTCGGCGGTGTCGTCGTACAGCTGGCCCCACCAGTCGTCCTGGTGACCCGTGGGACTTCCCCCCTGCTGGCTCATGCCCCTAATTGTCCACCGCGAGGGCCGGAAGAAAACGGGGCAACGGGAAAATGCGAGCCATGAGGAACGGAAGACGCGGCGTGTCGGGAGGGGATACGGACGGGCGTTCGGGGGCGTGGGCCGCTGGGTGGTCCCACCCCCACGGGAGAGCCACCCGGCGACGTCGCGGGAACCGTGCCGCGTCCGCGGGTTCCCGCTGACAATCCGCCGCGAGCACTTCCTGACCTGCGCCGCGCACCCGCCTCCGGCACCCTGGGCAGATGGGAGTGTGGGAACTCCTGCTGGTCGGTCTGGTCATCCTGCTCGGCCTGTGCGGAGTACTGGTGCCCGGCGTACCGGGGTCGTGGCTGGTGTGGGCCGGGGTCCTGTGGTGGGCGCTGAAGGATCCCCAGCCGGTCGCGTGGGCGGTGCTGGTGGGGGCGACGGTCGCGCTGTTCCTCGCCCAGGTGATCCGCTGGGCCCTGCCGCCACGCCGGTGGCGGGGGTCGGGGGCGACGCCGCGGATGGCCGTGTACGCGGGGGTGGGTGCCCTTCTCGGCTTCGTCCTCGTCCCCGTGCTGGGCGCGATCCCCGGTTTCCTCGGCGGCGTCTACCTCAGCGAGCGGCTCCGCCTGGGGCGGCACGGGGAGGCGAGGGCGGCGCTGCGGACGGTGATGCGGGCGGGCGGGTCGAGTGTGCTGACGGAGTTGTTCACGTGTCTGCTGATCGCGGGGGCCTGGGTGGGGGCGGTGTTGTGGGGGTGAGGCCGGGGGGTGGCAACGCGCGGGGGGCGCCGGGATTCCGGGGGTTCCGGAAGGTCCGGTCACCGGCACCGGCATCGCTACAGGCTGCCCTCCAGCGTCAGCAGGCTCACCTTCCGCTCCAGCCCCCCGGCGTACCCCGTGAGCGACCCGTCCGCCCCGATCACCCGATGGCACGGCCGCAGGATCAGCAACGGATTCGCCCCGATCGCCCCGCCCACGGCCCGTACGGCGGCGCGCGACGCCCCGATCCCGGCCGCGATCTCCCCGTACGTCGTGGTCGTGCCGTACCCCACGCCGTCCAGGGCCTTCCACACGCGCTCCCGGAACTCCGTCCCCTCGGCCCGCATCGGCAGCTCGAAGTCCTTCAGCTCCCCCGCGAAGTAGGCATCGAGCTGCTCCCGGGCGGCACGGAAGGGCCCGGCATCCTCACGCCACCCCGCCTCAGGGCTACGCCCGCCCTTCTGCCCCGGCACCGAGAGGGACGTGATGACGCCATCGGGGTCGGCGACGAGGAGCAGTTCCCCAAGCGGGCTGGAGATCCTGGTGTACGTACGCATCGCACTTCCTCATGTCGAACGGAACGACCCGATCCGGGCCTTCGTACCGTCCAGTGTGAGCGGTGAGGAAGCCCACCGCTGGCAGAAATCCGACATGGGGTTCGGCGGGAGGCCGGGCTTCCCGACGGCCGGCCGCACCCGCCCTCTCCCGGCCGGGCTACCGCCCCCTCACCCCTCCCACCCCCGCTTGGCCGCCCTCTTGGCCCGCCCCTCTGCCCCCTTCGCCTTCCACTCACGCCGGATCTCCGCCCTCAGCCGCGCATCGGACTTGGCGACGATCCACTGGTTCTCGCGGACGAGCTTGCGGTAGCTGTCGAGGCGTCGGGCGGACAGGGCGCCCTCGGAGAGGGCCTCCAGGACGGCGCACCCCGGCTCGGCGTCGTGGGCGCAGTTCTGGAAGCGGCAGCCGGCCGCCAACTCCTCGATCTCGGCGAAGACTTGGCCGACACCGCTGCCCGCGTCCCAGAGGCCGACGCCGCGGAGGCCGGGGGTGTCGATGAGGACGCCCCCGGAGGGGAGCGTGAGGAGGTTGCGGGTGGTCGTGGTGTGGCGCCCCTTGCCGTCGACGTCGCGGGCGGCCCGGACGTCCATGATGTCGGCGCCGGCGAGGGTGTTGGCGAGGGTGGACTTGCCCGCACCGGAGGCGCCGAGGAGGACGCAGGTGCCGCGCCCGACGAGCCCGGCGAGCTGGGACACCCCCTCGCCCGCGAGCGCGCTGACCGTCAGCACCGGCACCCCCGGCGCGGTGCTCTCGACGTCCTTCACGAGGTGCGCGAGGACGACGGGGTCGGACACGAGGTCGGCCTTGCTGAGGACGACGACGGGCAGCGCCCCGGACTCCCAGGCCAGGGCCAAGTACCGCTCCACACGCCCGAGATCGAGCTCGACGGCGAGAGAGACGGCGATCACGGCATGGTCGACGTTGGCGGCGAGGACCTGCCCCTCGGACCGCTTGGAGGACGTGGACCGCACGAACGCGGTCCGCCGGGGCAGCAACGTCCGTACGTAGCGCGGGTCTTCACCCGCGGGGTCGACGACGGCCCAGTCCCCGGTGCACACGACCTTCATGGGATCGCGCGGCACGACGAACTCGGTGTCGGCGCGCACGACACCCTCGGCGGTGACGACGTCGCACATGCCCCGGTCGACACGCACAACGCGCCCGAGAACAGCGCCCATCGAACGGTGGGGCGCGAAAGCGTCCTCCCAGTCCGCGTCCCACCCATAGGCGGCGAGCGGATGCGAGGAAACGTCGGAAGAAACGGAGAAACTCAAGGGAAACCCTTCACAAGGGCGGCCCCGGCGACGCTCGTTGAGCGCTAGACAGTGAGCCGACGACCGCGGAAGTGGAGCAAGAACACCTGGTTGCCGCGGGACACACCCGCCTGGAGAGCAGCCATGACTCCCACCTCCCGGTCTTTCGTCGACGTCCTGTACGAGACCGGCACAGCGTAGAGAACCGGGGAATGCGTTCACCACTGGTTTTCCACGCGCGCACCCGGTTCCTCAGAGCCGCATCAGAGCCCCGTCAGAATCGTCTCGGAGTTTGCCGTCGGCGCCCTGTCGCGCCGGGCCTCCCCTTCCAATACCCCGGGTAACGGCACGAGTTCATCACACGGCGACCGTACGATCCACTCCCCCCCACCGCTCTCCCCCCGGAGCTGCCCGTGTCCTCGCTCTATCCGCTCGCGTCCACGCTGATCGACGGGATCGAACCGCCGGTCGTGGAGCCGGAGTTGGTCCGGTACGACGGCGGGGAGGTCAGGGAGGTCTCGGTGCCCGCGCTGGTGCCGGCGGTGGGGTACGGCTCGCTCGCGGACCTGCCGTTCGACAACGCGACCCGGGCGCCGCGGGACGTGGTGTTCAGCAGGCGTACAGGGGACGGCCGTTGGCTGGACGTGTCGGCGGAGGAATTCGCGCGCGAGGTGACGGCGCTCGCCAAGGGCCTGATCGCGGAAGGGCTTTCGCCGGGTGACCGGATCGCGGTGCTGGCGCGTACCTCGTACGAGTGGACCTTGACGGACTTCGCGGCGTGGGCGGCGGGTCTGGTGACCGTGCCGGTGCACCCGTCGTTCTCGCCGCGCCGCATCCAGTGGGTGCTGCGGCACTCGGGCGCGGCGGCGCTGGTGGCGGAGAGCGTCTCCCAGGTCACGGCGGTGGCACCGGAGTCGGTGGGGCTGAGGCATGTGTGGGTGATCGACCGGGGGCACCTGGAGCGGCTCGCGGAGCTGGGCGAGGACGTGCCGGACGCGGAGGTCGGGGTGCGGCGCGGGATGCTCGGCCCGGAGACGCCCGCGTCGCTCGTGTACACGTCCGGCACGACGGGACGGCCCACCGCCTGCGCGCTGACCCACGGCAATTTCTTCGCGCAGGTCGACAACGTCGTGGAGTTGCTGTTCCCGGCGTTCAAGTCGGCGGCGGGCCGGGACACTTCGGCCCTGCTGTGCGCGCCGTCGGCGCACGCGTTCGGCCGGGTCGCGGCGCTGGCCTGCGTCCGGGCCCGGGTGCGGACGGGGCACGCGCCGAGCGCCGTACCGGAGGAACTCCTCCCGCTGTGCGAGGAGTTCAGGCCGACGGCGGTGTTCGCGACGCCGTCGGTGCTGGAGGGGGTGTTCCACCATCTGCGGGCGCGGGCGCAGGAGTCGGGGAAGCTGACCGCGTTCGACCGGTCGGCGCGGATCGCGTCGCGCTTCGCGGAGGCGGAGCAGCGTCACCGGCTGGGCCGGGGCGAGGGTCCGGGGCGGACGCTGCGGGCGGCGCGCGCGGTGTACGACCAGAGCGTGTACCGGCGGCTGCGCGCCTCGCTGGGCGGCCGGGTGGGGCATGTGGTGTGCGGTGGTTCGGCCATGCGGCGGCAGCTGGCGGGGTTCTACACGGGCGCGGGCGTCCCCGTGTACGAGACGTACGGGCTGACCGAGGCGACCGGCATCGCGACCCTCGCGCCGCCCCTGCGGCCCCGCCTGGGCACGGTCGGCCACCCGCTGCCGGGGACGGCCGTACGGATCGCGGACGACGGAGAGATCCACCTCTCCGGCCGTCATGTCCTGCACGGCCGCTGGGATCCCGGCGCGACCAAGCTGCTGCCCGCGGCGCCGGGCGGCTGGCTGGCGACCGGCGACCTGGGGCGGCTCGACGAGGAGGGGTACCTGATCGTCACGGGGCGGCGCTCGGACACGCTGACGACCTTCGGCGGACAGCGGGTCGAGCCGCTGGCCGCCGAGAACCGGCTGCGCGCCCACCCGTTGATCTCCCGGGCCGTCCTGATCGGCGAGGCCCGCCCGTACGTGACCGTGCTGCTCACCCTCGACCCGCCCGGCCTCACCCACTGGCGCCGGACCGCGAAGCGCACCGCCACACCGTACGAACTGCTCCTGGACGACGCCGAGTTGCGGGCCGTGCTCCAGGAGGCGGTGGACGAGACGAACACGGCGACGGGCGCGGGCATCCAGCGGTTCGCGGTGCTGCCGGGGGAGTTCACCCAGACGTCGGGGCACCTGACGCCGACGGGGACGGTGCGCCGGGACCGGGTGCTGGGGGACTTCGCGGCGGAGGTGGAGGGGCTCTACCGGTGACGTCCCGTACGGCCGGGGTCAGTCCACGCAGAGCCGGTAGCCGACTCCGCGTACCGTCCTGATCAGCGTGTGCCCCGGGTCGCCCAGCTTCCGCCGCAGGTAGTAGACATACGTCTCGACGCTCCCCGACTCCGTCCTGCGCTGCCACACCCGGTCCTGGAGCTGCTCCCGGGTCAGCACCCGCCCGGGGTTCTCCAACAGGCAGCGCAGCAGGGCGAATTCGGTGCCGGTGAGTTCCAGAGGCCGCCCCGACACCCGGACCTGGTGCGCGTCGAGGTCCATCTCGACCTCCCCGGCGCTGAGGTGGCTGGGCCCCGGGGCGGCCCCCCGGATGCCGCTGCGCCGCAGCAACGCCCGTACCCGCGCGGCGACTTCCCGCAGTTCGAAGGGTTTGGTGACGAAGTCGTCGCCGCCGAGGTCGAGGCCGCGTACGAGGTCGTCGACGCCGCCGCGTCCGGCGAGGAAGAGGACGGGGACGGTGACGCCCCGGGCGCGCAGGATGCGGCAGACCTGGAAGCCGTCGATGTCGGGGAGGCGGACGTCGAGCAGGACGAGGTCGGGTGCCGCGCGTGCGATGAGTTCGAGGGCCTGCCGGCCGGTCGAAGCGGCGCTCACCCGGAACCCGGCGAACTCCAGCGCCATGGTGAGCATGCCCCGGACGCTGTCCTCGGCGTCGACGACGAGGATGCGCGCGGAGACAGGGGTGGTCATGTCCTGCCCCTCCGTGCTTGAGTTATCAACATCTACGCAACGTATCGTCACACATACCGATGAGTAACTGAACTTGCCAGAGGCAGGCCCCACACGGCCGAACGCCCCGGACCGTCACAGGTCCGGGGCGTTCGCGAAGTTCCCTGCTCGACCCCCTAGTCGCAGGGGTGGCCGTTCAGCGTGAACCCGTACGGTGCCGTGTTCTTGCCCTCCCAGGACGCGAGGAACCCGAAGGAGAGCGTGCCGCCCCCGGCGACCGACTTGTTGTAGTCGGCGGCCGTCGCGATGACCCGCGAGCCCATCTGCGCGACGGACGCGTCCCACATCTGGTCGACGTGCTGGCCGTCCTTGAAGGACCAGGACACGTGCCAGTCGGTGAGCTTCTCGACGGTCGTGACGGTGACGGTCGCCTGGAAGCCGTCGGGCCACTGGTTGACGAGGTCGTAGGTGACCGCGCACAGCGCGCCGCTGCCCCCGGAGGACCCGCCGGCCCCGCCGCCGCCCTCGGACGGGCTCGGGGACACGCTCGCCGCGGCCGACGAGGTCCCCTGCGGCTCCGGGTCGGTGCGCCCGTCCGCGCCGGACGGCGAGGGGCTGTCCGACTTCGGCGTGGGCGTCTCGAAGGAGGGCACGCCCCCCACGCCCCCGACGACCGGCGTGGAGTCGGTCGGCGTCCCCCGCGAGGCCTTCTCGTCGCGCGTGTCGCCCCCGCCGAACGGCATCAGCGACACGCCGAGCGCCAGGACCGACACCAGGACGGCGGCCACGAGCAGCCCGCCGCGCAGTGCCTTCGCCTTGGCCGCAGCGGCCTGGGCCGCCTCGCTCTCGGAGTCGTTCAGGTCGGGCCGTCCGGCGCCGAGCCGCACCTCGGCGGCGCGGCGGCGGCGCTCCAGGTAGGCGAGGCCGCCCCAGCCGATGACGCCGCCCGCGAGCGCGGCGGGCAGTCCGCCGCCGTGCAGGCGCAGACACGCGGCGGCCTCCGCGCACTCCACGCAGGTCGCGAGGTGGCGGGAGAGGTCCTCGGGCGTGTCGGCGGTCGTCGAGCGGGTGACCGCGTCGAGGAGGCGGACGTAGGAGCGGCACTCCGCGTCGAGCGGCGTGTCGAGGTGGTTGCGGTGGCAGCGGTCCCGGAACAGGCCGCGTACCTCGCCGAGTTGCTCGGCGGCGTCCTGCGGGTCGAGGCCGAGGCGGCGGGCGACGGCGCGCAGCGGGAGCGCCTCGACCTCGGCGAGCCACAGCAGCGCGGCGTCCGGTTCCTGCATGTCGCGCAGGCCGCGCAGGGCGATGGGGCGGCTGAGGGGCGGGCCGGTGTAGCGGGCGGCCTTGTCCGAGTTGAGCCACAGGCGCAGGTCGGGGTCGAGGCGGTGCCCGTGGCCGCCGGCCTCCCAGCCGGCCGCGGTGGTGCGGACGGCCGTCAGCAGCAGGGGTATGCGGGGCAGCCGGGCGGAGCGGCGGCCCATGCTGCGGGTGCCGTCCTCGGCGGCGCGGGCCTCGCGGATGCCGAGGGCGAACGCCTCGCGGGCCAGCTGGTGGGCGGCGGTGGAGCCGGCCGTGCACAGGTCGGCGTACGAAAGGACGGCGTCCCAGCACTCGGAGAACAGCGCGGCTTCCGCGGCGTCCTTCGGGGTCGGCAGGTCGGGCATGGGTCTCCTGCATTCGAATGCGAGATCAACTCACCATAGCGGTAAAGGAGTTGGGGGGAACCTCGCGGCAGGGCCGAAGCTTTTCACGTCATCCGCACAACTGACAAGCGCGGTATTCAAAAGCGCGGCCGACGCCGTACGAGAGACCCGACTTCCGGTCCTCCATACGGCGCCGGCCGCGCCGATGCTCACCTCGTGCCCCATCCGTTACACAGACCCGGCACGGCAAGCGCTTACCGTACCGCTGCTCCGTCCTGCGCCGGAAGTTCGTCCTTCGCCGGGAGGCTGTCCATGAAGGAGCTGACCGAGAAGACGGCGCGGCCGGGGCCGGGGTCGCCGTAGCCGGGCGGGGAGGAGAGGCCGAAGTCCTCCATCGTCTGCCGGTACGCCTGGAGCAGGCGGATGTGGTACTCCAGCGGGGCGCCCGCCGGGTTGGCCTTGCCGAGCGGGGTCGTCGGCTCCGGGCACCAGGTCGTGAACCGGGGGGTGATGCCCTGCGACATGAAGAAGCGCAGGCCCTCCGTGGTGGAGGCGATGGCCTCGTCGACCGTCTTGAAGCCGAACGGCTCCGCCATCTCCACGCCGGCCACGAAGTTGGGGATCACGTTGCGGGCGCCGAAGATCTCCGCCGAGTCCAGGATGCGGCGGTGCCACTCGTCACGGCCGACGTACCGCTCCTTTCCGGGGCAGTACATCTTGAACAGGTACTCGTCCCACACCTCGTAATTGGGGTGGTAGATCTGCACGCCGTAGTCCTTGAACCGCTGGACGTCGTCCTTCGGCAGGGCCTGCGCCACGACCTTGCCGATCCAGCGGCCCGGGAAGCGCTCCTCGATGGCCTTCGCGTAGTGGCCGTAGAAGTCGGCCTCGTCGCGGCCCGAGACGGTCTTGGTGATCGCGCCGCCGGTCAGCGTGTAGGCGGTGGACGCCTTCGCCGTGTCGTACCGGTCGATGATCTCCAGCGCCTCCAGGACCTCCTCGACGTCCTTGACCCCGGTGTACGGGCGGCCGGCCGCCTTGTGCTGGCGCCAGTTGTGGTTGATGTCGCAGTACTGGCACTCCTCCTTGGCGCCGAAGTACTGGCACACCCGGAAGACCGTCAGGTAGATGAGATAACCCCACTGGATCGTCGGCGCGACCTCCATCACCGACTTCCCGTTGGAGAGCTTGTGCCGGTAGTACTCCGGCATCGGCGGCACCCCGACGTCCGCGATCCGCTTCCCGTCCAGGTACAGCCCGAGCATCCCCGAGTCGTCGGCCGCGACCCGGTACGGCGAGGCGGGGTTGACCCGCACGGACACGACCGTCCGCCGCAGGTCGTACGGTCCTCCGGTGAGGATGATCTCCTCCGGCGGCCTCCTGAGCGCGGCTTCCCCCAGCTCGGGCAGGGTCCCGTGGTCGAACGAGAAGATGAAGTACGACTTCGGCTTCACCTCCCCGCCCTCGTTGTCGCTCAGCGCGGAGGGGTCGAAGGCCACTCCCCCGCGCAGCAGGTCCTCCTTGAAGACGGCTTCCCGAGGAACCTCAGGAAACCGCTCCATCAGATCCTCGACCAGCGCGGTACGGCTGCCCATCCCGTCACTCCTCCCGCTACACACGTACGACTCCTCACGGTATGCCCCCGCGAGAAGTGACGCGGGGGCGGGGTCCGTCTACGGAACCGGCAAGGTTTTCCGGCAAACGATTTCATAGGCCACGCACCTGTTTCCTATACGCCGCTCCGCGCACCCTCCCGCGTAATTCCCCGCCCTTCTTTCCGCCCGCCGACAATACGCGGCGCCAGCATTCCGGTGACCGCGAACATCCCCCCGACCACCACCCACCCCGCCCTCCCCCACTCGACGCACAGCACGATCAGCGCCCCCGGCCCGAACGCCTCCGCGAGCCCCGCGCCGAGCCCGAACACGCCCAGATACTGGCCGGTGGCGTGCTCCGGCGCGAGCGCGAACGACACCTCGAACCCGGCGGCGGAATGCCACAGCTCCCCGACGGTATGCACGACGACCCCGGAAATGATCAAGATCCCGGCGATCCACCCCGGAACTCCGGCCGCCGCCGAAATGATCAAGCAGGCGACCAGAAACGCCACCCCGGCCTTCAGGTACGCCTTTCCCCCGGCCCTCGGCGTGTCGATCCCTCGGCTCGCCCGCACCTGGAACGCCACGACGATCACGGTCCCGACGACCATCGACGCGCCCACAAGCCAGTGCGGGGCGCTGGTCGCGCCGACGAGCCAGAGGGGCAGGGCGACGGTGAGCACCTTGAACTGGACGGCCATGACCCCGTCGAGGAGGGTGACCAGCAGGTACCGCCTGTCGCGCAGAGCGATCCAGCGAGGGCCACCGAGGGGCGTCTTCGCGGGCGGCACAGGGGGCAGCCACACCAGCACCACCGCCGACCCGGCAAGCGCCAACGCGTTGGCCACGACGAGGAGTTGATACGCCCCGACACTCCCGACCTGTACCGCCCACCCCGCCCCGACCGCCCCCACGGAGATCCCGACGTTGGTGACGGCCCGCAGATACGCCCGGAACTCCTGGGGCCGCTCCCCGCCGAACGCCCGGATCAGTGGCCCCCGCGCCGCGATCCCGGCGGCCTTCGCACCCCCGGCGAGGGAGACGGCGACGACGAACGCGGCGAAGGAGTCGGCGAGAAGGAAGCCGGCGGTGGCGGCTGCCTGGGCGACGAGGGTGACGACGTAGACGCCGCGCGCGCCGAGACGGTCGGCAAGGTGCCCCACGACGATCCCGGCACCCAGCGCGAGAAGCCCGGCGAGGGCGAGGCCCAGGCCGACCCGGCCGGGCGGGATTCCGGCGGCCTCGGTGAAGTAGAGGACACCGGCGGTGAGGTAGAGGCCGCTGCCGAGGGTGTAGACGAGGTTGGAGACGGCGAGGACGCGCCGGGGACCGGGTGCGGGGAGGAGTCGGGGCATGGGGCTCCACATCGACGTAACGACCCCAAGAGCCTTGCACCTATTACCAAGTAGTTGCAACCCTTTCGCAAGAAGCGGTCCGCCAGCCCCGGCGTTCGGTCCGGCGAGGTAGGTTTCCCCCGCATCCCCTCGGAAGCCGGAAGGACGACGTATGACCGCGAGCGTGACCAACTGGGCGGGCAACATCAGGTTCGTGGCGAAGGATGTGGTGCGGCCGGACGGCGTCGAGGCGCTGCGGAAGGCGGTCGCGGGGAACGACCGGGTGCGGGTGCTGGGGAGCGGGCACTCGTTCAACCGGATCGCCGAGCCGGGGGGCGAGGGGGTGCTCGTCCGGCTGGACGCTCTGCCGCAGGTGATCGACGTCGACACGGAGCGGCGTACCGTGCGGGTCGGTGGGGGTGTGAGGTATGCCGAACTCGCCCGGCGTGTCGACGAGTCGGGGTTCGCGCTGCCCAACATGGCGTCTCTGCCGCATATTTCGGTCGCCGGGTCCGTCGCGACGGGGACGCATGGGTCCGGCGTCAGGAACGGCCCCCTCGCCGCGCCCGTCCGTGAGGTCGAACTCCTCACCGCCGACGGCTCGTTGGTGACGATCGGCAGAGGGGACGCGAGATTCCCCGGCGCCGTCACCTCGCTGGGCGCCCTCGGTGTCGTCGTCGCGCTGACGCTGGACCTGGAACCGGCGTACGGCGTCGAGCAGTACACGTTCACCGAACTCCCCATGGAGGGGCTGGACTTCGAGGCGGTGGCGGGTGCGGCGTACAGCGTGAGCCTGTTCACGGACTGGCGGGAGGCGGGGTTCCGGCAGGTGTGGGTGAAGCGGCGGACCGACGAGCCGTACGCGGGCTTCCCGTGGGCCGCGCCGGCGACGGAGAAGCTGCACCCGGTGCCGGGGATGCCGGCGGAGAACTGCACGGACCAGTTCGGCGCGGCAGGCCCCTGGCACGAGCGGCTCCCCCATTTCAAGGCCGAGTTCACGCCCAGCAGCGGCGACGAACTCCAGTCGGAGTACCTGCTCCCCCGCGAGCACGCGACGGCCGCGCTCAGTGCAGTCGGAAACGTCCGGAAAACGGTTTCCCCGGTGCTCCAGGTCTGCGAGGTCCGCACGATCGCGGCCGACGAGCAGTGGCTCAGCCCGGCGTACGGCCACGACTCGGTGGCCCTGCACTTCACGTGGATCGACGACATGGACGCCGTACTCCCCGCCGTACGCGCGGTGGAGAGCGCTCTCGACGGTTTCGGCGCCCGCCCGCACTGGGGCAAGGTCTTCACCACCGCCCCGGCGGCGCTGCGCGAGCGCTACCCCCGGCTCGACGCCTTCCGGACGCTCCGGGACGAGCTGGACCCGGCCGGGAAGTTCACGAACGCGTTCGTTCGCGAGGTGCTGGCGGGCTGACTTTATAAACCCCCTTTCCGAACCCTTGTCGAATCACAGGGCACCCCCATAGCCTGGCGCGGCGCCGGAGCGACGCTGCTCCCGCGCCGGTGGAAGGGATGGGGGCAACTCCGGTGAAGCGCACATCACGCGACATCCGCACCGCGAACCGCTACGAGGTGCTGCGCCAGATCATCGCCCGCTCGCCCACCTCCCGGCAGGAGCTCGCCGCCGAGACCGGCCTGAGCCTCGCCACGGTCGCGACCCTCGTCGGGGAGCTGCTCGACCTCCGGATGATCACGGAGGTCGGTTTCGAGGACTCGGCGGGCGGCCGGCCGCGCGGCCTGGTCGCGGTGAACGCCCAGGGCGGCGCGCTGATCGGCGTGGACATCGCGGAGACGTACGTCCATGTCGAGCTGTACGACCTCGGTCTGAACGTCCTGGCGCGGGCCACGGAGCAGGTGCGCCCGGGGCAGAGCCGCCCCGAGGAGGTCGTCGCGCTCATCGCGACGGCCACCGGCTCGGTCGTCGCCCAGGCCGGGGTGGACGCGGCGCGGGTGCTCGGCGTCGGGGTGAGCATGCCGGGCCAGGTGGACCGGACGACCGGCGTCTCGGAGTACGCGCCCAACTGGGACTGGCACGACGTGCCGTTGCTCGACCTGCTCTCCGACCACATCGCGTACCCCCTGTACCTGGACAACCCGCTGCGCGCCTGCGCGGTCGCCGAGCTGTGGTTCGGGGCGGCGCGCGGGCGCGGTGACGCGGTCGTGCTGATCCTCGGGACGGGCGTCGGCGCCGGGCTGATCCTGGGCGGGGCGGTGCACCGGGGGGTCAGCTCCAGCGCCGGGGAGTGGGGGCACTCGACGCTGGTGCTGGACGGGCGGCTGTGTCACTGCGGCAACCACGGGTGCGTCGAGACGTACGTCGGAGCGCCCGGAATCATGCAGAACATCCGGGAGTTCAGCCCGCGCAGCGCGCTGCTGCACCCCGAGGACCAGTCGGCCACGCTGGACGCGCTGGCCGCCGGGCTGGCCGAGCAGGACCCGGTGGCGGTGAAGGTGGTCCGGGATCTGGCGCGGTATCTCGGCGCGGCCGTCGCGGACCTGGTGAACGTCCTCAACCCGGAGGTCGTCGTGCTCGGCAGCTGGGTCGCCCTGCGGCTCGGTGAGCCCCTGGTGCGCGAGGTCCGCGAGGCCGTCGCCCGGCACGCGCTGAAGCGGCCGATGGCCGCCACGGAGATCGTCCTGTCCCCGATCCTCACCGACTCGGTCTGCCTCGGCGCGGCGACGCTCGCCCTGGAGGACGCGTTGCGGTCCGCAGGTCAGAGCGGGGGCAGGCGCGCGAACCCGGCGAGGAGCCGTATCGCGCCGTCCGCATGACGGGCGACGGGGCACGGCCCTGACCCGGGGCCGCCGGGTGCCTGGTCCGGCGGTCCCAACACCCCTGCTCCGGCGCCTTGTTCGTCCGGTCGAACAGTCACAACGCTTCGAACAGACTTTGTTCAACCCCTTGCCGAAGCCTTAGCCGAAGGTTAACGTCCCGCTCCGCAACCGGTTTCGAGCCACCGTGCCTGAGCCGTTGCGTCGCAGCCGCACTCAAGACAAGGACGTCAAGCATGTCGGCATCGAACATGAGCAACTGGAACCGTCGATCCGTGCTGCGCGCCGCGATGGGCCTGGCCGCCGCCGGCGGACTGGCCGCGTGCGGCGGGAACACCGGCCGCGGCGGCGGCTCCGGTTCCGGCAAGGACCTCGTGCAGTACTTCCACGCGTACGGCGAGAACGGCGTCGAGGCCGCCGTGAAGAAGTACGCGAAGGCGTACAAGGGCGCGAACGTCACCACGCAGTGGATCACCGGCAACAACTTCGAGCAGAAGCTGTTCGCCGCGCTGCTCACCGACAACGCGCCCGACGTCTTCGAGTTCCACCCGCAGATCCAGCTCGTCAAAAGCGGTCAGGTGGCCGACCTGACGGACATCATCGCGCCGGTCAAGAGCGACTTCAACCAGGCCGACATCACCTCGCACACGGTCGACGGCAAGATCTACGGCGTCCGCATGATCGACGACCCGCAGTTCTTCTTCTACCGCCCGTCGATGTTCGAGAAGGCGAAGGTCGAGGTCCCGAAGACGCTCGACGAGTTCATAGAGGCCGCGAAGGCGCTGACCACGAGCAAGGTCAAGGGCGCGTACCTCGGCAACGACATCACCCCGGTGCAGTCGCCGCTGATCTGGTCGGCGGGCGCGGACACGCTGACCCCCGACAACAAGCCGGCGTTCAACACGGACGCGGTCGCGGCCGGCCTCAAGCAGATGCGCGGGCTGTTCACCAGCGGCAACCTGCTGCTCGGCGCGCCGACCGACTGGTGGGACCCGTCGGCGTTCACGCAGGGCCTGACGGCGATCCAGTGGTGCGGCATGTGGGCGATGCCCGCGATGCAGCAGGCGCTCGGCGACGACATCGGCATCTTCCCGTTCCCGAAGATCGGCGCGGCCGGCAAGGAGTCGGTGATCAACGGCGGCTGGTCGATGTTCGTCAACGCCAAGGGCAAGAACGTCGAGGCGGCCAAGGAGTACGTGAAGTGGCTGTGGATCGACCAGAAGGAGTACCAGGAGGACTTCGCGACCTCCTACGGCTTCCACATCCCGCCGCGCACCTCGCTCGCCGAGAGCGCGACCAAGCTGAAGACGGGCCTGCCCGCCGAGGGCGTCAAGCTCTTCAACCAGTTCGGGCACTTCGACAACATCGGCTGGACGCAGGCGATGATCTCCGCGATCAACGACGTGATCGCGAACACCATCCGTAAGGACGACGACCCGAAGGCCCAGCTCGCCGCCGCCGAGAAGAAGGTCGACGCCGAGCTCAAGAAGCTCTTCGGATAGGCCGCGGAGAGACCACGACATGTCGACCACCACCACGCGGAAGGCCGGCTCCTCCGCCCCGGTCCCGGCCCCCTCGGGCCGGCGGCCGAGGCGGGGGTTCGCCGCCTCCCCCACCGCGAACTTCTGGCTCTTCACCGGGCCCTTCCTCATCGGCCTGATCGTCTTCGTCTTCGTGCCGATCGGCTGGAGCGTCTGGCTCAGCTTCTTCGAGGCGCGCTTCACCGTCACGCCGAGCGAGTTCGTCGGCTTCGACAACTACAAGCAGATCCTCACCGACGTCGACTTCCGCAACTCGCTCGTCACGTTCACCGTCTTCGCCGCGTTCATCGTGCCGCTGACCTGGGCGGTCTCGCTGGGACTCGCCCTGATGGTGAACCGGATCAAGATCGCGCGGGCGTTCTTCCGGTCGGCGTTCTTCCTGCCGACCGCGGTCAGCTACGTCGCCGCCTCGCTGATCTGGAAGATGTCCCTCTTCAACGGCGTGCGCTTCGGCCTCGCCAACACGGTCATCGGCTGGTTCGGGATCGACAACATCGCCTGGCTCGCGAGCCCCGACCCGCCGTGGTACTGGCTGGTCATCGTCACCGTACGACTGTGGCTCCAGTCGGGCTTCTACATGATCCTGTTCATCGCGGCGCTCCAGAACATCCCCAAGGAGCTGTACGAGGCCGCGGCCATCGACGGCGCGAAGCCGGGGTGGCAGACGTTCCGGTACATCACGCTGCCGCAGCTGCGGGCCACCTCGACCGCGGTGATCCTGCTGCTGCTGATCGCGGCGTACCAGGCGTTCGACGAGTTCTTCAACCTGCTCACCAAGGCCACCTGGGGCCAGCCGCCGCTGGTCGAGCTGTACAAGATGGCGCTGGGTGAGAACCAGAACTACGGCGTGGGCAGCGCGGGGGCGGTCGTCCTGACCCTCCTGATCTGCGTCGTCACGCTGGTGCAGGGCAAGATCATGGGCTTCGGAAGGGGGGAGGAGTCGAAGTGAGCAGTCGTAAGCGTGGCTCTGTCCTCGGCAACACCGGACTGTACATAGCCACCGCCGTGGCCGCGTTCCTCTTCCTGATCCCCTTCTATCTGATCATCCGCAACGCGCTGATGACGGACCAGGAGATCACCGGCGAGAACTGGAAGTGGTTCCCGACCAGCATCCAGTGGGGCAACGTCAGCGAGCTGTTCGACGACCCGACGGTCGACTTCGCGCGCTCGCTGTGGAACTCGACGGTCGTCGCGGTCCTGTCGACGGCCGGCATCCTGCTGGTGTGCTCGCTGGCCGGGTACGGCCTCGCGCGCATCCCGTTCAAGCACGCGAACAAGGTGTTCTACCTGGTCCTCGCGACGCTGATGGTGCCGACGGCCGTCACCTTCGTGCCGAGTTTCGTCCTGGTGTCGTCCCTCGGCTGGGTGGACTCCTACCGGGGTCTCATCGTTCCGGGGCTGTTCAGCGGTTTCACGTGTTTCCTGTTCCGGCAGTACTTCCTGGGGTTCCCCAAGGAGCTGGAGGAGGCGGCGCGGGTGGACGGGCTCGGCTACTGGGGCGCGTACTGGCGTGTCGTGGTGCCGAACTCGCTGAACTTCTTCGCGGCCATGGCGACCATCACGTTCATCAACGGCTGGAACTCCTTCCTCTGGCCCCTGGTCATCGGGCAGGATCCCAGTTCGTGGACGGTGCAGGTCGCGCTGTCCTCGTACATGACCAACCAGACCGTGAACTACCACCTGATCTTCATGGCCACCGCCGTGTCGATCCTGCCGCTGGTGTTCGTCTTCCTCTTCCTCCAGCGCTGGCTGGTGCAGGGGATCGCACAGACGGGCATCAAGGGCTGAACCACCGCTGAAGAGCTGGAGACCGATGTCTTTCCGCACCACCTCCACGGATGTCGCCTACGTCGAGGACGTCTCGCCGGGCCGCGGGGCACTCCCGCCCCGCGCCTGGTACGCGGCCTCGGACGCGGCCACGCTGTCGCTGAACGGCCGCTGGCGCTTCAGGCTGTCGCCGACGGCCGGCGCCGAGGACGACGCGTTCGCGGCGCCCGGATACGACGCCGGGGGGTGGGCGGAGGTCTCGGTCCCGGGGCACTGGGTGCTCCAGGGCCACGGCGCCCCCATCTACACCAACGTGCTGTACCCGTTCCCGGTGGACCCGCCGCACGTCCCGACCGAGAACCCGACCGGTGACCACCTGCGCGTCTTCGACCTCCCCGGCGACTGGCCGGCGGGCGGGGACGCCGTCCTGCGTTTCGACGGCGTGGAGTCCTGCGCCCGGGTCTGGCTGAACGGCACGGAACTCGGCGAGTTCAAGGGCTCGCGCCTGGCCCACGAGTTCGCGGTGGGCGGCCTGCTGCGCCCCGAAGGCAACGTTGTCGCGGTCCGCGTCCACCAGTGGTCGGCGGGCTCCTACCTGGAGGACCAGGACCAGTGGTGGCTCCCGGGCATCTTCCGTGACGTCACCCTCCTGCACCGCCCCGAAGGCGCCGTCCAGGACTTTGCTGTAACCGCTTCCTACGACCACCTCACCGGCACCGGCACCCTGCGCGTCGACTCCGACGTACCCGGCCGCGTGACCGTCCCGGAGCTGGACCTGGACCTTTCCACTGGGGAGGCCGTCTCCCTCGCCGTCCAGCCGTGGACCGCCGAGACGCCGAAGCTGTACGACGCCGTCCTGGCCACCTCCGGCGAGCGCGTCCCGCTGCGGATCGGGTTCCGGACCGTCGTCCTGGAGGACGGTCTGATCAAGGTCAACGGGACGCCGGTCCTCTTCAAGGGCGTCAACCGCCACGAGTGGCACCCCGAGACGGGCCGCGCGCTGGACCTGGAGACGATGCGCGAGGACGTGCTGCTGATGAAGCGGCACAACGTCAACGCGGTGCGCACCTCCCACTACCCGCCGCACCCCGCGTTCCTGGACCTGTGCGACGAGTACGGCCTGTGGGTCATCGACGAGTGCGACCTGGAGACGCACGGCTTCGTCGAGCAGAAGTGGCGGGACAACCCCGTCGACGACGACCGCTGGACCCCGGCCCTCCTGGACCGCGCCGAGCGCATGGTCGAGCGCGACAAGAACCACCCCTCGATCGTCTTCTGGTCGCTGGGCAACGAGGCGGGCACCGGGCGCGGGCTGACCGCGATGGCCGAGTGGATCCACGGCCGGGACTCCTCCCGGCTCGTGCACTACGAGGGCGACTGGTCCTCACGCGACACCGACGTCTACTCGCGGATGTACGCCTTCCACGGCGAGACCGAGGAGATCGGCAAGCGGCTCGACGGGGGCGCCGCGAAACGGCGTGAACTCCCCTTCATCCAGTGCGAGTACGCGCACGCGATGGGCAACGGCCCGGGTGGACTCGCCGACTACCAGCGGCTGTTCGAGAAGTACGACCGCCTGCAAGGGGGGTTCGTCTGGGAGTGGATCGACCACGGCATCGTGCACGACGAGTTCGGGTACGCGTACGGCGGCGACTTCGGCGAGGAGCTGCACGACGGGAACTTCGTCTGCGACGGGCTGATCTTCCCGGACCGCACGCCCTCCCCCGGGCTCCTGGAGTTCAAGAAGGTCATCGAGCCGGTCTCGGTCGTGCCGTGTGGCGAGGGTGTCCGGATCGCCAACAAGCAGGATTTCGCGGACCTTTCGGCGCTGGAGTTCAGCTGGGCGTTCCAGGTGGACGGCGAGGAGGTCGCGTCGGGCGCGCTGGAGGTGCCCGCGCTTCCGGCCGGCGCGTCGGCGGACGTGAAGCTGCCGCCGGTGCCGGTGCAGGCGCCCGAGGGCGTGGAGACGGCGTGGACCGTGCGGGCCGCGCTGGCCGCCGACACGCTGTGGGGTGCGCGGGGTCACGTCGTCGCGTGGGGTCAAGTGCCGGTCGCGGCACGGGCGTTGCCGACGCTGGGCGCGTCGGTCGCGCCGGTCGTCGGCGAGGGCGGGATCACGCTCGGGCCTGGCGTCTTCGACTCCCGTACCGGTGAGCTGATTTCGATCGGGTCGGTGCCGGTGACGGGCGGGCTGCGGCTCGACGTGTGGCGGGCGACGACCGACAACGACAACGGGACCGAGTGGTTCTCCGGGACCAACTACAGCGAGCTGTGGCGCAAGGCGGGCCTGCACCGGATGCGGCACCGGATCGACGCGGTGGAGGTCGAGGGGGACGCGCTGACCGTGCGGACCCGGGTCGCGCCGGCCGCCGCCGACATCGGCATCGCGACCGTCTACCGCTGGACGTCCGACGGTTCGCGGCTGAGGCTCACGGTGTCCGTGACGCCCGAGGGGCGCTGGACGATCCCGCTGCCGCGCCTCGGCGTCCGGTTCGGGCTGCCGGGGACGACGGACGCGGTGAGCTGGTTCGGCGGCGGGCCGCTGGAGGCGTACCCGGACACCCGGGAGGCGTCGGCGATCGGGCGGTACGAGTCGACGGTGGACGCGCTCCAGACGCCGTACGTGTTCCCGCAGGAAAACGGCTCGCGGGCCGATGTGCGCAGGGCTACGCTGGGCGGGCTCCAGGTCGAGGGCGACCCGGAGTTCTGGTTCACGGCACGCCGCTGGACCACCGAGGAGCTGGACGCCGCGCGCCACCGCACCGACCTGGTGCCGGGCGAGACCGTGTGGGTCCACCTGGACCACGCGGTGCACGGCGTGGGAACGCAGGCGTGCGGTCCCGGTCCGCTCCCGCAGTACGTACTGGAGGCCGCGCCCGCGGAGTTCTCGTTCGTGTTCACCGAGAGTTTCTAGGGTCGTCCCGCTCTCCCCTCTTCCCCTTCGAGGCCGGTCCGGCATTCTCCGGGCCGGCCTCGGTGTGCTCGTTCCCCCTTCGTGTCCGTCCCCGTCGTATGGAGGCTCATCGAGTGAGCGGCAGCATCGAGGTGCGCGGGCTGTCCCGCACCTTCCACACCACCGTCCGCCGGCCGGGTTTCGCGGGCGCGCTGCGTTCGCTGGTCGACCCCGAGCGGGTCGCCAAGCACGCCGTGTCCGACATCAGCTTCGACGTCGCCGAGGGTGAACTCCTCGCCCTGCTGGGCCCGAACGGCGCGGGCAAGTCCACGACCATCAAGATGCTCACCGGCATCCTCACCCCGACCTCGGGCGAGGCGCGGGTCGCGGGCGTCGTCCCGTACCGGGAGCGCGAGCGCAACGCCCGTAACATCGGCGCGGTGTTCGGGCAGCGCACCCAGCTGTGGTGGGACCTGCCGGTGCGCGAGTCGTTCATGATCCTGCGGGACATCTACGAGGTGCCGAGGGCCGAACACGCCGCGCGCCTCAAGGAGTTCGACGACCTGCTCGACCTGTCCTCGTTCTGGTCGACCCGGGTGCGTCACCTCTCCCTGGGCCAGCGGGTGCGCTGCGACCTCGCGGCGGCGCTGCTGCACGACCCGGCCGTGGTGTTCCTCGACGAGCCGACGATCGGCATGGACGTCGTGGTGAAGGAACAGGTCCGGGAGTTCCTGCGCCACCAGGTCGAACAGCGGGGCCGTACCGTCCTGTTGACGACGCACGACATGACGGAGGTCGAACGCCTCGCGGAACGCGTGGTGTTGATCAACCACGGGCGTCTGGTGCTGGACGGGCCGCTGGAGGACATCCGGCGCAAGTTCGGCTCGACCTGGCAGGTGCGGGCCACGCTCGCCGACCCGCACACCGAGGTCACACCGCTGCGCGGGATAGCCGTCGTCCAACACGATGGCCCGGTCGTCGTGTTCGGCCCCGAGGGCCCGGACGCGCCGACCGTCCACCAGGCCCTCAAGGCGGTCATCGAACGGTACGAGGTGACGGACGTCGCCCTCGACGAGGCCGACCTCGAAGACGTCATGCGGGCCGCGTACGTCCACGCGGAGGGCGAGCGATGAGCGGGTACGCCTGGCGGGCCGCGTGGGTCACGCCGCTCGGCGAGCTGTACACGCCGCCCCGGATGACGGGGGCGCTGCTGCGGCTCGCCGTCCAGATCGTGCTGGTCGCCTCGCTGTGGCACGGGCTGTACGCGCAGACCGGGACGACCGCCGGGCTCGACCGGGGGCAGGCGGTGACGTACGCCGTGCTGGCCGTGCTCAGCTCCCGGATCCGGGACTTGGACCAGTACTCGGGGCGGGACACCGTCCAGCAGCACATGCACTTCGGGACGATCGTGTACTGGTGGATGCGGCCGATACCGCCGCGCCGGTACTACGCGCTGCGGGCGCTGGGCGAGCAACTGTACGGGCTGGCCTGGGCGTTGTTCGGGTACGCGGTGTGTCTCGCGGCGGGTGTCGTCGATCCGCCCGAGTCGGCCGCCGTGGCGGGGGTGTTCGCGCTCAGTCTGCTGCTCGGGCAGTGGGTGCTGTACTACATCATGCTGGTCATCGACCAGTGGTGCTTCTGGGCGCTGCGCAACGGGGCCGCTCTGCTGATCCTCGTGTTCGCGCAGAACCTGCTGTCCGGGGTGTACGCGCCGCTGTGGTTCTTCCCCGACTGGTTCGTCACGCTCAGCTCCTACCTGCCGTTCCAGGCGACGCTGAGCGTGCCGCTCTCCCTCTACATCGGGCGCATCCCGCTGTCCGACGCCGGCTTCCAGCTCGCCGTCCAGGCGGGGTGGGTGGTCGTGCTGGCCCTGTTCACCCGGTTCCTGTGGGCGCGCGCCGCCCGCCGGGTCGTCGCGCAAGGAGGCTGATCCGGATGGGTTCCCTGCTCAAGGCCACGCGGATCATGTGGCAGGTCACGCGGCTCAACTTCCGTGCGCAGCTGGAGTATCGCGCAGAGTTCCTGCTGATGATCGCGATCGGCGCGGTGTGGCAAGTGTCGGTCATCGTGTTCGCGACCGTACTGCTCACGCGGTTCAGCGGGATGGGCGGGTGGGACAGCCAGGACGTGCTGATGATCCCGGCGATCCGGATGCTGGCGCACGGGCTGTTCGTGCTGTTCCTCGGGCGGGTCCACGGACTCGGCCGGCACATTCAGGAAGGGAAGATCGACGCCTATCTGCTGCGTCCGCTCCCTGTCTACCGGCAGGTGCAGCTGGAGTACTTCCCCACCAACGCGATCGGGGATCTGACGGTCGCGGTCGGGCTGATGGTGGGGGCGCTCAGCCGGAGCCAGCTGGACTGGGACCTGGCGCGCGTCGGGTACCTGGTGGCGGCCGTGCTCGGGGGGATGCTGCTGGAGGCGTCGCTGTTCACGCTGATCGCGTGCGCGTCCCTGCGGTTCCCCGCCGCCGACTACTGGGGGCGGTGGCTGGAGGAGCTGCTGGGGACGTTCGGGAGCTACCCGCTGAACGTGCTGCCCAAGGCGGTCGGGGGGATGCTCACGTACGGGCTGCCGCTCGCGTTCGTGGCGTACTTCCCGGCGGCCGTGCTCACGGGGCACGGGCACGGGACCGCCGTGCCGTACTGGGTGGCCGCCGCGTCGCCGTTGCTGGGGCTGCTCGCGTATGTGGGGACGCGGGTGTTGTGGCGGTGGAGCCTGCGGCACTACAGCGGGGTGAACGGCTGATCCGTGCGGGTGCGTGCGGGGGGTCCTTTCTCGGGACCCCCCGCTTCTTCATGCGGCCCGGTACGCGCGTACGAACGCGGCGACCCCGCCGCGGAGCAGGTGCCGGGCGTCCTCCTCGGGGAGCGGGAGTACGCCGTAGTGGGTGCGGAGGGTGAGGGTCTGAGAGGTCAGGGCGACGAAGTGGGCCGCCGCGAGCGCCGTGTCGCCGTGCGTGTCGATGAGGTGCTCGTCGTGGAGGGTCTGGAACGCCTCGGTGAGTGCGGCGGTGACCGGGATCGGGCCCGCCTCCTGCCAGGACCTCAGGACCTCGGGCGGGACGTGGTCGGCCTCCGCGTGGATGTGGCGGACCAGGGCGAAGTGGTCGGCGTACCTCGTCAGGAGGTCGGCGAAGCCTTCGGCCAGGGCGGTCAGGTCGCGTTCCAGGTTGTCGGGGTGCGGGGGTCTGCCGGGGGGCAGCACGCTGGCCAGGCAGGCGAGTTGGGCATCCTTCACCTCGGCCGACGTCCAGGTGACGACCGTGCGGAACAGTTCCGCCTTGCCGCCGGGGAAGTGGTTGTAGAGGGTGCGGGTCGAGACGCCGGCGGCTGCGGCGACCGCGTCGACCGAGGCGCGGGTGTAGCCCTCGCGGCCGAAGAGGGTGCAGGCGGCGCCCGCCATCGCGGCCCACTTCTGGACCTTGCGGGGCGGGTGGTCCTTGAGGGCGGCCTCCCACCGGGCTTCGTTGGTCGTACCCACGCGCTCTCCTCGTGCCTGACAGTTGTGTGCAACGCCCGTTGTGCTTCAGACAACGCACGTTGTACTTTACCGGATGTGAGCCGACCCCGGCAGTCGAGCCGGGGCACGAACAGGGGGACACCCATGCCTGCTTACACCACTCCACTGCGCGTCGCCGTCATCGTCGGCAGCGTCCGCGAGGGCCGCCAGGGGCGCGCCGTCACCGACTGGTTCCTCGGCGTCGCCGCCCAGCACGAGGGGCTGGACATCGACGTCGTCGACCTCGCGGACATCGAGCTGCCGATGGTGATGCCGGGCTGGGGCGGCGAGGTGAGCGACGCCGTCGCCGCCGTGCTCGGCGAGGTCGGTCCCCGGCTCGCCGCCGCCGACGCGTTCGTCGTCGTCACGCCCGAGTACAACCACAGCTTCCCGGCCTCGCTGAAGAACTTCGTCGACTGGCACGGGCCGCAGTGGCAGGCCAAGCCGGTCGGGTTCGTCTCCTACGGGGGCCTGGCCGGCGGAGTGCGGGCCGTCGAGCATCTGCGGCAGGTCTTCGCCGAGTTGCACGCGGTGAGCATGCGCGACGCGGTGAGTCTGCACGCGCCGTGGTCCGGGCTCGGGGAGGACGGGGGGCCGCGGGACAGTGCGGTGTGCGAGGGGGCGGCGAAGGGGATGCTGGGGCAACTGTCGTGGTGGGGACGGGCGTTGCGGGGCGCGCGGGCCGAACACCCTTACCAGGGCTGAGGGGTGGGGGTCGTGAGGGGCGGGGCTCGTGACGGGGTGCGGCTGTTGGGAGGCCGGGCTCGCGGAGGGGTGGGGCTTGTGAGGGGTGGGGGGTCATGACGGTCGGTATGTCGTCGGCGCCGGTTTCCGATGCCGGCGCGCTCAACCGTACGCTCGGGGTGATTCTCGTCGGCTCGCTCATGGTCGTGCTCGACGGGACGATCGTCGTCGTCGCGCTGCCGAGTCTGTCGAGCGCGTTCGGCGCCTCGCTGGGGACGATCCAGTGGACGCTCACCGGGTACACGCTCGCGCTGGCCGCCGTGATCCCCACGGCGGCGTGGGTGATGGCCCGGCTGGGGGCCAAGCGGGCGTATCTGCTGGCGCTCTCGCTGTTCACGTTCGGTTCCGGGCTCGCCGCGTTCGCCTGGGACGCCGGGTCGTTGATCGCCTTCCGGGTCGTACAGGGCCTCGGGGGCGGGCTGTTGATGCCGGTCGGCATGGCGATGGCGCTGAGGCTGGCCGACCGGGAGCGGTTCGGGCGGACGATGGCGTTGATCGGGCTGCCGGTTCTCATCGGCCCCGTGTCCGGGCCGGTGTTGGGCGGGTGGCTGATCGACGCCGCGTCCTGGCACTGGATCTTCCTGGTCAACCTGCCGGTCGGGGCGGTCGCCCTGGGGCTCGCCGTACGGCTGCTGCGCGCCGACACGCCCCGGGGTGAGGTGCCTCGACTCGACGTACGGGGGCTGGTGTTGCTGCCGCCCGGCCTGGCCCTGCTGCTGTACGGGCTCGCCCGGGGCGGAGAGCGCGGGGAGTTCGCGTCGCCGGAAGTGCTGGGGTTCGTGGCGGTCGGGGGCGTCCTCGTCGCGGCGTTCGTGCGGCACGCCCTGACGGCCCATCAACCCCTCCTGGATCTGCGGCTGTTGGGTGACCGTACGTTCGCCCTCGGGATCGGGACGCTCGCGCTCTTCGCCTGCGGGTACTTCGGGTCGGCGCTGCTCGGGCCCATGTACTGGCAGCAGGTGCGGGGTTGGGGTGCCACCGGGACCGGGCTGCTGGGGGTGCCCGTCGGGCTGGCCATCGGGGGGACCATGCAGATCGCCTCGCGCCGGGTGGACGAGGTGTCGCCCCGGACGATGATCGTGTGCGGGGCGGTGCTGGCCTCGATGGGCATGGCCGGTACGGGAGTTCAGGCCGGGATCGAGGGCGTGGCCGCCTGGCGGATCCTCGCGACATCCCTGCTCATGGGCGTCGGCGTCGGGATGGTGATCATGCCGACGATGACCGTCGCGAGCCGGGACCTGCCGAAGGAGCGGCTGGGCGCGGCGAGCACGGCGCTGGCGATCAACCAGCAGGTCGCGGCTTCAGTGGGGACGGCGTTCCTGTCGGTCCTGCTGGGCGCGGCGGGGGTGAGTCCCTCGGGGTTCAGGACGGTGTTCCTGGTGGCGGCGGGGTTGCCTGCGCTGGCGGTACTTCCAGCGCTGAGACTGCCGGGGCGGCGGGGTGGGGGGATGTGATCGGGGCGGGACCGGGGGGAGTTGGCCGGGGTGGTGGGGCGGGGGCGTCGGTTTGGGCCGGGTTCGGGGGAGCCGGGGCGGGCGGGTCGGCGGGGGGCGGGACCGGAGGGCGAGGTGCGTCGGCGCTTGCCGGTCGAGCGGCGTTCGTGTCGGCCAGGCTCGGCAGAACCGGGATAGGCCGCTCGGCTGGCGCCGGGGCCGGACGGCCAGGCGCGTCGGCGCCTGCCGGTCGAGGGGCGTTCGTGTCGGCCGGTTCGTGGGGTGGCGGGATAGGCCGCTCGGCTGGCGCCGGGGCCGGACGGCGAGGCGCGTCGGCGCCTGCCGGTCGAGGGGCGTTCGTATCGGCCAGGCTCGGCAGAACCGGGATAGGCCGCTCGGCTGGCGCCGGGGCCGGACGGCGAGGTGCGTCAACGCCTGCCGGTCGAGCGGCGTTCGTGTCGGCCGGTTCGTGGGGTGGCGGGATCGCCCCGTTGGGGTGTGTTCGCGTGTTGTCGTGGCCTGCCCGTCGTATCGGCGTGAACAGGGCCGCCCCGGCGATCAGCAGACAGCAGCAGCCCGCCACCGCCGCCGCCCTGGCCGTGCCGTGGTGTTCCGCCGTCCAGGTGAGGACGGCCGCGCCGATCGGGGCCGCCGAGTACTGGAGGGTCCAGAACGCCGATGTCACCCTGCCCAGGAGGTGTTCGGGGGTCACCTCCTGGCGCAGGGACATCGAGCAGGTGCCGCCGACGGCGACGGACGCGAGGAACGCGGCGGCCAGGACGGCGACTTGAGGCACGGAGTCCGCGCGGCCGAGCCCGACGACCGCGAGCCCGGACACGGCGACCGACGCCGTCCACACGGGCCCGAAGCCGAGGCGGCGGCGCAGGCGGGCGACGAGGAGGGACCCGGTCACCGTACCGAGCGCGCCGGCCCCCATCACGGCACCGACCGTCCCGTCGTCCTGCCCGAGATCGTGTTTGAGGTGGTAGATCAGCAGGTCGACGAGCCCGAGGGTGAGAAAGCTGAACAGGAACAGCAGGGCGGTGACCGAGCGCAGCACCGGATGGCTGTAGAGGAAGGCGACGCCGGCCTTCAAGTCCCGCCAGATCCCGGGGTGTTGTACGTCCTCGCGGGGCACCTTCTCGATCCGTACGGCCATGAGGCACGCGGCGGAGACACCGAAGCTGGCCGCGTCCACGCCGACGGCCGCCGCGGGCCCCGTCCACGCGGCGACCGCGCCCGCGCCGAGCGGCCCGAGCACCCCGGCCGCAGCGGCCGTCGCGTTGAGGCGGCCGTTCGCCTCCGTGAGGCGGCCCGTGCCGACGAGCCCGCGCACGACGGTGACGTATCCGACCGCGAAGAGCATGCCGATGGCCTCGCAGACCGGCAACACGGCGTACAGGAGCCAGACTTGGGGTCCCGCCAGCCAGGCCAGCGGGATCACCCCGTACAGGGCCATGCGCGCGAGGTCGCAGGCGATGAGGAGTTTGCGCCGGTCGACCCGGTCGACGACCGCGCCCGCGAAGACCGCCGAGAGCACGAGCGCCGCGCCGCCCGCCGCCGTGAGCAGGCCCATGCTCGCGATGGAGCCGGTGGCTTCGAGAACGAGGAGGGGGAGGGCGATCAGCGCGAAGGAGTCACCGAGGACGGAGAGGGTCTGGGCGAGCCAGAAGGCGGTGAAGTCGCGTTGTTTCCAGAGGGGTTGCTCACTGCGGGCGTCGTCCATCGGGTCGAACCCTACGGCGCGGGGCGCGTATCGAGGCCCACGCCGTCGTCCGTGTCGCCGCTTCCACCGCGCGAGGGCGTGAGGTGCGGCTCACGCGCCCTCGGTATCGGTGACGGGAGCAGCCACAGCACGGAGAGGGCGCCGCCGACTGCCGCGACGATCAGTGTGGTTCGCAGCCCCACCGCGCTCGCGAGTGCGCCGCCCGCCAGTGCGCCGAGAGGACGGACCCCGTAGTTGACGGTGCTGTACGCGCCGGCGACCCTCGCCCGCATGCCGTCCGGAACGGCCGCCGCCTGGAGGGAGTTGAGGTTCACGTCGAAGAGCATGACGCCGAAGAAGGAGAGGAAGAGGGAGGCGGAGAGGATGACCGCCCTCGCCCAGGGCGGGCCGCCGGCCGCGGCCCCGAGCGCGAACGGGAGCGGGAAGAGAACGGATCCGATCACAACTCCCTTGCCCGAACCGAACTTTCGGGCCAGCACCGGGGCCGCGAACGCGCCCCCGAGCCCGCCGAGCGCACCGACGCCGAACGCCGTTCCGATGATCCCCGGGGCGAGCTGGAGTTCCCGGTCGGCGTAGAGGACGATCATGCCGGTGCCCGTGAGGTAGGTGAAGAAGTTGACGGTCGTCGTGCAGGCCAGGCCGTACTTCAACACCGGTTCCCCGAGCACGAGTCGCACGCCTTCGCGGAGTTGCCGGTCGCCCTTCGCCGGGGGCGGTTCGTCCATCCCGATCCTCGCGATCAGGGACGCGGACACGAGGAACGAGAGCGCGTCCACGAGAACGGCGATCGGGGCGGTGAGCGCCTGGACGAGTGCCCCGCCCGCCGCCGGGCCCGCCACGTACGTCGCCGAACGCCCCGCGCTGAGCAGGCTGTTGGCCTCCACGTACGCCTCCGGCGGGACCAGGCGGGCGAACACGGCGGACGTCGCGGTGCCGCCGGCGACGGACGAGGTGCCGGTGATGACGGCGAGCGCGTAGAGCTGGGTCATCGTCAGGGCGCCCAGGGCGTAGGCGATCGGGAGGGTGAGGAGGGTCGCCGCGTTGACCAGGTCCGTCGCGATCATCAGGCGGCGCTTGGATCTTCGGTCGGCCCAGACGCCGAGCAGCAGGGCGAAGAGGTTGGGGGCCGAGGTGAGGGCGGTGAGGAGGGCTACTTCGGAGGTGGTGGCTTCGAGGGTGGTCGCGGCGGTCAGGGGGAGGGACAACTCGGTGATTCTGTCGCCGAGTTGGGAGATGGCCTGGGAGGTCCAGAGGCGGCGGAAGCCGGGGTTGGCGCGCAGGAGGGCGGTCATCGGGGGGAGGTGGGGTCGTCTTCGGGGAGTTCGGGGAGGGCGTTGGTCAACAGGGCCACGTGGCGGGCGCCTTGGGGGCGTTCGGCGGCGGGGCGGTGGACGTAGGGGGCGACGAGGGCCTCGATCGCGTCGCGGAGGGCGGCGAGTTCGGGGGCGGTGACCGCGATCCTCGTGTTGAGGCCGCCCGCCAGCTCGACCCACTCCGGTTCCAGCTCCGGGGCCGTCTCCGTCAGCCAGCGCAGGGGGAGTTCGGCGGTGCGGGTGAACACCTCACCGGCGAGGAGCTGTGCGGCCGAGCGGCCTTCGCCGTCCGGCGGGACCGTGAACCGGAAACCCCGGGCAGCCGCTTCCCAGCGCCGCTCCCTGCGGTCCGTACCGCCTTCCGCGTCCCGCACCAGGCCGAAGCCCGCGAGGTGGCGCAGGTGCCAGCTCGTGACGGAGGGGGTGGCGCCGACGTGCGGCGAGAGCTGCGAGGCGGTGGCCGGGCCGTACCGCTGGAGCCGCTCCAGCACCGCGAGCCGGACGGGGTGTGCGAGCGCGCGCATCGCTTTGGGGTCGGTGAGCTGGAGGTCGCCGAGGCGGTTTCCCGAATCCATGGTCTGAGAGTGTTCTCTCAGAAACTGTGAGAGTCAACTCTCAGAGTCGGACGGACAATTCAGCTTGCGGCGGCGTGTGGGAGGGAGAGGAGGCGGGGCGCGCGGTGTGGTGGTGCAGCGGTGGTGGCGGTCATGTGCGGGGCGCCGTAGGGGAGTTGCCGGTTCGTCGGATGTCTCGCCGGGACCGGCGTAAGCGGCGTAAAGAGCGGAAACCAGGCGCGTTGCAGTAACCGCTTGCTCACAGTTTTCCGGCGTTTCATCCGTCACTCTTGTGCGTCACACCGGCCGCCTCCAACCTGAGCATTGTTCAAGTCTCTTTACGCTTCACTTCCCCTTCCTTTCCGTCTTCTTTTCGTCGACCGGAGACTCCCCCACCATGAGACGCATCATCGGCACCCTCGCGGCGACCGTGCTCGGCCTCGCCGGGCTCACCGTCGCCTCGGCGGCACCCGCGCAGGCCGCGCCCTCGGGGACGTTCAACGTCCTGACGTACAACGTCGCGGGCCTGCCGGAGCCCTTGAGTTCGAGCAAGCCGGCCACCAACACGCCGTTGATCTCGCCCCGGTTGGGCGCGTACGACATCGTGAACGTGCAGGAGGACTTCAACTACCACGCGGCGCTGTACGCGAACGACGACCACGCGTACCGCACGCCGACGAGCGGCGGCGTACCGTTCGGCGACGGGCTCAACACGCTCTCCGACGTACCCTTCGAGGACTTCGAGCGGGTCCGGTGGAACCAGTGCACCGGCACCAACTGCCTGACGCCGAAGGGCTTCTCGCTGGCCCGGGTGCGGCTCGCGGAGGGCGTCTTCGTGGACCTGTACAACGTCCACACCAACGCGGACGACTCCGCGGACGCCCTCGCCGCGCGCCGCGCGAACATCACGCAGCTGTCCGACTTCATCACCGCGAACTCCGCGGGCAACGCGGTGATCGTGATGGGCGACACGAACACGCGCTACACCCGCGCCGGGGACAACATCCGCACCCTGACGTCCGTGAACGGCCTCACCGACGCGTGGGTGCAGCTGGTCAAGGGCGGCACTCCCCCGACGCAGGGCGCGGACGCGATCGTGTGCCCGACGAGCGCGCCGCCGAACACCTGCGAGGTCGTCGACAAGGTCCTGTACCGGGGCAGCCGGCTGGTGGACCTTGCAGCAACCCGTTACAGCAACGACTGGGCGAAGTTCCTGGACTCGGCGGGCGGCAACCTCTCCGACCACTTCCCGCACGCGGTCGACTTCTCCTACACCCTCAACTCCTCCTTGCGGGCGAGTGATTTCACCGGCGGCCCGCACGGCACGGCCTTCAACGACGCGGACGACCTGCCCTCGGCGCCCGCGCCCCGCACGCTCACCCTGCGCGGCGCCTCCCGCCTGGACGCGGTCTCCCTGAGCCTCTCCGACGGCACCGCCCTCACGCACGGCGGCACCGGCGGCACGGCCACGTCCCTCACCCTCGCGAGCGGCGAGCACCTGACCTCCGTCAAGCTGACGCAGGGTCAGAAGGACGGCCGTACGCGGCTCTTCTCGGCGTCCTTCGGCACCGACAAGGGGCGTTCGCTGTCCGCCGGTACGGCGACGTCGGACGCGCGGACGTTCACGGCGCCGGCCGGGTGGCAGATCGTCGGGTTCACCGGGCGCTCCGGGGACGAGGTCGACAAGCTGGGCGTCCTGTACGCGCCGATCGGCTGAGCGGCGCCGCACCCCTGAAAGCGCCGTACGCCCGTGTTGCTGCAACCGTTTTCCGGGGCGTTGCCGCAACCGGTTGCCCGGCGTTGCCGTGAGCGGTCCCGCGCCGCCTGCCTAAGTGTCCTAGGATCCTGCCTAGGACACAGACGGAGGCACCCCATGGCACGCGCGGGAATCACGGTGGACCGGCTCGTCGGGGCCGCCGCCGAGCTCGCCGACGAGGTGGGGTTCGAGAACGTCACCCTGTCCGCGCTGGCCCGGCGGTTCGGCGTCAAGGACGCGAGCCTCTACTCGCACGTCAAGAACCTCCAGGAGCTGCGCACCCGCCTCGCGTTCCTGGCCGGCGCCGAGATGATCGACCTCATCTCGGCGGCGGTCGCGGGGCGGGCCGGCAAGGACGCGCTGGTCGCGTTCGCGGGCGCGTACCGGGAGTACGCCCTGCGCCATCCCGGCCGGTACGCGGCCACACAGATCCCCGTCGACCAGGACCTCGTCGCCCAGGCCCCCGCGCTGCGGCGCACCGCCGAGATCACGTACGGCATGCTGCGCGCGTACGACCTCGACGAGCCCGACCTCACGGACGCCGTGCGGCTGCTGCGCAGTACGTTCCACGGGTACTGCGTGCTGGAGGCAGCCGGGGGGTTCGGGGCGTCGCGGGACGTCCGGGAGTCCTGGGACCGGGCGGTGGAGGCGCTGCATTCGGCGCTGGTGAACTGGCCTCGGGGGGAGGGGCCGCGGGGCGAGAGGGCAGGGGGTGAGGGGACGCGGGCGTGAGAGCACAGGGGTGAGTGAGTGCCCGCAGTAACCGCCTTCTACGCCGTTTCCGTATCAGCCTTGCCGCGCGTCGTCAGTCCCCCTTCGGCATCAGCCCCGTTCCGGCGTCAGCTCTCGCGTTCGGCGGCGCTCCGCTCGACACAGAACTCGTTGCCCTCGGGGTCCAGCAGCGTCACCCACCCGGTCCCGTCGGGTTTCCGGTGGTCCTCCGCCAGCTTCGCCCCCAGTCCGAGCAGCCGCTCCACCTCCTCGTCGCGGGTCCGGTCCTGCGGCTGGAGGTCGAAGTGGACGCGGTTCTTGACGGACTTCCCCTCGGGAACGGCGAGGAAGAGAAGCCCCGCGCCGGCGATGAGGGCCTCGGGGTCGCCGGGGCGGTCCTCGTCCTGGAGCGGATGGCCGAGCACCTGGGACCAGAACGTCGCGAGGGCGAAGGCGTCCTGGGAGTCGATCGTGGTGTGCCGTATGAGTGAGGTCATGCCGGAGATCCTTGTGCACCGCGGCGACGAGCGCGAACTCCTTTTCAGCGGCGGCCCCTTCCCCACTCGCGGCCGAAGCCCTGACGCCGCAGCGCCGTCGCGACCGCCTCACCGGTCTCGCGTGCCGTGAGGTACGGCCGTACGTCGTGCGCCTTCGCGCCGTTGTGCACGAGGCGGTCGGTGACCCGGGGGCCGAAGACCGGGGCGAGTTCCTTGTTCAGGGCGACGGCGTCGCCCCGGTCGGCGATGTTCGTCCAGCGGATGACACAGGCGGGCCAGCGGGCCCGGTCCACGTACGGGGGCGGATCGAGGCGGTCGAGGACCAGGCCGTGCACGGCGAGGGGCGAGCCGAGGGTGATCAGTACCAGGTCCGGCAACTCCGGGTGCGCGCACAGGGTTTCGTACGCGACGACCGAGCCGAGGGAGTGCGCGATCACCAGTTCCGTCCGCTCGCTGAGCGTGTCGAGGAGACGGGCGCGGACCGCTGTGCGGACGTCCGGTTCCGTGAAGTAGCGGCGTACCTGGCGGGCGTCCGAGATCAGGAGCCGGTCGGCGAGTCCGGCGAAGAACGCCGAGTGGCTCAGGGCGTCCAGGGCCCGCTGCACCCGGTGGGGTGTGCGGGCTCTGGCCGCCAACTCCGGTCCCGGTACGGGTTGTTCGGCCTTCGCCGCCGCCTCCCACCAAGCGAGCAGAAGGTCTTCCTCCAGGCCCGCCTCGACGTCCGAGGCGTCCCAGTCCGGCACCCCCACGCCCCGGTGGCCCGGGAGGCGGAACAGATCGCCGTAGAAGGCCATGGCCACGTCTTCGCGGGCCAACTCGCCGCCGTTCAGGGTGACTCCGTCGCTGAGCGCCGGGTACCAGTCGGCGAGCAGGCTCTCCGGGCCCTTGTGCTGCTGGGCTATGCCGTGGACCAGGACGACACGGGTCATGGGCTCTCTCCGGGGTCGGCCGAGGCGAGACCCAGTGCTACGGCTCCCATCTCGGTGGCGAGACAGACGTAACCGGTTTCCGCAACGGCGATGTCGTTGATGCCGCTGCCGACGTCCAACTCCGTCGTCCAGCCGGGGTCCCGGGTGTTCCAGATCCGCAGGAGACCGAAGCCGTCGCCAGCCACGAGGAGGGGCGTGCCGTGGACCTCGGCGCAGACCAGGGCTCGGACGGGGGACGGGAACGGGGCGAGGTGGTGGCCTGCCGGTTCGCCGGTGAGGGGGTGCCAGAAGCGGAGGGTGCCGTCGCCCGCGCCGGAGACGAGGAGGTCGGTGGAGTCGAGGCGGAGGAAGTCGACACTGTGGGCGCCCATGGCGTGGTCGGCCATCGGAGGTGCGGCGGGGGCGCCGGTGCGGAGGTCCCAGAGGCGGACTGTGCCGTCGAGGGAGGCGCTGGCGAGGAGGTGTTCGGCGCCGGGTGGGCCGCTGCGGAGGGCGGTGACGCGGGCGGTGTGACCCGTCATGGGAGGGCCGTACGGGGCTTGGGTGTCCAACTCCCAGGCGTGCAGGGTGAAATCACCCGCTACGGAGACCACGAACGTTCCGCCACCAAGTGTGTGCGGCAAGGCTCCCCACGTGGTGCCGAAGCGCCTGATCAACCGCTCGCGTGGCTCCAGTGCCCATACATCGACGCCCGACCAACTGCTCGTGACCATCACCGGGCGGTCCCCCGCCCTCGCGCTCGCCGCGCCGTAGAGCCCGGAGCCGGCGGAGGTGATGTGCGGCGCGACCTGCCGCCCGTCCTCAAGAGCGTGCAGTCGTACACCGCTGAATCGGCTGCCGGTCACTAGAACTGAACGGCCGCCTGAAAGCTGGACGATGTCCGCCGAGACGAGGCTCCGATCGGCGCCGCTGAGCGGCTCGCCTGAAGGAAGCATGGTCGCCAGGTTCCACACGCGCACCTGCCGGTTGTCGGCGCTCACGGCAACCGGTGTGCCGTTGACCGTCCCGAGAGCCGGTGCGGGACACGTCTTCGCCTCCGACACCCTGGTCGAACCTTCGAGCGCAGGCCCCAGTGGGCTCCCTGTAGCCAGGTCCCACACCCGCACGGTGTCGTCGGAGCCCACAGAAGCGACCAGGGTGCGGCCCTGGACCTTGGCGAGATTCGCGCGCAAGGCCCAGGCAGTGTGTCCAAGGAGCGGGGGCCCCACGAGTTCCCGGGTCACGATGTCGTAGATGTGGACGCCGTTTCCCTCATACGTCGACAGAACCACGGGGCGATCGTCGAGGAAAGCCACTCCAATCGCGTCGGCATTCAGGGAGAGCTTCTTGAGGTCGAAGTGGGCTTCCGGCGAATCGATCCGAGGACCCGTAACCCGCCAGAGGTAGGCATGTCCGAGGGCGGTCGCGACGGCGATCTCCATACCCTGGCCGACCGCGCGTACGGCCATGTAGTGCACTCCGCCGATGTGTCCCGACAGCGGGGGTGTCCGCAGGCGTCCGGTCACGTAGTCCCAGACACGAATCGTGCCGTCCCCACTGCTGCTTACGACGACCGGCGTGTCACGCAGGACCCCCAGAGCTACGCGTCGCACAGAGTTGGTGTGTCCGGTCAGCGGCTCCCCTACGGGCATGCCTGTCAGCGCGTCCCAGATCCTGACTTCCGTGTCCTCTCCCCCGGTGAGCGCGATCAGTCGTCCTTCGACGCTGCCGAGAGCCACTGCCCGGACCCGCCCGAAGTGCCCTGCCATAGGCACCCCGACCGGGACGTGCCCGCGAAGGTCCCAGAGCCGGGCCGTGCCGTCGCCGCCTCCGGTGATCGCCACCGGCATATCACCCGCCTGGTACAGGGCAACGCTATGGACCTCTCCGCTGTGCCCTTCCTCCGGCTGATCGGAGGAAAGGTCCCAGATCCTGGCGGTGCGGTCGCGGCCGACCGTGACCGCGAGCGAGGTCTCGCCGTGGGTAGCCAGCGCGGCGGCCCGGATGTCGTCCACGTGTCCACGCAGCGGCGGACCGACCGGGCGCAGGGCGGGCAGTTCCCACAACCTGGCCTCTTTACGTCCGCAGGTGAGCGCGACCATCCGGCTGCCGAAGCGGCCGAGCACTGCGGATTCAACCCCGCTGGCCCCGAAGTACCGGTGCGCAACGACAGCTTGGCCGATCTGACGCCGCTGTGCCAGGTCCCACAGGCCCAGTAGTCCGCTACGGTCTCCGGCCAACAGGACTGTACGGCCGTCAACTTCTCCCACGCACAGCGCGGTGACCAACTCCGCCGGCCCGATCAAAGGGCTGCCAATAGGGCGAGCGCTCTGCCCCGCCGTCAATCCGCTCAGGTCCCACACCCGAATAGCCCGATCGTCTCCACCCGTAACCGCCACCGCCCTCCCCTCGACCTCCGCGAGCGCAACCCCTCGCACAGTCCGGCGATGCCCCAGCAGCACCTCCCCCAACTGCCGCCGCTCGACAAGGTCCCACACCCTCGCCGTCCCGTCGTTCCCCGCGCTCAGCGCCACCGGCAGATCCCCGAGCAGCCCGATGCTGATCGCCTGAACGTTGTTGGTGTGTCCGGTCAGCGCACCCCCGTACAACTGTCCCGCAGACAGATCCCACACCTGAATCACCCCATCCACCCGCCCCACCAACGCAACGGTGTAGTCCCCGAGTTCACCGATCGCCACCGCCCCCACCGCCACCCCTGCCCGCAACGGCTCCCCGATCTGCCGCTGTGTCGTGAGGTCCCACACCCGAACTGTCGCGTCAGGGCTGCCGGTTACGGCGATGGGCCGATCGTCGAGGTCCCCGACCGCGACACAGTCCACCCGATCCGCATGCCCGCTGAGCAACCGATGCGTACCGCTGGCCGACCACCAGGCCCACCGCGCGGTCCAGGGCAGCGAGACCCCCAACCGGTCGATGCGCTCGGCGAGTTCGTCGGCTTCGCAACGCCGCGCGGAGAGCTGGAGGTCGGCCGCCCGGTCGCCCAACGGCCGGTCGGGAGTGAGGCGGTGGGCGACCTGTTCGTACGCGGTCCGGATCCGGCGCGGCGCGTCCCCGTCGACGGACGCCAACGCCCGTAGCAGGCCCAGGGGTTCGCAGGCCAGCAGGAACCCGGGATCGCCGATGAGGTCGGAGAGGAGCCCGGCCGCCGCCGCGTGGGTGGCGAGGTGCTGGCGTACGTAGGGCGGCGCGGAGAACCAGTCCCGGCCGCCGTCGGGGAGTGCGGGGACGACGTCGGTGAGGGCGCGGTGGACGGCGGCCTGGACCTCCGAGGTGGTGCGCCCGGCGGCGGCTCGCCGCAGGTGTTCGGCGAGGGCCTTGTGGTAGAGCCGGTACACCGAGCGCCGGTCGTCGTCGACGACTTCGGCGACGTACGCGCCGGCGACGTCCAGCAACCAGGTGATATCGCTTTCTGTGCATTCTCTGCCGGAGAGGGCGGTGGCGAGGGACGTCCAGATCCGGCCCCGGGGCAGGCCGGTGCCTTCGGAGAAGGCGAGGGGGAGGAGCATGCGGCGTACCCGGGTCTCGTCGGGGCCGAAGCGGGCGAGGTAGTCGTCGAACGCCTCGCCGATCTCGCTGGGGAGGTCGTCGGCCCAGCCGGGGCGGTGGACGTCGACGGGGATGAGGTCGGAGCGCAGGGTGCGGGCCGTGGTGCGGGCGTAGAGGAAGACTCCGGCGGCTTTGGCGGCGACTCCGGCCGCGACTTCTCGGGCCAGTGCGGGCCGGTCCCGGTAGGGGCTGAGGACGTGGGGTTCCTCTTCGGCGAGGAGCATCTTGGTGACGTACCCGGCGACGTCGGCGCGCTCGGCGCGGTAGCCGGGGCGGTCGAGGTCGATGGGGTGGAAGGTGGCGCCGAGCGGGCCGACGAGTTCGGGGCGGGTGCCCACGAGGAGCCGTACGCCGGGGATCTCGGACAGGGGCCGCAGCAACTCCCGGGTGATGCGGCGGGGTTCGCCGTGGCCGCCCGCGTCGGCGGCGGTGTCGGAGCCGGCCTCGTCGACGGCGTCCACGACGATGACGGTCGGGGAGCCCGCGCGCCCGCGCCGGGTGAGTTCCTGGAGGAGCGCGGCCGTGCCGTCGGCGTCGATGCCGAGGTGGACGGCGATGCGTTCCACGATCTCGTCGAGCCGCTTGTGCCGGGCGTGCACGGCGGCCGTCACGCAGCTCTCGGGGACGACGGTGGCGGGGTCGAGGGCGTCGAGGTCGAAGCGGGCCCGGTAGCCGGGGTCGGAGAGGGCGACGACCCGGCCGAGTACGGCGGACTTGCCGCAGCCCGGCGGTCCGGTGACGACGCGGCCCCGGCCGTCGCCCTCCGGGGCGGTGAGCCACTGGGTGAGTTCGGTGAGGACGCGGGTTCTGCCGCTGAAGTAGAGGCCGTGCTCGGACTCGAACTCGACGCCGCGCGAGCGGGGCCCGAAGTGGTCGACGAGGTCCAGCGTGGCGGCTCTGCGCTGGAGTTCGAGGTCGGTGCCGATGGGCGGGAGTGCCTCGCGGTAGTCGGCGTTGGGGAGGAAGGGGGCGAGTCCGGTGACCAACCCGCTGGCGAGTTCGGCGCGTTGGCCGGTGCCGTCGGCCTCGAAGCGTTCGTTGACGGCCTTGACCAGTTCCGTCAGGTCGAGGAACTGCTGGCGCTGGCCGGTGCGTTCGGTGGTGACCTGGACGGCGGCGGGCAGCGCGGTGGCGAACCGGCCTTCCTCGGCGAGGTCCTTGCGGCGGGCGGAGGCCAGGAACCAGAGTCCGCCGGCGGTTCCGGAGCCGCCGCGCCGGTAGGCGATCGTCTGGAGGGCGAGGGCCGTCGCGTCGGCGCTGCCCGCCGCGCCCGCGCAGGTGTCGAGGACGAGGAGGAGGTGGCTCAGGTCGCCCCGGCACAGGATACGGACCAGGTCCTCGGTGGCCAGGGCGGTCGTCGCGGCGTCCTCGTCGTCCCGTGAGTCCCAGCACAGCAGGTAGTGGCGGTCCCGGTCCTGTACGAGGCCGTGTCCGGCGTAGTAGAAGACGACGACGTCGTCGGGGGTGAGGGCGGCGTCCGCGGACCAGTGGCGGAGTTTCTGCCGGATCTGGTCCGCGCTCGCGTACTCGCCGAGTCCGGGCAGGACGTGCTGGTAGCCGAACCCGGCGAGGAGTTCGCCTACCGCGCGGATGTCGGAGGGTACGCTCCCGAGTTGTTCGTGCTCGGGAAGGTTCAGGTAGCGCTCGACGCCCAGGGCGATGAAGAAACGCCGACCCTCCCGCATCGCCAACCTCCGGCCCCCGTCCGCGATATCGACCACTGTAGCGAAGCGATCACGCTCCGGCAGCCGGATGGTCCCGGCGGCTGACGGTGACCTCGCCGACGCCGATCCGGACGTTCACCGAACCGCCTCCGGCCCACCGGACCGTCAACTCCCCTTCTCCGGTGGTCTCCACGTCGACCGCCTCGCTCAACTCCCCGGGTTCCGCCTCGCCGGTGAGCCTCGCCAGGGCGACGAACAGGGTCGGGTCGGGGCCGGTGCGCTCGCCCTTCACCGTCACGAGTTCGGAGCGGGTGCCTTCGGACGCGGGCCAGCCCGTGATGCGGACGGGGGTGCCTTCGGGGGCGCCCGACACCAGGAACGCCCGTACTTCCACGGCCCCTTGGGCGAGGGTGACGCTCGTGACGCGGGCGTCCGTGGCCGTCGTGTGGTGGGACGCGATCCAGTCGGGGCCCGTGCCGAGGGGGGTGATGTCCGTGCGGGTGGGGTCGTCGCCGATGAGCACGCTGTTGTCGGGAACAGGCGCGGGGGTCGTGATCGTCGAGTAGGCGAGGCGCGTGTAGTACGGGTCGTAGCGGGTGTCCTCGCTGCCGTGGTTGTGGAGGCGGACGATGCCGTCCGAACGGGTCGACTGGAGCAGCCAGTTGGGGGCGGGCAGCGGGGTGAGGGCGTCCTCGCGCTCCGAGGGGGACGGGGTTTCCACGGCCGTCCAGACCTCGTGGTCCGGGGGCAGGAGGAGGCCGAGGAAGCCCTTGCTGGCCCAGTAGGGGGACGCCGGGCCCGAATAGCCTTGCAGGACACCGGAGTCGGGGCCGTGCCAGCCCAGGGTGAGGAGGCCCTGCGGGGAGACCGTGTCGCGGTCCAGGAAGTACTTCAGGGCGCCGGAGGCCAGGCGGCGGGTCTCGCCGGGCTTCAGGGGGGTGCGGCCGGTGAGGGCGCCGAGCCAGAGGGGGGCCGTCGTCGCGAAGCGGTAGGTGAGGGAACGGCCCTGGTGCATGGGCGCGCCGTCGGCGCCGAACAGGCGGGCGTAGTCGGCGAGATGGCGTTCCAGGCGGCCTCCGTAGAGGTCGAGGAGTTTCTCGTCGTCCGCGAGCCACGCGTGCAGGACCGGGTAGAGGTGCATCGCCCAGCCGTTGTAGTAGTCGAACTTGCGGCCGTCGCCGTCGGTGTACCAGCCGTCGGCGACGTACCACTGCTCGACGCGTTCGAGGCCGTGGTCGATGGCGCGGCGGGAGGCGTCGGGTTCGTGGCCGATGGACGCGAGGAAGCCGCCGACGGTGACGGGGAACAACTCCCAGTTGCAGGGCCAGGGTTCGGCGGTGAGGCCGTCGGTGAGCCAGGCGGCGGCGCGCTGCTGTACGGCGTCGTCGAGGCGGTCCCACAGGAGGGGGCGGGTGAGGCGCAGGGCGAGGGCGATGGAGGCGGCCTCCACGAGGGGCTGGCCGCGGTGTTCGATCTTCGGCCAGGCGCCTGCCGTGCCGGCGGCGAGGCCGTCCGCGTAGCGTTCGAGGGCTGTCTCGTCGCGGCGGAACGCGGCCAGCAGGAGGGTGCGGGCGTAGCCTTCGAGGCCGTCGGAGAGGCGGCCGGACCAGCTCTGGCGGTCGCCGGGGAAGTGGTAGAGGGCGCGGTCGGGGGTGGCGTACGGCTCGGTCGCGGCGAGGAGGGTGTCGGCGGCGCGTTCCCAGTGGGCGCGGGTGTAGCCGGTCGCCGGGCTGAGGGCGGGGTCGGGAGGGGGGAGGTGCATGTGCGGACGCTCTTCTCGGGCTGCGGCTCTGCGGTGTTCATGGACCTGGGGCGCCCCGGTTCCGGTCGGGACGCCCCAGGGGCTCGTACGGGCTCATTCCCCGGGGAACGCCACCCCAGTCACCCTTCCCTCACCAAGCCCGCCGGTACGAGGTGTTGTGCGGTGAGTTCGTCCCGTACGAGTTGCGCGTACAGGGTCGCTCCATGCACGGACGTGTGGGTGTTGTCGCGCTTCTCGTTGTAGAGGTAGACCGCCTTGGACCCCTCGGGCCCGAGCGACTCGACGAGCGCCTTGGTCTTGGCGGTGAGGTCGATCAGCGGGACGTCCTGGGCCGCCGCGACGGAGCGGATCACGGCGGGGTGGTCGACGCCAAGTCCGTTGACCAGCAGGGCGGTTCCGTTGTTGAGGGTGCCGTCGGAGTTGAACCAGCGCCGGACGATGGGCGTGACGAGGACGGGCCGGCCCTGCTGCGCCCGGATCCCGGCGACGAGGGCCTCCAGGTTCGCGCGGTAGGTGGCCTCGTCGGTCGTCTTGTCGTTGTGCGCGAGCTGGACGAGGACGAGGTCGCCGGGCCGGATCAACGGCTGGACGGTGGCCCAGAGTTGAGGGTTCGACAGATAGGTGACCGTACTCTCCCCGGAATCCGCGTAGTTGGCGACGGAGAGGCCCTTGCGCAGGTACTGGGGCAGCTGTTGGCCCCAGCCGGAGTACGGGTCGCCGGGCTGGTCGCAGACGGTGGAGTCGCCGACGAGGAAGATCTGGCGGGCGTGCCGGGCGGGGGTGACCCGGATGCCGGCGAGGGCGGGGGCGCTGCCGCCGAGGGCGAGGTCGAGGCCGGGGGTGCCGTCGGGTCCGGTCGGTTCGCCTTCCGGCGTACGGACGTCGACGGTGAAGCTGCGGGCGGTGCGCTCGCCTGCGGGTACGGCCGTCTCCGGGAGGAGGGAGCGGCGGGTCTCGCCGGTGATGCTCGTGGCGGACGCGGCGCTGCCGCCGAGGAGCACCTGTACGTCGTAGGTGCCCGGCGGGACGTCGAAGTGGCAGGCGGTGGCGGTGCAGTTGGCGAGGCCGAGGCGCGGGCCGCCGGGGTGGGCCTGGGCGGGGGCCGCGGACAGGGCGGTGCTCAGGGTGAGCGCGGCCAGCACAGCGATGTTGAAACGTCTCACTCGGTGCTCCTGATGGGTGGGACAGGGCCTGGCGGCAGGACCGTACCCGCTTCGGCAAGCGCTTTCTAGACTCTGGACCCATTTCACATGATTGCCAACCTCCTGCAAGCGAAAGCCCTTTCGCGAAATCGATTCAACTGTCACTCTGCTGACAGCCGGAGCCCGGTCGAGCCGATCACGGACCCGGCACCCGCACCCACCCCCGCATCTCGACCCCCCACCCCACAGGAGGCTCCCCAGATGTCCGAAAACACCGTGTCCGAAAACGCGAGAGCCGCCACCGCGACGGGAGTCGGCCGCCGTGCCTTCGTCGTCGGCGCCGCAGCCGCCGCCGGGACCGCCGCCCTCGCGGGTCCGCTCGCCGCAGGCGCCTCGGCGGCGGGCTTCGGCTGGAGCGACGACGGCTCCAACTACGTCGTGGACACCGGCGCCAGCCTGGTCTTCAAGGTCAGCAAGTCCAACGGCGACCTGTCCTCGCTGGTCTACAAGGGCACCGAGTACCAGGGCTACGGCGGCAAGAACTCGCACATCGAGTCGGGCCTCGGCTCCTCGACGGTGACGATCGCGCAGTCCGGCTCGACGATCCTCGTCTCGGTGGCCTACGGCACGCTCCGGCACTACTACGCGGCCCGCAGCGGCGAGAACAACATCTACCTGTGGACCAACCGCGCCGACACCTCGGTCGCGTCGACCCGCTTCATCCTGCGCGTCAAAGCGGGCCTGTTCCTCAACGACGAGCCGGATTCCTACACGTACGCGCCGACGACCATCGAGGCGTCGGACGTCTTCCGGAAGTCCGACGGCCAGACCCGCTCGAAGCACTACTCGAAGCTGCGGGTCATCGACTACAACTACGTCGGCTGGAGCGCGAACGGCGTCGGCCTGTGGATCGTCCGCTCCAACCACGAGAAGGCGTCCGGCGGCCCCTTCTACCGCTCCCTGCTGCGCCACCAGAGCGCCGACGGCGGCGGCCTGTACGAGATCCTGCACTACGCCCAGAACCAGACCGAGAACGAGCGCTTCGGCCTCCAGGGCCCGTACGTCATCGCCCTCACCGACGGCGGCGCCCCCTCCTCCGCGCTGTACGCGGGCACCCTGACGACACCCTGGGCGGACTCGCTCGGCATCTCCGGGTACGTCGGCTCCGGCGGCCGGGGCAAGGTCGCGGGCGTCGGCATCACCGGGCGCAACACGGCGTACCCGTACACCGTGGGCCTCGCCAACTCGACGGCCCAGTACTGGGGTTCGGTCCGCTCCTCGGACGGCTTCTTCTCCATCGGGCAAGTCCTGCCGGGGGCGTACACGTTGACGGTGTTCAAGGGGGAACTCGCCGTCTACACGCAGCCGGTGAACGTCACCGCCGGCGGGACGACCACCCTCAACTCCATCGCGATCCCGTCCTCCAACGACCCCTCCAACGCGGGGACGATCTGGCGCATCGGCGACTGGAACGGCACGCCGAGCGGGTTCAAGAACGCCGACCTGATGACGTACGCGCACCCCTCCGACACCCGCGCCTCGGCGTGGACCGGGAACGTCGTGATCGGCAGCGGCGGCGAGACGTCCGCCTTCCCCTGCTACCTCTGGAAGGACGTCAACTCCGGGCTGATCGTGTACTTCAAGCTGACGGCCGCGCAGGCCGCCGCCGCGCACACGCTGCGGATCGGGGTCACCACCGCGTACGCGAACGGCCGTCCGCAGGTCGTCGTCAACGACTCCTGGACGTCGCCGCTCCCCACGCCGCCCACCCAGCCGAGCACGCGGTCGCTGACGAACGGGTCGTACCGGGGGAACAACTACACGTTCACGTACAGCGTTCCGGCGAGCGCGTGGCTCACCGACACGAGCCAGTACAACCAGTTGAAGATCAACGTGGTGAGCGGGTCGGGGTCGACCGGGTTCCTGAGCGCGGGGACGGCGATCGACGCGATCGATCTGCTGACGTGAGAGGAGAGGGTCCGGGGCCGACGGCTCCGGACCCTCCTCGGTATCAACTACCGCGCGTCCACTGCTGGTTGGTCGTGCCGTTGCACGTGTACGTGATGATCGCGGCCGAGTTGGCGGTGGAGCCCCCGTTCACGTCGAGGCACTCGCCGCTCGCCCGGGACTTCACGAGCCAGTAGCTGCCGGAGGCGGTGACGCTCCACTGCTGGGTCGTCGCGCTGCCGCAGTTCTCCTGGGTGACGTTGCTCGCGTTCTCCTGGAGGCACAACGAGCTCTGGCGGCCGATCAGTTGGTAGTAGCCGGTGCCGAGGTCCTTGAACCACCACTTCTGGTTGCCGCCGCTGTTGCAGGTGTACTGGCTGATCGCGGCGCCGGTCGCCAGGGACTGGTTCGCGACGTCGGCGCACTTCGAACTGTGGCGCGCGACCAGGGTGTTGTAGGTGGCGCTGACCCCGGAGACGGTCCCGGCGGCGGTGTCCACGGTGATCTCCGGGGACCACGACATCGACATCGAGGTGCTGCTCGGGAAGGTCAACGGCAGCCACACGTAACGGGAGTCGTTGACCTTGCCGCCGAAGGAGTTGCCCCAGCGGTCGCCCATGTAGAGGTACGAGGTGCCCGAAGTCCCCTGGACCGGCAGGACGTACGCGGTCTGCGAGCCGTACGCCGTCGAGTCGCCGACGTTCGTCATCGCGGACCAGGGACCGGCGAGGTTCGTCGCGGTGGCGTACTGCTGCTGGTTGGGGCTCCAGCCGGTGGCGCCCGAAGTCAGCATGAAGTACACGCCGCCCCGCTTGAAGAGGGCCGGTGCTTCGCGGTGGCCGCCCGCCCAGGGGTTGGCGACGAGGCTCGCGATGCCGGTGTAGTCGGCCGTGAGCCGGTAGATGTGGAGGTCGTAGTTCTCGTTCGCCGCCGAGACCATGTAGCCGGTGCCGTCGGTGTCGACGAACGCCGTGATGTCACGGGACATGTGCTGGCCGAGGGGGCGGAAGCTGCCCTGGTAGCTGTAGTTGCCGTCGACCGTGTCGGAGACGGCGACCGCCGCGCGGGCCTCGCCGTAGTCGACGCCGTTCTCCTTGTGCATCCACATCACGAACTTGCCGGTGGACGCGTTGTAGATGACCTTCGGGCGTTCGATGTACGCCGTGCCCAGTTCGCTCGCGCTGGACTGGGTCAGGACGCGGTTGCGGAACTCCCACGTCTTCAGGTCGGTCGAGCGGTAGGCGTCCACCGAGCGGAAGGTGTTGTCGGCGTTGCGGTCCTCGCCGAACCAGTAGTAGTAGGAGCCGACCTTGATGACACCGCCGCCGTGGGCGTGCACGGCGTTGCCCGAAGTGTCGGTGAACTGGACGCCGTTGGGGAGCGTCTGGGGTGCGGCCTGGGCGGGACCGGCCAGGGCCAGGGCGCCGGCCAGGGCCGTACAGAGGGCGATCAGGATCGCGTACACACGTCTCATCTCACGCACTCTCCTTAGCGGTGTCGGCGCTGGGGACGCCGAAGTCCGGTGTGCCGTCCGGGTTCCAGCCGAACGGCTGCATGCGGGTGTGGCGGTTGGGGTCGTCCAGGGGGTCGCCGTCGATCTCCTTGTAGGAGCGGGCGTGGTAGAGGATCACGTCCGTCTCGCCGTCCTCGGCGACCGTGAACGAGTTGTGGCCGGGGCCGTAGACGCCGTTCGCCTCGCTGGTGGCGAGGACCGGGAGCGGGGACTTCGTCCATACGGCCGGGTCGAGCAGGTCGGCTTCCGCGTCGGCGGTGAGGAGGCCGACGCAGTAGTGGTGGTCGGTGGCGCTCGCGGAGTAGGTGAGGTGGATACGGCCGTCCCTCGTGATGACGTACGGGCCCTCGTTCACCTTGTGGCCCCGGCACTCCCACTCCAACTCCGGTGCGGACAGGACCGCCTGAGGGCCCCTCAGGGTCCAGGGGTTCGCCATCGCGGAGAGCAGGATCGCCGTGTTGTGGCCCTCGCGGGTGGGGTCCGCCTGGGCCCAGGCCAAGTACTGGACCCCTTTGTGTACGAACGTGGTCGCGTCGAGCGAGAAGGTGTCCCACTCCGTCTCGACGCGGCCCTTCTCCGTCCAACTCCCCTCGAAGGGGTCGTCGTTCGGGTTCTCCAGGACCCAGATGCGGATCCTCCACTCGTCCTCGGCGGGAGCGGCGGCGAAGTACACGTACCAGGCGCCGTCGACCCGGTGGAGTTCCGGAGCCCAAATATGGGCGGCCATGTCGCCCGTGGGGTGGGCGTTCCAGATCACCGACTCGGGGGCCTCGGCGAGACCCTCGAGGGTGCGGGAGCGGCGCAGGACGATGCGGTCGTACTGGGGGTGGGTCGCCGTGAAGTAGTAGTGGCCGTCCGTGTGCCGGAGCGCCTGGGGGTCGGCGCGGTTGAGGACGAGGGGGTTCATGTGGGGGCGCACCTCACGAGCGGTGTTCGACACTGCGAACAGAACGTGACATTCCGATCGGCGAAAAGGTAAGTGCGCGTTACGACAAGGTCAACGGGTCTGACGTGACTCGGGAGAAAGCGTTTTCTAAAACTTGTTTCGAAGATTTTCGACCAGGGCTTTCGGGGCGGTCTACTCCTGCGTCTCGGGCCCCTCCTGGCGTCCCCTCAGCCAGACGTACACCGGGATCCCCGCGAACAGGAACAACGCGCCCTGGTACACGGCCGCGTAGCCCGCCCCGGCGATCAGCCAGAACGAGAACCCGAACGACAGCCCGGCGACGAGCAGGTCGCGGACGAGCCCGGCGGGCCGTACGCGCTCACGCGTCCCGCGCGCCAGCCAGTACAACTGGGCGGCGGCGGACAGGAGATACGGCACGCAGCCGGTGAACGTCGTGATGAGCACGAGGACCCGGAACGTGGTGTCCGGTCCCGCCGTGTAGTTGAGGCCGATCAGCGCGGTGCCGAGCACGGCGACCGCCCACACGCCGAAGCCGGGGACGCCGCCCTTGCCGACCTTCGCGAACGGCTTCGGGAACAGGCCGTCCTGGGCCGCCGCGTACGGCATCTGAGCCGCGAGGAGGATCCAGCCGTTGAGGCAGCCGACGATGGAGGCGACGGCGACCAGCGCGATGGCGGTGCCGCCCCAGGTGCCGCCGGTGACGGCGTTCACCGCGTCGGCGAACGGGGCGCCGGACTCGACGAGTTGAGCGTGCGGGACGAGGCCGAAGACGGCGACCGTGCCGAGGATGTACACCAACGCCGAGGCCAGCGTGCCGAGTACGCTCGCGCGGCCCACATTGCGCTCCGGGTTCTCGACCTCGCCCGCGCTGACGGCGGCCGACTCGACACCGAGGAAGCTGTACAGGAGCAGGGCGGCGGAGGCGGCGAGCGCGCCCGGGACGCTGTCGCCGGTCGCGTTGAACGGGCCGAAGTTGTCCGTGTCGACGAAGAAGAGGCCGATCGTCGCGACGAGCAGCAGCGGGACGAACTTCAGCACCGTGGACACGATCTGGACCGTGCCGACCCAGCGCGTCCCCGCGAAGTTCGCGGCGGCCGGCAGCCACAGCGCGAGCAGCGCGACGAGCCCCTCCAGCGCGTGGTTGCCGTGCAGCGGGATCAGGACGTCGACGTAGCCGACGACCGCGACGGCCAGCGCGGCGATGGAGACCCAGCACATCGTCCAGTACGACCACGCCGACAGGAACCCGGCGAACGGGCCGAACGCGTCGCGCGGATAGACGTACAGGCCGCCGGTGACGGGGCTGCGCTTCGCCAGCTTGCCGAAGAGCAGAGCGAGGAGGACGGCGGCGACCGAGAGGACGACGAAGGCGAGGAGGCTGAGGGTGCCGTAGGGAGCGACGGCGGCGGGGAGCGCGAAGATGCCGCCGCCGATGATGTTGCCCATGACGAGGGCGGTGGCGGCGGTGAGGCCGAAGGTGCGGCGCGGGGACGCCGGACGGGGAGGGGTCTCTGCGGGGGCTTCGGGGGCGCTGGCGGAGGTCATCGTGGTTCCAGGGGCGGTTTCGGGACGAGGGGGCGTGATCGTATCCCCGTATCCCACATCGTGGGCAGTCCGTTCACGAACTGGACACAATCGGCCCGCCCGCGCCGTGTCGACTAGCGTCGGAGCATGACCAGCGAAACGCCCTCCCCGCTCCTCACCGAGGCCCTCGCCGCCGGTTGCCTCGTCCTCGACGGCGGCATGTCCAACCAACTGGAGTCCGCCGGGCACGACTTGAGCGACGAGCTGTGGTCGGCGCGGCTCCTCGCGGAGGTGCCGGAGGCGATCACGCAGGCGCACCTCGCGTACTTCCTCGCGGGGGCGGACGTCGCGATCACGTCGAGCTACCAGGCGACGTACGAGGGGTTCGCGAAGCGGGGGATCGAGCGGGAGAGGGCGAGCGAACTCCTCACCCTGAGCGTGGAGTTGGCGCGGGAAGCGGCACGGCGGGCCGATGCCGGGCGCCCCCTCCACGTAGCCGCCTCCGTCGGCCCGTACGGCGCCATGCTCGCCGACGGCTCCGAGTACCGGGGCCGCTACGGCCTCACCGTCGCGGAACTCGCCGCCTTCCACCGCCCCCGCATCGAGACGCTGGCCGCGGCGGCCCCCGACGTCCTGGCCCTGGAGACCGTCCCGGACGCCGACGAGGCCGAGGCCCTCCTGGAGGTCGTGCGCGGCCTCGGGGTCCCCGCCTGGCTCTCGTACAGCGTCGAGGGCGACCGCACGCGCGCCGGCCAGCCCCTGGAGGAGGCGTTCGCCCTGGCGGCGGACGTCGACGAGGTCGTCGCGGTCGGCGTCAACTGCTGCGCGCCCGGCGACGCGACGCGGGCGGTGGAGATCGCGGCGCGCGTGACCGGCAAGCCGGTGGTCGTCTACCCGAACAGCGGCGAAGGCTGGGACGCGAACGCCCGCGCCTGGACGGGGAGTTCCTCGTTCGCCCCGGAGGAGGTCGAGGGCTGGCGCACCGCGGGCGCCCGCCTGATCGGCGGCTGCTGCCGGGTCGGCCCGGAGGCCATCGCGTCGATCGCGAAGACGCTGGCGGACTAGCTGGGGCGGGCGCGGTGCCGCCCCGTCGGGGCGGGCGCGTGGAACGCCCCGGCCCCGATCGCCCGCCGGCCCGTCCCCACCCCCTCGCACGCTGCTAGCCTCCCCGCTGGGAACCGTTTACCCGAACCGTTTCCGCAGTTGCGCGGGGACGCGGACCGGCCCCCGGCGGAAAGCGGTTACTGCGTGGGTTTCCACCGGTCTCACGGGCGCAGCACGGGGCGAAGAGGGGCGGAACATGACCAGGAAGAGCGGGGAGCGCAGCACGATCCGGGACGTCGCGGCCCGCGCCGGGGTGTCGGCGGCGACCGTGTCGCGGGTGCTGGGCGGGGTGTATCCGGTGAGCGCGGAGACGCGCGGGCGGGTGATGCGCGCGGTACGGGACCTGGACTACGTCGCCGACGCGCGCGCGAAGGCGGTCGCCGGGGTCGGCACCCCCACGCTCGCGTTCGTCCTGGAGGACATCACCGGCCCGTCGTTCGCGCTGATGGCGTACGGCGTGGAGCGCGAGGCCGCGCGCCACGGCCACCTGTGCCTGGTGTGCGGCACGGAGGGCGACGTACGCCAGGAGACCGAGTTCGTGGAGATGATGCGGGCGCAGCGGGCCGCCGCCGTCATCCTCGTGGGCGGCACGGCGGACACCCCCGAGTACCGGGAACGCACCACGCGCATGGCCGACTCGCTGGCCTCGGCGGGCTCGCGCCTGGTGCTATGCGGGCGCCCCCCGCTGAACCCGGGCGCGCCGGTCACGGTCATCGAGTACGACAACGAGTCCGGCGCCCACGCCCTGGTCGCCCACGTCCTCGCGCAGGGCCACACCCGGGTGCTGTTCCTCGGGGGCCGCCCGGACCACACGACGGCGCAGGGCCGGGAACGCGGTTACACCAGCGCGCACCGGGCACGCGGCGTCGAGGTCGACCCGGCGCTCGTCCTGCACGGCGACTTCACCCGCGACTCGGGCCACCGTCTGATGCGCCGGGCCCTCGCAGACGGCCTCGACTTCACGGCGGTCGTCGCGGCGACGGACATGGTCGCGGCGGGCGCTCTGACGGCGCTGCACGAGGCGGGCCTGAAGGTCCCGGACGACGTCTCGCTCGCCGGGTACGACGACATCCCGTACGCCCGTGACCTGTACCCGGCGCTGACGACGGTGCACGTGCCGTACGAGGAGCTGGGCCGCGTCGCGGTCCGCACGGCCCTGGGGCGCGCGCCGGGCGCGTCGGACGAGCATCTGCTGCTGGGGACGCATGTGGTCGTCCGGGACTCGGTGAAGCCGCCGAAAGGCTTGCAGTAACGGGCTGTAACCGGTTACCCCGCTTTACCGGACCCCGTCCGCCGCAGCCTCCGTACCACCGACCGCAGCTCGGTCCCCCGCAGAGAACGGGCGGGAAGCGGTTCCACAACGGCCTCGGCCTGGTGCGGCACGGCCGGCCCGGCGTCCCACAGCGCGAGATCGGCGTCCCGCAGGCCGGGCACCGTCCGCGTCTCCCCGTCCCCGAAGACCCGCACGGGGTGGGTCGCGTCCCACGCCTCCCAGCCGGGGTCGCCGGTCTTGACGAACCGCGTCCACGCCCCGTGCATCTCCACGGCAAGCGTCTTCGGCGGGTTTCCTCCCGCGAGCTTCACGGAGTCCGGCGAGTGGCCGGCGTCGAAGACGAAGCCGAGTTCGAGGGAGTGGCAGGCGCCGAGTCCGGGGCGTCCGGAGGGCCAGGCGAACTCGTACAGGTATGACGTACCCGGGCGGGAGTCCGCGAGGCGGTGCAGGGGGCGGCGGAGCATGTGGTCGGTGACCATCTGGCCGACGACCTCGGCGGGCCCGGCGTCCGGGTGGAGGGCCCGGTAGCCCCGTGGTACCTCGGAGCCACAGTGGCAGCGGGCCATGGCCCCCGCGAGGGCGACGGGTCCGAGCCGGTCGACGCGCTCGACGAGTCCGCCGGGGACGAGCCAGAGCCGGTACTCGTCGCGGGTCCAGCCGACGAGCAGGTCCACGTCACGGGCGACATCGCCGTCGGTCAGCGCCTGGAGCGGGTCGCGGGGCACGAGGTCGCCGTCGGTGACGATGCCGAACGCGGGCCCGCCGAGGACGGGGCTGGAGAGCCGCCCGACCTCGTACTGCGTGCGCAGCAGCAGTTCCCGGTCGACGGCCGCGAACGCCTCGGCGGTCGCCGGCACCTTCAGCCGGTTCGCCATCCGGCGCACCATCCGCCGCACCTTGTCCCGGTCGGACGCCTCGGGCGCCCCGCTCTGGAGCACAGCCCGCCGGAACAGGCCCTGCGCCCGCGGTACGGCGATGAGGGCGCCGATGCTGATCGCGCCGGCCGACTGGCCCATCAGGGTGACCCGGTCGGGGTCGCCGCCGAACGCGCCGATCGCGTCGTGCACCCACTGGAGCGCGGCGAGCTGGTCGCGCAGTCCGGGGTTGGCGGGGGCGTCCGGGAAGAGGCCGTAGCCCTCGACGCCGAGCCGGTGGTTGAGGGACACGAACACGATCCCGTCCCGCGCGAACGACGTCCCGTCGTACACCGGCACGGCGGAGGAGCCCCTGGTCAGCGCGCCGCCGTGGAACCAGACGACGACGGGCAGCCGGGCGCCGGGGCCGGGCTCGGGCGTCCAGATGTTGAGATTGAGGCAGTCGTCCCCTGGGATGTCGGGGTCGGACAGGAACTGCGCGAAGGCTTCGGAGTACGGGGGTTTCGGCGCCGTGGGACCGAACGCCCCGGCGTCCCGGACGCCGCTCCAGGGCTCGGGCGGCGCCGGGGGCCTGAACCGCAGGGCCCCGAAGGGGGGCGCCGCGTACGGGATACCCCGGAAGACCGAGACGCCGTTCTCATACCTGCCGCGTACATCGCCGTAAGGGGTCTTGACCACCGGCCTCATTCGCCACCAGCCCTTCGCCGCACTCGTGCACCGGGTAGTACCAGAGCACCACAGGGACGCCCGGTATTCCGGTGCACGAGCCGTTCAGGGGGCTATTCGGCGTACATCGCCCTATTTGGCGTACATCAGGGTGCCGAAGCCGAGCTGGTCGAAGCCTCCGCTCGTGGTCCCGTAGTCCCCGCCGCCGCCCTCGGGGGCGACGGCGGCGTAGATCTGGGCGATGTACTTGTCGTCGAGGCCCAGGCGCCGGTTGTAGTGGAAGTGCAGCTGCGCCCAGACCGGGCGGGCCTGGCCCCGGGACGTCGCGGAGACGACCGTATGGGACTGGCGGGCGCAGTTCTGCCCCGTACCCCAGGTGTACGTCGTGAAGGGGACGTCGAGGCCGAGGTTGTACTTGGCGACGTACTGCGCGGCCTTGAAGAACCGGCGGTCGTCGTACGAGTACAGGTCGTCGCCCTGGTTCCAGGCCATCTCGCAGATCGCGCCCATCTGGCCCATGCCCATGACGGTGTGGCCCTGGTCGCGGCCGGACTCCTGCCACTGGCCGAGCGCGTAGCCGTCGGAGTCGGTGTGGAGGAAGGGGACGGCGTTCTTGATGGAGCCGTTGCCCGCGCCGGACTTGAAGTAGGTGACGGCCTGGTCGTACTTGGCCGCGTCGTCGTTGAGGATGCCGATGGCCATGACGGAGCCCATGTTGCAGAGGTCCCAGTTGGCCCAGTAGTTGGTGATGCAGGCGTCGTTGTGGCCGGTCAGGAACTGGTTGTTGAGGGGGTAGAAGACCCGCGCCAGCATCTCCTGGGCGGCGGCGAGGTCGAACCCCGGGTAGCCGCGCATGAGTTCGCAGGCGTTGGCGAACTCCCAGCCGTAGATGCCGGCGGCGAGGAAGCGGTCCGCGTTGCCGGTGACCGACGTCAGCGTCTTCGACCAGGCGTTGAGGATGTTCGCGGCGCAGGCCGCGTTGGCCTCGGTGCCGGCGACCCGCCAGCGCAGGGCGTTCTGGTAGGCGGCGGCGATGTCGTTGTACAGCTGGGGGTAGTTCTCGCCGGTGCCGCCGCGGACGATGGTGGCGGTGGCCCGGTTCGTCCAGGTGGAGGCGGAGTGGGAGTTGGCGGTCAGCCTCTTCCAGCCGGCCAGCCAGGGGTCGGTGCCCGCGGCGACGCGGACCTTGGCGCGGTTGATGTCACCGGCGTTGTGGAGCATGCCGGGGTGGGTGAAGGTCGCCGGGGCGGCATCCGCGGTGGTGGGGGTCAGCGCGGAGGCCGCCGAGCCGAGCGCGAGGGCGGCGCCGAGGCCGCCCGCCGTTTTCAACAGGGTGCGGCGGCTGGGGAGTTGGGGCGTGCTCTGGGGAGTGCTTTGGGGAGTGCGGCTCATGGGGGTGGGGCTCCCGTCTAGTCGGAGGTGATGATCACCTCGGTGAACCGTGCGGTGGCGAGGGCGAGTTGGCTGCGCGAGCAGACCACCAGGCCCACGTGGTAGGGGGCGTCACCGAAGAGCGGGACCGTGCCCTCGGCGAGGGTGGTCCAGGTGGCGCCGTCGTCGGCGGAGACGGCTGCGGCGAAAGCGGTTCCCGTGCGCTTCAGCCGTAGCAGGGTGGGGAGTTGTACGGCCGTGGCGCCGCTGAACGCGGAGGCTCCGGCGACCGTCGGGCGCAGCATGAGCTGCGCGGTGCTCCCGCCGGTCACGACGATCCCGGCGGCGAGGTCGAAGGGGTTCGCGGACTTGGCCATCAGCAGCCCGACCCGGTCGGCGGTGGCGCCCTCCCGGGACAGCAGCCGCGCGGTGACCGTGCAGTCCCCGCTGACCTGTCGCCGTACGAACTGGCCTGTCATCCCTTGGTTGTTGGCGCTGAGGTCGACGCCCGCGCCGCGTACGGTGAAGGTGTCGTCCGCGTACGTGGTGCTGCCGGGGGTGAGGATCGCGACGGCCCCGAGCGTGCCGAACGCGGACCGGTCGGTGACGGTGTCGCCGAGGTCGGCGGCGGTCCAGGGGGCGGGGACCCGGCTCGGCGGGACCTGGACGACGGGTGCGGGCGCCGCCGCGACACGGGCCGCCACGGTCGCCGAACAGGGGCCGGTTCCGGTGGAGTTGGTCTTGGCGACGGCGTAGTGGTACGTCGTGCCGGGGTCGGCGGTCGGGTCGGTCCAGCGGATGCGGGTGCCGAAGCCGACGGGTCCGACGTCGGTGGCGACGGCCCGGAAGGGGCCGCCGGGGCGGGGGGCGCGCAGGACGGTGTACCGGGCGGACAGGTCGGGGTCGGTCCAGGTGAGGCCGTTCGGCCCGGCCGTGAGGTCGGTGGCGGTGCGGGTGGGTCGCGGGGTGCGCCAGAGGGTTCCGGAGCCGTCCGTCACGGTGACGTTGTCGAAGGCGCCGGTCCCGGTCCCGGCGTACGGCGCGTCGACGCCCAGGCAGGAGGTGAGGGTGAGTCCCGCGCGGACCGTGCGGCCCAACTCGACGTCCGTGGAACCGACTTCGGTCCAGTGGACGCCGTCCGGGGAGATCGCTCCGGTGCAGCGGCGGCCCGTGCGCGTCACCCGTACCCAGTAGGGGGCGCGCAGCCGGTATCCGTCGCCCGCGCCCTCGACGTACGGCGCTTCGAGCGGGGTCGCCGACTCGGGGAGCGTGCCGAGGCCGGCGAGGGGGAAGGCGGCCTTGGTGGTGATCGCCTCCTGCTGGGTGGGGGGAACGGGTGTGGAACCGGTTGCTGAAACGGCGGCGCCCTGGGCGGGGCGTACGCTCCACACGCCGCTCCAGGTGTGCAGCGGCAGTCCCTGGATCAGCAGGGAGGCGTGGGCCGCGTCGGGGTCGGTGGAGTTCCGGAGCGTGACGCCGATCCTGGAGTACTGCGAGCTGAGCGGCCACACGATCCGCGCGGTCACCGATCCGTCGCCGCGCAGGGGGAGGTGGGCGAACTGGTGGGTGTCGGCGGTGCCCGACGCCTCCAGCACGAACCGTTCCCCGTCGTACGCGGTCGAGCCGGGGATCTTCACCGCCCCGACGTCCCCGCTCGTCCAGGGCCCGGGCAGCCCGGCGTTGGCGGCGACGGCCGCCGAACTCCCGCTCGCCCCGAGGTCGTTGGAGGCGCTGACGGTGTAGTGGTAGGCCCGTCCGGGCCGGACGGCGGTGTCGGTGTGCTCCGGTGCGCCCACGCCGGTCGCGAGCACCGTGTAGGGGCCGGCGGGGTGGGTGGCGCGCCGGATGGTGTAACCGCTTGCAGCAACAGAGGGCAGCCAGGCCAGCCGGACCGCGCGCTCCTCCCCCACGGCGGTGAGCCCGGCCGGGGGCGCCGGAACCGTCGGCGCGGGGGCCGTCGTACCGGCGTAGGCGAAGGTCCCCCAGCTCGGGAGGTCGTCGTTGCTGCCCTCGACCGCGCGGGCGCCGTTCGCGCCCCGGAAGACGGCCGCCCGGACGTTGGGCGCCTCGATGCCGCGTACGCCCTGGTAGTGCGCGAGGTACATCTCGTAGATCGGCGGCAGGTTGCCGCGGCCGATCGCGGAGACCGTCTGTTTGATGTATTTGCCGGTGCGGTCGAGGTCGGGGGTGAAGGGGACGTCGCCGCCGAGGTTGTAGCGGGCCGCGTACTCGGCATTGGCGAGGATGCGGTTGCCGTCGAAGCCCCACAGGTCGACGCCCTGGTTCCAGGCGACCTGCGCGATGTCGCCCATGAGGCCGACGGCGAGCTGCTCGTGGCCCTGGTCGCGGCCCGACTCCTGGCCCTGGCCGTCCGGTTGGACGACGCGGTGGGCGACGCTGCCGTTGCCGGCGCCGGCCGCCGCGAAGCGCAGGGCGTCCTCGACGAGGGTGGGCTCGTCGCAGAACACCCCGATGGCCAGGATCGTCTGAACGGCCGTCAGGTCCCAGTTGCCGTTGGCGTACAGCATGTAGCCGGAGACCGCCGGGTACCAGACGTCGAGGAACGACCGTTCGCAGCGCGCGATGTCGGCCTCGGCCCAGCCGTCGTAGCCGGTGTGGCGCAGGAGTTCGGCGGCGTTCGCGAACTTGAAGCCCTGGAGCCCGGCGCCGAGCGGTCCGTCGGCGCCGGTGACGATCGTCAGCGAGGCCGACCAGGCGTTGAGGATGTCGCGGGCCTTGTCGGCGTGGGCCCGGTTGCCGGTGACCGCCCACAGGAGGGCGTTCTGGTAGGCGGCGGCCGAGTCGGCGACGGCCTGGTTCTGGAAGTTGGTGGGGCCCCGGCCCCAGGAGGTGATCTGGCCGGTGTTCTGGACGGCGTACGTGCTCTGCGAGCGGGCGTGCCCGGCGAGCGCCAAGTAGCCGTCGTACACCGGGGATTGCTTGGCGGCGACGGCGGCCGTCAGGCGGGCCAGGTCGTCGGCGGTGTGCAGCAGGCCGGGGTGGGCGAACCCCGAACTCCCTTGTGCTGTACGGATGGTGGCGCTCGCCGCCGGGACGGTCAGGGTGCTCGTCCCGGCGGCGAGGAACAGGGCTGCGGACGAACTCAGCAGTCCGCGGCGGCTGATGGGGCTCACTGCTGGGCCTGCGCTTCCGCGGTGGTGATGAACTTCAGGTTGATGACGTGCTCGTTGGCGAACCACTGCACGACGTCGGTGGTGTAGTACCAGCCCGGCTTCTTCATCGAGTCGGCGATGGCCTGCCCGTTGATCACCAGGTTCTCGAACGTCACGTTCTTGATGGCGTGTTCGGCGTCGTAGCCGAGGAACAGCGACGGCTTGGCGTTGGTGCCGGTGTAGGTGAGGTTCTTGATGTAGACGTTCTCGATGCCCCGGCCGACGGAGGTGTTGTACTTCGTGTTGTACATGACCTTCATGTAGATGACCTGGCCCCAGCGGAAGTTCTCGATCCGGATGTCCTCGGCGCGGACGTTACGGATCAGGTTGGAGTCGCCGGGGTTGAGGGCGATGCAGCCCTGGTAGTTCATCTGCGGTTCGCGGTGGTCGCAGATGTCGATGTTCTGGAAGTGCAGGTTCTCGATGACTTCGGGGTTGTCGGTGTTGCCGTGCGTGCCGACGTTGATGGGGTGCGCGACGTCGGCCCAGAGGGTCGCGTTCTTCACGGTGACGTTGCGGGTGTCGCCGTAGTAGTTCCAGCGGTGCGCGTAGATCGCTATGCAGTCGTCGGAGTTGCGCATGAAGACGCCGTCGATGACGACGTTCTCGCTACAGAAGACGTCGATGCCGTCGCCCCAGCCCTTCGAGCTGAACGAGCGCAGGCCCTTGATGTGGACGTTCTTGCTGTTGCCGAGCTGGGTGGCGTACCCGTTCGGGTTCAGCATCGTGACGCCCTCGATGCTGATGTTCTCGCTGTTCTCCACCAACGCCCCGCCCCCGGAGGTGGAGTTGATGAACCCGCGGCCGGTCAGGCGGGCGTTCTTCACGCCCTGGAAGAGGACGGTCGCGGTGAGGACGGCGCCGCCGTCGAGGTGGACGGTCTGGCCCTCGGCGACCTTCAGGGTGCCGCCGGAGACGGTGTGCACGCCGGGCCCGAAGTAAAGGACGTCCGGGTCACCGGACTTGGGGGCGTGCGGGTCGGGGCGGCCGGTGAGGACGTGCAGGGTGTCGAAGACGTCGTCGTTGATCTGGACGACGACGTTGCGCGGTTCGTCGAGGGTGAACCGGAGGGTGTCGCCGAGGAGTTCGGGCGTGATGCCGTACGAGTCGGGTCTCACGCGGGCCTTGGTGGTGCCGCCCTTGAGGTAGGTCACCTCGATCTCGACGGAGCCGTGGAAGTCGAAGGAGACCAGGGAGGAGTTGTAGACCTTGCCGGAGCCGGTGGCCGCGTTGATCTCGCCGAGCTGGGGGCGCCAGATGTCGAGGGTCTGCCAGTCGCCGTCGGGGGCGGTGCGGACGCGGACCTTGTAGCCGGTGTTGGTCGGCATCGACGTGGGGCGGGGGTAAGTGACCAGCTTCGGGGCCGAGTTGGCGTCGTCCGAGGCTGCGTCCGCCGCGCCGGCCGTCATGCCGGTGAGCCCGGCGGCGAGGGTGGCGGCGCCGGCGGCCTGGAGGGCGGTGCGGCGGGAGAGGGGCGTGTTCATAGCGGCTCCTGGTAAAGGCGCGGAGGAAGGAGTTACTTGAGTCCCGACGTCGACATCCCGGCGACGAAGCCGCGTTGGGCGACGAGGAACACCAGCAGGATCGGCACGACGTACATCACCGAGGCGGCGGCCTGGAGTTCGGGGACCGGCGCCCCCGAGTCGTTGACGTAGGTCGTCATCACGGCGACCGCGAGGGTGGTCCGGTCGGTGGAGAGCAGGAGTTGGGGTGCGATGTAGTCGCCCCAGGTCCAGGTGAAGGCGATGATGAAGCTCGCGGACAGGACGGGCCAGGACTGCGGGAGGAAGATCCGCCAGAAGATGCCCGCGTATCCGGCGCCGTCGATGATCGCGGCCTCCTCCAGTTCGCGCGGCAGGCCCGCGAAGAACTGCCGGAACAGGAAGACGAGATAGGGCGCGGCGGACAGTCCCCACAGGACCCACGGCCAGTACGTGTCGACCATGCCGAGCTTGGCGAAGATGAGGTAGGTCGGCAGCAGGGTGATCATCTGGGGCAGCATCATCGAGCCGATGAGGATGCCGAACAGGGTCTTCTTCCCTGGTGCGTCGAGGCGCGCGAACCCGAACCCGACCCAGGCGGAGCTGAGGGTGACGAGCGTGGCGTAGATCAGCGCGATGATCAGGGAGTTGCGGGCGTATCCGAGGAAGTCGATCTGGGTGAAGGCGTCGGCGAAGTTGTGCCACTGGAAGTGGTCGGGCAGCCAGTGGACGGGTGAGGCCGCCAACTCCCCTTGTGTCTTCAGGCCGGTGAGGATCAGCCAGCCGAACGGGCCGAGGAACAGGCCGGTGAGGGCGACGAGTCCGGTGTAGAGGGCGAGGCGGCCCGTGCGGACGCGGACGGTCGTGGTCACTTCTTCGCCTCCGGGTCGACGTTGTAGAAGACCACGCCGGACGTGAACCTGAAGAGCAGTCCCGTCACGGCGAGGATGATGACGAAGAGCACCCACAGCAGCGCGGAGGCGTAGCCGTACCGGCCGAGCGCGAAGTACTGCGCGAACACGTGCATCATGTACAGGTAGTTGGACTGCGGGACGGTCGTGATCCCGCTGGTGTCGCCGAGCGGTGCGAGCAGCAGCGGCATGATGGTCTGCACCGAGGCGATCATCCCGGTGACGGTCTGGAAGAGCAGGACGGGCGACAGCAGCGGGACGGTGATGCTGCGGAACGTCCGCCAGGCGCTCGCCCCGTCGAGTGTGGCCGCCTCGTGGAGTTCGCGGGGTACGTCCTGGAGCCCCGCCAGCGAGATGATCATGATGTTGCCGGCGGTCCACAGCACGGTCATCAGCAGCACGTAGCGCGCGTACGGGTCGGCGAGCCAGCCCACGGCGTCGATGCCGAGGAATGTCAACGCCCCGTTGGTGGCACCGGAGTTCTGGTCGAACAGCGCCTTGAAGGCGAGTCCCGCGCCGACCGGCGGCACCACCGCCGGCAGATAGATCAGCGTCCGGAACAACCCCCGTGCTTTCAGGGGCCTGTTGAGCAGGACGGCGAGTCCGAGCCCGGCGGCGATGGACAGCGGCACGGACGTCACGGCGAAGAGCCCGGACCGGCCGAGGGCGTCCCAGGTCACCGGATCGCCCATCAGCTCGCGGTAGTTGCCGAGTCCGATGAACCTCCAGTGCGGGGAGATCCCGTCGAACGTGGTGAAGCTGAGCCAGAGCGCGTACCCCATCGGGATCACGGTCAGCAGTACGAAGCCGATGATCCAGGGGGAGGTGAACAGGTAGAACGCGCGGTGGCGGCGGGCGACCATGGTCGTGCCGCGCTTGCCGTGCACCAAAGGCGCCTCGGGCCGTACCGGCTTGGCAGTGATCTGATCGACCGTCATCCCACCTGCTCCTTACCGCGCTTGAGCTGCTCGTTGACGACGTCGTTCAGCTGTCCGGCGAGTCTGTCGACGGAGATCGCGCCGTTCATCGCCGCCGGAGCGACCTGGTTGAAGAGGGCGTCGAGGGCGTCGGCCCGCGTGTACGGGGTGAAGGAGACGACCGAGTAATGCTTGAGTTCGTCCTCCTGCACCTTCAACGTCCGCTGCTGGTACGCCTCTTGATGGGGCATCAGGGGGCGCAGGGACTTGAGGGTGGGGATGCCCCAGCCTCCGGCGGCGCGTTCCCTGGCGGGTTCCTCGCCGAAGAACCACTCGAAGATCCGCCAGGCGGCGTCCTTGTTCCTCGCCTTCTTCGGCATCCACAGTCCGGTGCCGCCCTGGCAGGCGCTGATGCGGGGGCCGCCGGCGAAGACGGGTGCGGGGGCGAGCCGGGAGACGGCGGCGAGTTTCGGGTCGGTGGCGATCATTCCGCCGAGCCAGTAGCCGGAGTTGGTCATCGCCATGCGTCCGGCCTGGTAGGTGGGTCCGTCCCAGCCGTTGGGGTCGGGCTGGATCAGGCTCGGCCCGACCTTGGTGTGGCAGTAGTCGATGTACCAGGCGAGCGCCTTGCGGGCTTCGGGGGTGGTGAAGTCGGCGCGGGAGAAGTCGTCGTTGAAGAGGCTGCCGCCCGCCGAGGCCGTCATCGTCGCGAGCAGCGTCGAGCGGGTGAGGCCGGCGTAGCTGCCGCCGAAGACGATGGTCTGGCCCCGCTTGCGCTGGACGAGGCGGCGCGCGTCCTCCTGCCACTGCTCGAAGGTGACCGGCTCGGTCTGCGACGGGTAGGGGATGCCCGCCTTGTCGAAGACGGCGGTGTTGTACCAGTACATGGAGTCCTGGGAGAAGTCCTTCGCCATGCCGTAGCGCGGCCCCTTGCCCTGCGTGCGGCCGTCGAAGCGCCACAGGTCGTTCACCGGGTCGAGGTCGGCGGCCCTGAGGACGGTGGAGCGCGCGAAGTACGGGTCGAGGTTCTCGGCGGTGTCCCGGGCCGCGAAGTACGCGGCGTCCACCGCGCCCACACCGCGCACCAGGTCGGGCGGGTTCCCGCTGGTCAGCATCGCGATCAGCTTGGTGATGTCCCACTTGACCAGTTCGATGGAGATCCCGAGCTTCTTCTTGGCCTGCCTGACCTGGTCCGGGGTGATGTCACCCGGCGAGACCATCATCGTGACGGTCTCGCCCCCGCCGCCGACCGAGCCGGAGACCTGGAGCGCGCAGCCGTTCAGCGCCGCCGCACCGGCCACGGCCCCACCGGCCGACAGCGCGAGGAACCTGCGTCGGCTGGGAGGGGCACCGGCGTGGGAGCGCATGGGGTCTCGCCTTCTGGGAGATGGGAGAGGGGGAAACGGGCAGGGCGGCGGCTCGCCCGAGTAATGCGTAGCAACCGGTTGCTACGACCGAGTGCGCTGAGCTTCTGCCGCTTCACGGGGCTCGTCAAGGGTTTGCGCACGTTTTCGAAAACTCCGTGCACGTGCCCGGTCGCTCCGGAAGGCCCGCCCGACAGGCCGCCGATACGGCCGGGATACGCTCCTGAGCTGCACGAACAGCGACCCCGTGAACCGCCCCGGACCAGCACCGCCCACCCGCCCCGTCCGCCGGATCCACACAGACCGTCGGGGCGCGCGAACCACAACCGGTTGTGACGACTCGGCCCCCTTCACGCACACCCGGTCCACCTGCCCCGTACACCCCGCGCGGCCTCAATGCCCCGGTGCCGATGGGATATTGGCAGCTCAGCCCGGACCCCGGGCCGAACGGGACTGATCCGCTCCGACTGATTGACCATGACTCGGCCACAGATTTACGGTAGAAGACGCTTTCAGTAAACGTTTCCCGTACCCGCCCTCACTCGCCCCCACTCGCCCTCAGGAGAGTCATGCCCAGCGCCCCGCTGCCCAGGGCCGTGTTCGCCATGGATCCGGTGCACCTCCCGCTGCTGTTCCCCGAGCCCGTGCTGGAGCGGCTGCGCCGGACCGCCGACATCGACCCCGCGCTCGTCGTCCAGGACCTCACCGACCCGGCGGCGGCCTCCGCGCTGGCGGAGGCGGAGTTCCTGATCACCGGCTGGGGCTGCCCCCACCTCGGCGCCGAGGCCCTGGCCGCGGCCCCGAAGCTCCGCGCCGTGCTGCACGCGGCGGGCTCGGTGCGTTCCCTGGTCGGGGACGCCCTGTGGGCGCGCGGGGTGAGCGTCTCCAGCGCGGTCACCGCCAACGCCGTACCCGTCGCGGAGTACACGCTCGCGATGATCCTGCTCGCCGGGAAGAACTTCTTCTCCCTGCGCGAGACCTACCGCCGTACGCACGCGCAGCCGACGCCCGCGGAGACCGCGCCGATCGGGAATCTGGGCCGCCGGGTCGGGGTGATCGGCGCGTCGCGCGTGGGGCGCAGGCTGCTCGAACTGCTACGGCCGTTCGACTTCGAGGTGCTGCTGCACGACCCGTACGTCGACTCCGGCGAGGCGGAGAAGCTCGGCGCCCGCCTGATGTCCCTGGAGGAGCTGCTGACCCGCAGCGACATCGTCAGCCTGCACGCGCCGGACATCCCGGAGACGCACCACATGCTGGACCGCGCGCGCCTGTCGCTGATCCCCGACGGCGGGGTCCTGATCAACACCTCCCGGGGCGCGCTGGTCGACCACGCGGCGCTCACCGACGAGGTGGTGGCGGGGCGGCTCACCGCGATCCTCGACGTCACCGAACCCGAGCCGCTGCCCGCCGGCTCGCCGCTCTACACGCTGCCGAACGTGATCCTCACGCCGCACATCGCCGGTTCGCTCGGTAACGAGCTGCGACGGCTCGGCGAGATCGTCGTGACGGAGGTCGAGCGGCTCACGGAGGGGCTCCCGCCGGCCCACGAGGTCCGGCACGCGGACCTCGCCAGAAGCGCCTGAACCCCTTCTGACCTGCATAGACGAAAGTTATCCACAGGTTCTGACGAGTCGTCCGCCGCCGGGATACCTTGTCGTCACCGGGTCGGGCGGCGGTGGCGGAGAGGCCGTCAGGAGCCGGTGGAACCCCCCATGACTGGAAGGAGGCGTGACGGTGAGTGAGCGAAAGTCGGGCGTCAAGAAGATCGGCCGACCCAAGCGCAGGGTGACGATAAAGGACGTGGCGAAGGAGGCGAAGGTCTCGGTAGCGACCGTCTCCCGGGTGCTGGGCGTGAGCAACTACCCGGTGGCGGCGGACACCCGCAGCCGCGTGATGAAGGTGGTCCGGGACCTGGACTACGTGACGAACGCGCACGCGAGATCGCTGGCGGGCGGCGGTACGCCGACGGTGGCGATCCTCATGAACAACATCACCGGCGCCGCGTTCGCGCACGTCGCCAAGGGCGTCGAGGGCGCGGCGACGCTGCGCGGCTGGCTCTCCCTGGTCGGCACGACGGGCGAGGACCCCGAGCGGGAGCTGGCGCTGGTCAACATGATGCGCCAGCAGGGCGTGGCGGCCGTGGTGCTGCTCGGCGGGGCCTACGACCGCACGGAGTACCAGACGAGGATGGGCCGCTTCGCGCGCTCGCTGGACGCGGCGGGCTCGCATCTGGTCCTGGTCGGCAGGCCGCCGCTGGAGGGCGACGTCCCGGCGACGACGGTGGACTATGACAACGAGGCGGGCGCCTACGCCATGGCCAGCCACGTCCTGTCGGCCGGCCACCGCAAGGTCCTGGTGCTGCCGGGCCCGTCCGGACTGACCACCGCCCAGGGCAGGCTGGCGGGCGCGCGGCGGGCCTTCGAGGCGTACGGGGTGCCGTTCGACCCGGGGCTCGTGCGGCGCGGTTCGTACGACTACGAGCACGGGTACGCGGCGGTCCAGCAGGCGCTCGCGCGGACCCCGGGCTTCACGGCGGTCCTCGCGGGGACGGACGTGGTGGCGGCGGGCGCGATGCAGGCGCTGAGATCGGTGGGCCTGCGGGTGCCGGACGACGTGTCGGTGGCGGGGTACGACGACATCCCGCTGGCCTCGCAGCTGACGCCCGGACTGACGACGGTGCACGTGCCGTACGAGGAGATGGGCCGGGTCGCGCTGCGCGCGGTCGCCGACCGCAGGGCCGGGCTGGACCTCGCCGGTTCCGGGCCGTCCGGGGAGGGCAGGCCGACCGAGGCCGAGCACCTGATCCTGGGCACCCACGTCGTCGTACGGGACTCGGTCCGGCCGCCCGGGCCGCTGCGGTAACCCGCCTGCCGTACAGCCGAGTCGAGTGTCCCGGACCCTCGGCGGGAACGCCCTCCGCACGCCCCGGCAGGGTACGTAAACGGTTACCGGATTTCGGGCCGATTCGCCCAAGATTTTCTCGCACGCCTCTTGATAATGCCGATCCTGTCGGCCTAACGTCACAGCAACCGGTTACTACACCTTCCGCTTGAGCCGGCCCGACGCAGCCATCTCCTCGCCGTCCGGCCGCCGCCTACGGCCAGTACCGAGCCGCCGCTCTCGCCCCGTCGAGACGCCTACTTCCCGAAGGATCACGGTCAGATGAATGCCATCAGCCCCCGCAGAAGGATCGCCCGCGCAGCCGCAGCGGGAATCGCGCTGACAGGTCTGCTCGCCGCCTGCGGCGGTTCGGGCGACGACGACGGCGGCTCCTCGGCGTCGGGCCCGGTCACCCTCCCCTACTGGGGGTGGGCGAACGGTCAGGAGGCGGTCGTCAAGGCGTTCAACGCGTCCCACAAGGACGTCCAGCTCAAGTACACGAAGGTCACCGACCAGCTGACGATGCAGAAGCAGCTGACGAACGCGGTGAAGGCGGGCAACGCCCCGTGTCTGGTGCAGAACACCGCCGAATACGTGACGACGTGGGTGTCCCAGGGCGCGCTGGCCGACGTCTCGCAGTACGTGGAGTCCAGCAAGGACAAGTTCAACGCCGGTTCCTGGGCGAGCGCGCAGGTGCAGGGCAAGTTCTACGGCGTGCCGACCAGTTCCTCGCCGAACTTCACGATCTACCGGGCGGACGTCTTCCAGAAGTACGGCATCAAGGCGCCGACGACGTGGGACGAGTTCGTCGCGGCCGGCAAGGAGCTGAAGAAGCACAACATCAAGATCACGAACTACGCCGGTGAGGACCCCTCCACGCTGGAGGTGCTCGCGATGCAGGCGGGCGCGCACTGGTACGCGATCGACGGGAACGCGTGGAAGATCGACTTCCAGGACGCGGGCACGCTGAAGGCCGCGAAGGTGATCCAGGACATCATCGACAACGACCTCAACTCGACGCTCTCGTTCGCCGACTACGCGGCCGTACAGCGCAACTACGACAACGGCGGCACCGTCACGCGCCAGATCTCGACCTGGCAGATGGCCGGCATGGTGCAGAACTTCACGAAGTCGTTCGGCCAGTGGGCGCTGGCGCCGTGGCCGACGTTCGCGGGCGAGGCACCGAAGACCCCGGCGGGCACTAACCTGACCGGCAGCGTCACCCTGGTGACGAAGGACTGCAAGAACCCGAAGCAGGCCGCCGAGGCCGCGCTGTGGATGTCCACGGACCCGGGCGCGGTCAAGACGATGGCGAGCCCCGAGACCGGCAACGGCGTGATGCCGGCGCTCGCCGACACCGGCTCGTACATCGACGAGTCGATCTCGCGGAAGCTGCTGGGCGCGCACTACGAACCGGCGAAGAAGGTCGTCGGCGACAGCCTGAACACAGTGACGACGGACTGGACGTTCGGCCCGGACTGGACGGCCATGTTCAGTGAGCTGCAAGCCGGCTGGGCCAAGGTGGTCAGCAAGGAGCAGAAGGTCACCGACCTGCTGGCGCACATGCAGAAGTGGACGGTCGACGACCTCAAGTCCCGTGGCATCACCGTGAAGGGCTGAGGAAGCTTCCGATGATCCGCTCCCAGCGCTGGAAGGGTGCCGCGTTCACGGTGCCCTTCCAGCTCGGCTTCGTCTTTCTGTACCTCCTCCCGATCGGCTACGCCGTCTACCAGTCGCTCTTCAAGGTCCAGCAGTCCGGGCTCGGCCTCGGCGGCTCGACGGAGAAGTTCACCGGCCTCGACAACTACCGCGAGGGCCTCACCGACTCGGCGTTCATGGGCTCGGTCCTGCGGGTCGTGGTCTTCGCCTGTGTGCAGATCCCGGTGATGCTGCTGGTCAGCCTGGTGCTCGCGCTGCTGCTCGACGCGGTGACCTCGCGCGCGGCGAGCCGGTTCCGGATCCTGCTGCTCGTGCCGTACATGATCCCGGGGGTCGTCGCGGCGATCGTCTGGATCAACCTGTACAGCCCGGACGTCGGTCCGCTGACGGCGATCGGGGACGTGTTCGGGTTCCACTGGAACTTCTTCGCGCCGTCGATGGTGTGGCCGTCCATCGGCAACCTGCTGACCTGGCACGGCATCGGCTACAACATGGTGATCATCTACTCGGCGCTCCAGGCGGTCCCGCGCGAGCTGTTCGAGGCGGCCCGGCTGGACGGCGCCTCCGAGCTCAGGATCGCCCGCAGCATCAAAGTGCCGTACGTGCGGGGCGCGTTGGTGCTGACCGGGCTGCTGTCGATCATCCAGATGCTCCAGATCTTCAACGAGCCCGCGCTGTTCAGGAACGTCACACCGCAGACGGTCGACGACAGCTTCACCCCGATCATGATCATCTACAACCAGGCGTTCAACGCCGGCAACTACCACTACGCCGCGGCCCTCTCGGTGCTCCTCGCGCTGATCCTGGGCCTCGCCTCCTTCGTCTTCTACCGGCTGACATCGAGGGAGGCCGACTGATGACCCTGACCGAAGACCGCGCGCCGAAAACGGCGGTCCGCCGACTCACGCAACCCGATCCGCGCTCCCGTTCGCGCGGCGGCCAGCGGTTCCTGCTCATCGGGCTCACGCTCGGATGCGTCTACAGCCTCTTCCCCGTGTGGTGGCTGATCGTCGCGGCGACCAAGGACCGTACGGGCCTGTACCAGTCCAACGGCCTCTGGTTCTCCGGCTGGCACCTCTGGGACAACCTGCACCAGCTGTTCACCTACGAGGACGGCATCTTCCTGCGCTGGACCGCCAACTCCCTGCTGTACGCGGGCGTCGGCTCCCTCGGCGGCACGCTGATCGCCCTCGCGACCGGGTACGGCCTGGCGCGCTTCGACTTCCCCGGGCGGGGCCTCGTCTTCGCGTCGGTCGTCGGCTCGTTCCTCATCCCGATCGCCCTGCTCACGCTCCCGCTCTACCTGCTGTTCTCCGAGATCGGCATGGTCGACACGCCCTGGGCGATGCTCGTCCCCTGCCTGATCAACCCGTTCAGCGTGTACCTCGCGAAGGTCTACACCGAGTCGACGATTCCCTACGAACTCCTGGAGGCCGCGCGGCTCGACGGGGCGGGCGAGCTGCGCATCTTCTTCTCGATCGTGCTGCGCATGATGACGACCGGCGGCGCGACGGTGTTCCTGCTCGCGTTCGTCAACACGTGGAACTCCTTCTTCCTGCCGCTGACCGTGCTGCGCGGCGAGAACAACTGGACGCTGAACATCGGCCTCTACAACTGGTCCGGGAAACGGCTGGAGTCGGGGGTCGACCTGACGAGCCTCGTCCTGACGGGCGCGCTGCTGTCGATCGTGCCGATGGCGATCATGATGGTGGCGATGCGGCGGTACTGGCGGTCGGGCGTGACGCTGGGGGCACTGAAGTGACGGGCGAGGAGCCACAAGTGCCGGGCGAGAAGGCTGAGATGCCGGGCGAGGAGGCTCAAGTGCCGGGCGGCGCTTCCCGGGTGGCGGCCTGCGCTTCACAAGTGGCGTGCACCTCACAAGTGGCGTGCACCGAGGGGCAGTCGGTGGCACGCAACCCGGTGATCCGCGGCTTCGCCCCCGACCCCTCCCTCGTCCGCGCGGGCAACTGGTACTACATCGCGACGAGTTCGTTCGAGTGGTTCCCCACGATCCCGGTCCACCGCTCCCGCGACCTGGCGCACTGGGAGCACGCCGGTCATGTCGAGGGTGCCGTCCCCGGCAACTCCCTCGCGGGCGTGCCCGATTCCGCCGGCATCTGGGCGCCCTCGCTGAGCTGGGACGGCGAGTCGTTCTGGATGGTGTACGCGATCGTCCGCTCGGTCGGCACGCCGTACTTCGACCTCGATACGTACGTCACGACCGCACCCGACGTCTCCGGTCCCTGGGCCGAGCCGCGCCGGGTGGCGGGTCACGGCTTCGACCCCGCCCTCTTCCACGAGGACGGCCGGCTGTGGCTGCTCAACCTCCAGAACGACCACCGCCCGGCCGGGAACCGCTTCTCGGGGATCGTCGCGACGGAGCTGGACCGGGCGACGCTGAAGCCGCTCGGCGACACCCACCTGCTGCTCCAGCACGAACGGCTCGTCGAGGGGCCGAAGTTGCTGAAGCGGGACGGCTGGTACCACCTGGTGCTGGCCGAGGGGGGAACCGGTTTCGAGCACGGCGTCCTGACCGCGCGCAGCCGCTGCCTGACCGGGCCGTACGAGATCGCCGACCGCCCGCTGCTGACGTCCCGGGACGATCCGTCGGTGCCGTTGCAGAAGGCGGGGCACGCGGAGCTGGTGCGGTCACCCGGGGGCGAGTGGTTCCTCAGCCATCTGGTGGGGCGCCCGCTGGAGACTCCGGAGGGGCCGCGCTGCACGCTGGGGCGGGAGACCGCGGTGCAGGCGGTGGAGTGGGACGAGGAGGGGTGGCCCCGGCTGAGGGGCGGGGGGTGGCATCCGGCGGTGGAGGTGGCCGTACCGGCGATTTCCGGAACTCCGGTTCCTGGAGGGCCGGTTGCCGGGGTGCCGGTTTCCGGCCCACCGGTCGCCGGGAGGACGGGCTCTCCGGCGCCGGTTTCCGAAACTCCCGACGACCCTCTTTCGGAAACTTCCCTCCAGCTGAGCAACTGGCCGACCAACCGGCCGACCGACCCCCTGGGCTGGCCCTGGAGCACCCTCCGCGAACCCCCCGACCCCTCCTGGGCCGACGTCACTTCGCGCCCGGGCTGGATCCGCCTGCGCGGACGCCAGGGCCCGGAGTCCCGCTGGTCCCAGAGCCTCCTCGCCCAACGCCTCACCGAACACCACGCAGTGGCCCAGGTCACCGTCGAGGCAAGCCCGTCGACGTTCACGCAGGCCGCCGGCCTGATCCTGCGGTACGACGCGGAGGCGTACCTCAGCCTCGATCTCACCTGGTCGGAGCCCCCGGGCGAGAAGCAGCGCGGCCAGCAGTGGCGCGGCGAGGGCCGTACGGTCCTCAGCCTGATCGACCGGGACGAGACGGGGGCGCGTGAAGTCGCCGTGGTGGACGTCGACTTGGGCGCACCGATCACGATCGGTGTCTCCGTGGAGGGGACGGAGGCGCGGTTCTGGTACCTGCGCGACGACACGTACACCCAGGTCGGCCCGCCCCTGGACGCGAGCCGCCTCTCCGACGACCACGGCGGCGGACTGCGCTTCACGGGCACGCTCGTAGGGATTCACGCCCGCGATCTCGTCGATGCCGCGTTCACCGCGGACTTCCGTGACTTCCGCCTGGAGTGCGAGGAGTTGCCGCGGAAATCCCCCTAAGGTGCACCAGAAACCCCCGCGCCTGTTCGGGGTTTCGAAAATTCACGTCCGCGATTCCGGTCATGTGAACCCGTGACTCCCGGTGTCTTCCCGTCACGCTGCGGCGCCTTTAGGATAGCAAGCGCTTTCTGTCGGCCGGGCGCACGAAAACGGCCGAAACAGCGCTGGTCGAGCTTTCGCTGGCCCAATGGCGGGCCGGAGAGGTGGGTTCCCTATGGTCCGCACGGTGAGTCCGAACGTGACGGCCGGACCGACGCTGGCGGTCGTGGCGCGCGAGGCCGGGGTGTCGGTCCCGACGGCCTCGAAGGTCGTCAACGGCCGGGAGGACGTGGCACCGGAGACCCGGCGCCGGGTCACCGAGGCGCTGGACCGGCTGGGGTACGTCCGCAGGCCCCGGTTCGACGCGTCGAAGCCGCCCAGGCTGGTGGACCTCGTCGTCCACTCCCTGGACAGCTCCTGGTCGGGCGCGGTGCTGCACGGCGTCGAACAGGCCGCCCACGAGGCGGGGTTGGACGTCGTCGTCTCGGCGGGCCTCGGCCGCAGCGCCCGGGGCGACCGCCCGCAGCGCGGCTGGCTCGACAAGCTGACGACCCGCGGTTCGGCCGGAGTCCTGTTCAACCTGGCCGAGTTGACGGACTCGCAGTACGCGTGGCTGGAACAGCACCGCATCCCGTACGTGATGATCGACCCGGCGCACGAACCGCCGCCCGGCGCCGTGTCGGTGGGCGCCGCGAACTGGCAGGGCGGGGTGAGCGCGACGGAACACCTGCTGGCGCTCGGGCACGAGCGGATCGCCGTCATCGCGGGGCGCCGCCGCAAGCAGTGCAGCAACGCCCGGGTGGCGGGCTACCGTTCGGCGCTCGCCGCCGCCGGGCTGCCGCAGCGGCCCGAGTACATCCGGTACGGCTGCTTCGAGGAGTCCACCGCGCGCCAGCGCATGCGCGAACTCCTCGACCTGCCCGAGCCCCCCACCGCCGTCTTCGTCTGCTCGGACCACATGGCCCTCGGCGTCTACGAGGCCCTGGCGGAACACGGGTTGAGAGTCCCCGACGACATCAGCGTCGTCGGCTTCGACGACCTCCCCGAGTCCCGCTGGGCCAGCCCCGGCCTCACGACCGTCCGCCAGCCCCTCGGCGAGATGGCGGCGACCGCGCTGCGCCTGCTGGTGCGGATGATGGACGGCGAGCGCCCGGAGGGGACCCGTACGGAGTTGTCGACACGGCTGGTCGTACGGGCGAGCACGGCACCGCCCCGGATCCGCACCCACGCCTGACGCCTCGTCAACTCCCTTGCGCCGCCCAGGTGATACCGCCCCGCAGGTGCGCCCGGAACGCCGGGTCGTCGTACGCCTCCTCCGCATGCCCGAGGGCCGTGTAGAAGACCCGGCCCTCCCCCTGCGTGCGGGTCCAGGCCAGCGGGTGGTCCTCCCCCATGCCGCCGCCCTCGTACGAGGACTCGTCGGCGGTCAGCAACACCCGTACCGAACCCCGGGGGTTGGTGCGGAAGTCGTACCACTCGTCGGTGAAGTCCCAGACCTTCGGCAGGTGTTGCGTGGCGGGATGATCCGCGTCCTCCACAACCGCCTTGCCGGGCTGGTACTCAGGATGCCGGTCGAAGCGGGCGCCGAGGAGCTCCCCGTAGTAGGGCCACTCGTACTCGGTCGTGGCCGCCGCGTGCACCCCGACGAACCCGCCGCCCGACTCGACGTACTCCTTGAGGAGTTCACGGCCCTTCGGGGTGAGGACCTCGCCGCTGGTGGAGAGGAAGAGGACCGCCGCGTACCGCGTCAGCGGGGAGTCCAGGGCCGCCGGGTCCTCGGTGTGGTCGACCGTCCACTCCCCCATGACCGCGCGCAGGGCGTCGGCCGCGTACGGGATGGAGTCGTGGCGGTAGCCGGTGGTGCGGCTGTAGACGAGCAGACGTGGGGCCATGGGGTCGAGCCTATGCCGGTGGGCGGGCGGAGGCGGGGCCGGGCAGGGGTCTCTGGGCTACCGAAAATTTCGTAGTAACCGGTTACTCATCCCTTGAGGGACTCCGCCTGCCGAGCGGGCTCGATTCGACGGGCGGGAGTGCGACAACACGGTCCGAGCCCGTTCCGTCTCGTGGGTCCTGTTGTGAAGGGCTTGCGCGTAGGCTCGTGCGGGATGAACACGATTCCCGCACGGCTCGACCATCTCGTGCTCGCGACGCCCGAACTGGCCGCTACCGTCGATGACTTCGCCCGGCGGACGGGGGTCGTGCCGGCGCCGGGCGGGGTGCATGTCGGGCTCGGTACGCGTAATCACCTCGTGGGGCTGGGGGGTGGGGCGTATCTGGAGATCATCGGGCCCGATCCGGAGCAGTCCGCGCATCGGGGGGCACGGCCGTTCGGGGTGGACCGGCTGCCCCGGCCCACCACGCTGACCTGGGCGATCGCCCCGCCGGACATCGACCTCGCGGTGACGGCCGCGCGGGCGCGCGGGTACGACCCCGGCGAGGTGCGGGCGATGAGCCGGCGCCGTCCCGACGGAGCGCTGCTCGAATGGCGGCTGACGGACGGGTCCTCCGGGCTCGTTCCGTTCCTCATCGACTGGGGGTCCTCTCCGCATCCGACCGCGTCGGGGCTGCCCGTCACTCCGCTGGTGTCGCTGTCGGCAACGGCTCCCGATCCTTCGGCGGTGCGGTCCGCCCTTGCCGCGCTCGACGTCGAACTCCCCGTCTCCGAAGGGGCGTTGGGCATGTCGTTCACGCTGGACACGCCCAACGGGACCGTCACGTTCGACTGACCGTACGGATCATGCGGAGTTGGCCGATCTCCGCGACGTTCTTCATCAACTCGGCGTTCACCCAGGCGAGTTGGTGGGCCAGCGTGAGGCCCGCGCCCTCCGGCCAGGGGTACGCGGAGGGGCGGTCGAGGTCGGCGTCCGTGAGGCTTGCCACGGCCGCCGTCCACTCCTCGTACAGGGTCCGGAGCCAGGTGATCGCCGGTCCGCCCGGGCCCGGCCAGGCAACGTCCTTCCGTTTGCGGGGAGTTCGGCCCAGTACGTGGTCCGTCGTCGTGCCCAGCCACCAGCCCAGGTGCCAGCTGACCCACGCGACCGTCGGGACCGGCACCGGGTCGGGTTCGGTCTCCGCCCAGTCCGGCGTCCAGCCGCCCGCCCCGTCCGGGTGGAGCGTCCAGCAGGTGTCCGCCGGTTCCCAGAGGTGGTCGTCCGGTCGCAGGAGGTCCAGGTGGTACGTGAAGAGGGACCAGGTCAGGTCGGTCTGCCAGCGGAGGAGGTCGAGGCGCGGGGTGGTCATCGGGACACCCTCGCGGCGGGGGCGGATGTTGTGCAAACGGTTTCCGGAAGACGTCCGTTTCCTTCAAGACCGGCGTCTCCCCGCCTGCCTACGGTGCCCCCATGACTCCACGCTTCGACGCCATCGGCCTCCTCGTCCACGACATGTCCGCGTCCGTCGCCTTCTACCGCCGCCTCGGTTTCGCCTTCCCCGAGGGCGCCGAACGGGAGGGGCACACCGAGGCCGCCCTCCCCGGCGGACTGCGCCTCATGCTCGACACGGAGGAGATGGTGCGCTCCTTCTCCCCCGGCTTCGAGACGCCGGGTCCGGGTGGGCGGGCGTCCCTTGCGCTGCTGTGCGACGGGCCTGGTGAAGTCGACGCCGTGTACGAGGAGTTGATCGCCGCAGGGCATCACGGGGAGATGAAACCGTGGGACGCCGTATGGGGGCAGCGGTACGCGGTAGTGCACGACCCGGACGGCAACGGGGTGGATCTGTTCGCGCCGTTGAGCCAGGCATGAAAAGTGCCAGGTACCTGCCCCAACACCTCACGGTGCGGGCTCTCCCACCGGACACTCGCCCGCACCTCTCAGGGCGTTACCCATCCGTCGCCCGCCTCACCAACCCCGTCGGCGTCTCCCCCGCCAACTCCCGCACCTCACGCGACAGATGCGCCTGATCCGCGTACCCCGCCCGCACCGCCGTCTCCGCCGGAGCCACCCCCCGCCGCAACAACCCCACCGCCCGTTGCAGCCGGAGGATCCGCGCCAGCGTCTTGGGCCCGTACCCGAAGGCCCACAGGGAGCGTCGGTGCAACTGCCGTGCCCCCAGCCCCAGTTCATCCGCCGTAGCCGACACCGAGCGCCCCGCGTCGAGCGCGGTGACCAGGCGGGACAGCAGCGGATCAGAAGGCGCCGCCCGTTCCAGGGCCAACTCCTCCAAGCCCGCTGCCGGGTTCGGAGCCGAAGCGATCCGCGCCCTGATCCGCCGCACCTCCGACGCCGGCCACAGGTCGGCCAACTCGACGCGCCGGTCGCGGAGTTCGTGCGCGGGGACCCCCAACAGGGCGGGCGCGGTGCCGGGATAGAGGCGGACGCCAGTCCAAGCGGCACTCGGCCCTTCAGGGACGTACGCACGGGTGTCGGGCCCCGCGACCAGGAGCCGACCCTCGGTCCACAGCAGGTCCATGCAGCCGTCGGGCAGGACCGCACCCGGCGCCCCCGATGGCGTGTTCGTCCACACCACCGCGCCGGTCAGGCGGGACGGGCGTTCCTCGTACACGCTTCCACGCTACGCCGCTCCTCCGGTGCTCTTGCGGACTCACCCCCACCCCCCGCTTGACTGGCCCCATGACGAACACAGACACGACCCTCGTGGTGACCGGCGCGACCGGCCGTACCGGCAGCCGCGTCGCACGAGCCGCCCAGGCCGCCGGCCTGAAGGTCCGCCCCGCCTCCCGAGCCCAGGGCTTCTCCTGGTCCGACCCCGCGACCTGGGCGGACACCCTGCGCGGCGCCGACGCGGCGTACCTGGTGTACCCGCCGGACATCGGCGCCCCCGGCGCGGGCGAGGCGGTCGGCGCGCTGGCCGAGCAGGCGCTCGCCCTCGGTGTACGGCGCCTCGTCCTGCTCTCGGGCCGCGGCGAGCACTCCGCGCGGGCCGCCGAGGACGCGCTGACCTCCTCGGGCGCGGACTGGACGATCGTCCGGGCCTCGTGGTTCAACCAGAACTTCAGCGAGGGCCCGATGGCGGACGGCCTGCGGATCACCGGCGACCTGGTGTTCCCGGCGGACGAGGTGACCGAGCCGTTCCTGGATCTGGCGGACCTCGCGGAGGTCGTCGTGAGGACGGTCACCGAGGGCGAGAGGTACGTGGGCCGCGCGCTGGACCTGTCGGGCCCGCGCCTGATGACGTTCCGGGAGGCGGTCGCCGAGATCGCGCGGGCGTCGGGCCGGGAGCTGACGTACACGGCGGTCACCTCGGAGCAGTACGCCGGGGTCCTGGCGTCGTTCGGCCTGCCGCCCGGCGAGGTCGCGTTCCTCACCGAGACGTTCGCGGCGCTGCTCGACGGCCACAACGAGTTCCTGTCGACGGACGACGTCCACGAGGTCCTGGGCCGCGCCCCGCGCGACTTCGCGGAGTACGCCCGGGAGGCGGCGGCGGAGGGCGCCTGGAAGGCGTAACAAAGGCGCAGCAACGGCGTAGCAACGGACAGAAACCGCTCCCACAACCTCCCCCACCAACCGCTCCCGCCCCCCCTCAGCAACCCGCTCCCGCACCCTCCCTCACTTCTCCCGCCGCTGCTCCTCCTGCGCCTTCGCCACCGTCTTCGCGTGGGTCCGCAGGCGGGCCGTGACGTTCTCGTGGGGGAGGAAGCGGGACCAGCGTTCGGGGAACTCGGAGGGCATGTCGGGGTCGTCGGGGTCCTCGCGGCCCTGCGCGGCGGACATCCGGGCGACGTACTCGACGACCTCCTCCTTGCGCAGCCGCTCGTTGGCGGCGCGGGCGGCGGCGGTCGCGGCGGCTGGCCAGACGCGGTCGATCGCGGCGTTGACGGCGGCCCCGACGAGCACGGCGAACGCGGCGACGCCGATCCACAGCATGACGGCGACGGCGGCGGCGAGCGAGCCGTAGATGGTGGCGCCCTCGATGGTGCTCTGGAGGTAGATGCGCAGCAGGAAGCTGCCGAACACCCACATCGCGAGGGCGACGAGCGCGCCGGGCACGTCCTCGATCCAGGGCGAGCGCACCGGCACGGACACGTGGTACAGCGTGGTCAGGAAGGCGATCGACAGCAGGGTCACGACCGGCCAGTACAGGAGCTGCACGAGCGTCGCCGACCAGGGCACGACCCGTACGACGGCGTCGGGCCCGGCGACCATCAGCGGCAGCGCGACCGCCCCGATGACGAGGGCGACGATGAACAGGGCGAAGGCGACGAGCCGCGTCTTGACGATGCCGCGCACGCCGTCGAGGCCGTACATGACGGTGATGGTGTCGATGAAGACGTTCACCGCGCGCGAGCCGGACCACAGGGCGAACAGGAACCCTATCGAGATGATGTCGGGCCGGCCGCCCTTCATGACGTCGTCGAGGATCGGCTGGGCGAGCTGCTGGACACCCTTGTCGGACAGGACCGTCCGGGAGGCGTCCAGGATGTTGGCCTCCAGGCTGGTGATCGTGTCGGTGCCGGTCCAGTCGTCGACGTACCCGAGCAGCCCGATGAGGCTGAGGAGCAGCGGCGGCACGGACAGCAACGTGAAGAAAGCGGCTTCTGCCGCCAGGCCCAGGATCCGGTACTCCACGCAGGAGTTGACGGTGTCCTTGAGCAGCAGCCAGGCGGTCCTGCGCATGGACACGTCGCGGTAGAGGGCGCGCGCCCGGTGGAAACGGCTCGGTGCCGCGTGGTGCGGGGGTGACTGACTTGCTGGCTGCACGCCCTAAAGGTATCCGCCACTGGAGGCCGCGCTCATCCCCGGTGCCATGGCGTCGGCGCACGTGACGCCCGGGGAGGGGATAGGTTGCGCGCTATGGCAGGCACCACCCACACCGTGACCAATCAGCCTCCTCCCCTTGCCGCGTACGACGTGTACGGCACCGACCGGGTCCTGGTGGACGCGGTGGACCGGCATCTGGCCCCTGAGCTGCGTGACGAGGCCCACTCGTCGCTGGCGGAACTGGGGAGGTCGGCCGGTTCCGTACAGGTGCGCGAGTGGGCCGTACAGGCGGACGGGAATCCGCCCCGGCTGCGGACGCACGACCGGTACGGGCACCGGGTCGACGAGGTCGACTTCCATCCGGCGTGGCACCGGCTGCTGGGCAAGGGGGTCGGCGCTGAGCTGACGGGGGCGGCCTGGTCGCGGCCGGGCGGGCAGGTGCGGCGGGCCGCCGGGTTCCTGGTGTGGTCGCAGGCCGACGCGGGGACGTGCTGTCCGCTGTCGATGACGCACGCGGCGGTGCCGGTGCTGCGGACGGAGCCCGGACTGGCCGCCGAGTGGGAGCCGTTGCTGGCCTCCGCGCTGTACGAGCGGGAGCTGCGGCCGGTGGGCGAGAAGGGGGGTGCGCTGCTGGGGATGGGGATGACGGAGAAGCAGGGCGGGAGCGACGTCCGGGCGATCGCGTCCGTTGCACAACCGCTTGCTGAAACGGGCGCGTACGAGCTGAGGGGGCACAAGTGGTTCTGTTCGGCGCCGATGTCGGACGGGTTCCTGGTGCTGGCGCGGGCGCCGGGCGGGCTGACGTGTTTCCTGGTCCCCCGGGTGCTGGCGGACGGTTCCCGCAACCGGTTCCTGCTGCAACGCCTCAAGGACAAGCTGGGCAACCGGTCCAACGCGTCGGCGGAGGTGGAGTTCGACGGGACGTGGGCGCGGCGGGTCGGCGAGGAGGGGCGCGGGATGCGCACGATCGCCGCGATGGTCGCGGCGACCCGGCTCGACTGCGTGCTGGGCTCGGCCGGGCTGATGCGGCAGGCCGTCGCGCAGGCCGTCCACCACTGCGCGCACCGCGAGGCGTTCGGCTCGAAGCTCCTCGACAAGCCGCTCATGCGGAACGTCCTCGCGGACCTCGCCCTGGAGTCGGAGGCGGCGACCGTCCTCGGGATGCGGCTCGCCGCCGCGTGCGACGACGGGGGCGAGCGCGAGCTCGCGCTGCTGCGGATCGCCGTCCCGGCCGCCAAGTACTGGGTGACGAAGCGGTGTCCGCCGGTCGTCGTCGAGGCCGCCGAGTGCCTGGGCGGCAACGGGTACGTCGAGGAGTCGGGGATGCCCCGGCTGGTACGGGAGTCGCCGCTGAACTCGGTCTGGGAGGGGGCCGGGAACATCCAGGCGCTGGACGTGCTGCGGGCGCTCCAGCGGGAACCGGCCGCGCTGGACGCGTACCTCAGGGAGGTGGGGTCGGCGCGGGGCGCCGATCACCGCCTCGACGCGGCGATCAAGGACCTGCTGACGGAGCTCGCGGACCTGGCCGGGGTGGAGGCGCGGGCCCGGCGCCTGGCCGAACGGTTCGCGCTGGTCCTGCAAGGTTCGCTGCTGGTCCGCTTCGCCCCGCCGGAGGTGGCGGACGCGTTCTGCGCCTCGCGGCTGGGCGGGGAGGCGGGGGCCACGTTCGGGGGGCTGCCGCACACGCTGGACCTGGGGGCGGTGGTGGAGCGGGCGCGGGCGGTGTGAGGCGGTTGTTGTGCAAGCGGTTGCACAACTCCCCGCGCGGCAAAACGGCGTAACCGGTTGCACAACTCCCGGCCCGCCCGGCTCCCGGCCCGCACCGGGCCTCGGCCCCCACGGGGTGGTGCCGCGCCGACACGGCACCACCCGCGCGTCCCCGGTCCTGCGAGGCCGGGGCCGCCGCTCTCGTCGGCGTGGCTCAAGTTTCAAGGACCACAGGTGTGTTCACCAGGGTTGCAAGGGGTTGCAACGGGCCTGTAGAGGAACGTGAACGCATCCGGACACCGGGCCGGGGCGGCAGGATGGGAGGACCGGCCGCCGCGCACCCGGGCAGCCGGCACCCGACCCTGTCCGCTTTCTCCACCTTCTCCCCTTCTCCCCTTCTCCACCTCACGTCGTCTCCGGAGGCACCCGTGGCGAATCCGCCGATGAAAGCGGCGCGGACCGTGACCGCCGTCCGTGTCCCCGGCGAGCGGCGGTCCCGTCCGCGCCAGGTGATCGAGCAGTCCTGGACGAGGGTCCTGGGACGCGGCGTGGACCCCGAACACGACTTCGCGCCCGGCCTGTTGGCGCCGGACGAGGTCCGCAGGCGGCGGGCCGAGTCCCCGCTCAGGGAGGTCGTCCCGGTGCTGCGCGCGGGCCTGCTCCCGGCGGCGGACGACGCCCGGCACATCATGATCGTGGCCGACGGCGAGGGCCGGGTGCTGTGGCGGGAGGGCTGCTCGCCGGTGCTGCGCAAGGCGGACGAGGTGGGCCTCGGCCTCGGCGCGGACCTCAGCGAGGAGGTCGCCGGCACGAACGGCGTGGGCACCCCGGCGGTCGAGCGCCGCCCGGTACAGGTGTTCGCCGGGGAGCACTTCGTCCGCTCGCTGACCCATCTGACCTGCGCGGGCGCCCCCATCACGGACCCGAGGGACGGCCGGCTGCTCGGTGTGGTCGACGTGAGCGGCCCGCAGGAGTCCGTGCACCCGGCGACGCTGGCGTGGGTGGAGTCGGTGGCGAAGCTCGCCGAGGCGCGGCTGCGGGAGACGCACCTCGGTTCCCTGCAACGCCTGCGCGCGGTGGCCGCCCCGGTGCTGGCCCGGCTCGGCGGCCGGGCGGCGGTCGTGGACCGGGACGGCTGGACGGCGGCGGTGACCGGGATGCCGTACGTGCAGCGGATCACGCTGCCCAAGTCGGCGCCGGACGGCACGGGTTGGGTGCCGGCGCTGGGGCTGTGCGCCCTGGAGCCGCTGGACGGGGGCTGGTTGGTGCGGGCGGTGGAGCCGGGCGGGGGCCGGGGCCATGGTGCGCGGATCGCGCTGGACCTGTCCCGGCGGCGGCGCTGGTCGGTGACCGTGTCGGGCGGTGCGGGCTCCTGGTCGCAGGAACTCAGCCCGCGGCACGCGGAGTTGCTGTACCTGCTCGCGGTGCACCCGGCGGGGCGCAGCGCGGCGGAGCTGGCCCAGGAGGTGTTCGGGGACCCGGCGCGGACGGTGACGGTGCGTGCGGAGATGTCGCGGATACGGCGCTATCTCGGGGAGTTCCTGGAGCACCGGCCGTACCGGTACCGGGAGGACGCGGAGGTGGTCGTCCTGCTGCCGGACCAGCCGGGGGACCTGCTCCCGCACTCGGCGTCGTCGGCGGTGGGCAGAGCACGCGAACCGGGCGCGTGACATCGCCATGGAAATCCCCTGCCCGCCAAGGGAGTCGGCATAGGGATATCCCTCGGAATCCCCTTCGCACACGCTTTCCGCACATCCTTTGCCGGGTCTTCCTCCCGGGTGCGGCCCGTCTGCCGTAGAGTCCCTTACGGGTCACCCCACCTGCTCCTTGGTCAACGCACGGATCAACAGGCGCAGTTGGCCCGCCCTGGGAGGACGTAATGACGCAACGTGGCCGCCACCGCCGGCGCCGTAGGGGAAGAGCGCTGCGCGGGTTCCTCGCCGGGACCGCCCTCGCCCTGACCGCCGCCGCGACGATCGTCAGCGCCTCGCAGGCGACGGTCTCGGACGCGCCGGGCGCGCTGAAGCAGGCGGAGGTCACCACCGCGCTGCGGATGACGGAGGATCTGGTCCCGCGGCAGTCCCTGGACCGGCTCGCGGCGGGCATGGGCCGTCCGGTCGGGGTGAGTTCGGTGCTGGAGGCCGGTGACCGGCTGCTGCGCGACTCCGCCGACTGCACGGCGGCCGAGCGCGGCCAGCTCCCCGTCGCTCCCGAGCCGGTGACCTCGTACTGCTGGGACGCCTCGGACACGCGCGGCTGGCGGGCGGGCGCGGTGACGACGTCCGGGGACGCGGACGACGACGGGGTGTGGGGCACGAACCGGGTGATCCTCTCCGGCTGGTCGCAGGCGAGCGGGCTCGCGCGGGTCGCGTTCGTCGACGCGAACGACCCCGACCGGCTGACGTACTCGTGGGTCCTGCTCGCCGTGCCCGTGGACGACGGGAACGACTTCCGCCCGGTCTCCTCCCGGCTGTCCGGGATGGTCTGGTACCAGGACAAGCTGCTGGTCACCGCCGACGGCGGGGACGGCGCGGCGCTGTACGTCTTCGACATGAACCGCATCCAGCGCGCCTCGGTCGACGGCGACGCGGTCGGCCGGGTGGCCGGCGGCTGGTCGGCGCACCGGGCGCGCTTCGTGCTCCCGGCGGTCGGCACGTACCGGCTGGGCGCGGGCTCCCCGCGTCCCTCGACGATCTCGCTGGACCGCTCCACGGTCCCCGACAGCCTGGTCGCCGGCGAGTGGACGACGCACGGCGACACGACCCGCCTGTGGCGCTACGCCCTCAGCTCCCTGCCCGACCGCACGGGCCTGCTGGCCGCCGACTCGTACGGCCGCGTCGCGGCGACCGAGGCGTACCGCACCGAGGTGACGGGGGCGCGCGGCGTCCTCTCCCGCGACGACGCCTGGTACGTCAGCCAGGCGCCCGGCGAGGGCCACGCGCACGGGACGCTGTGGCGGCAGGACACGGAGGGGACGTCGGCCGCGGAGTGCGGCGGCGCGGGCGACCACGCCTGCTGGAGCGGCGCCCCGCAGTCCCTGTCGTACTGGGCGGCGACCGGCGAGGTGTGGTCCCAGTCGGGGAGCACGCTGTTCGCGATGCCGCTGGCGTCGGTGGACCGGGCGGCGAAGAGGCAGTGGAGCGACGACGCGTCGTAACGGGCCGTAAGAGGTCGTAACCGTTTGCTGTGCCGTTTCTGTCGGTACCGGGAGGTCACCGGCAGGCCGCCGGCAGGTCATCGACAGACCTCGTGTCCGGATGATTGCCTGGCCCCATGAGCAACATCCCCGTCACCACCTGGTCCCTGGAGCAGTCCGCGCCGACCGACCTCCTCCCCGCGCCCGCCCCGGAGGGCGATGTGCGGGTGGCGCGCGCGGCCGTCCCGTCGCCGGAGTTCAGCCGGTTCCTGTACGCCTCGGTCGGCGGGGACATCCGCTGGATCGACCGGCTCGCCTGGTCGTACGACCGCTGGCGCGAGCACCTGGAGCGTCCGGGTGTCGAGACGTGGGTGGCGTACGAGCGGGACACTCCGGCCGGGTACGTGGAGCTGGACCCGCAGGAGGACGGCGCCGTGGAGATCGTGTACTTCGGCCTGCTCCCGGCGTTCCGGGGCCGCCGGATCGGCGGTCACCTCCTGTCGTACGGGGCCGCGCGGGCCTGGGACCTCGCGGAGCGCTGGCCGCAGCGGACGCCCACGAAGCGGGTGTGGCTGCACACGTGCAGCCTGGACGGGGAGCACGCGCTGGCGAACTACCAGCGCCGGGGCTTCCGGCTGTACGACACCGAGGTCAGGGAGCAGGCCGAGGTCCCGGCGCCGGGCCCCTGGCCGGGCGCATACCCGGCCTGACCTGCGCCGACAAGCCCTCGTGCGGCGCATGTGACCGATTCCACCCGCGTCTCATCCAACGAGACATGAGTGTCCGTATGTCGGATGAAGCTGGACTGTGTCCAGAACGCCGTGCCACGCTTTCCACCATGTCCGGAACTGGAATCGCCTTGGTGAGTCGGCGGCACGTCGATCTCTGCCGCATGTCCAGCGCCATCTGTCCGGCGAGCTGACGAGCCGCGTCGCAGCTGTTCCCGCCCTTTCGTCTGTCCTGCGCCCATACTCCTGACGTGCTGGGATCACCCAGGTCAGAGCCGCATTCGCCTGTCTTGAAGGACGTACACAACCATGGCCGCCACCCCGCAGAACCCTGCCGCCGCAGCGTCCCGTCGCAAGGTGAGCCGTCACCGCGGCGAGGGTCAGTGGGCCGCGGGGCACTTCACCCCGCTGAACGGCAACGAGCAGTTCAAGAAGGACGACGACGGTCTCAATGTGCGGACACGCATTGAGACGATCTACTCCAAGCGCGGCTTCGACTCGATCGACCCGAACGACCTGCGCGGCCGGATGCGCTGGTGGGGGCTGTACACCCAGCGCAAGCCCGGGATCGACGGCGGCAAGACCGCGATCCTGGAGCCGGAGGAGCTGGACGACAAGTACTTCATGATGCGCGTGCGCATCGACGGCGGCCGGCTCACCACCCAGCAGCTCCGCGTGATCGGCGAGATCTCGCAGGAGTTCGCGCGCGGCACAGCCGACCTGACGGACCGCCAGAACGTGCAGTACCACTGGATCCGCATCGAGGACGTCCCCGAGATCTGGAACCGCCTTGAGGCGGTGGGGCTTTCGACGACCGAGGCGTGCGGCGACTGCCCGCGTGTCGTGATCGGCTCGCCGGTCGCGGGGATCGCCGAGGACGAGATCATCGACGGCACCTGGGCGATCGAGGAGATCAACAAGCGGTACATCGGCAGCAAGGAGTTCTCGAACCTGCCGAGGAAGTTCAAGTCGGCGATCTCGGGCTCGCCGCTGCTCGACGTGGTGCACGAGATCAACGACATCGCGCTCGTCGGCGTCGTCCACCCCGAGCACGGCCCCGGCTTCGACCTGTGGGTCGGCGGCGGCCTCTCCACGAACCCCAAGATCGGCGTACGGCTCGGCGCGTGGGTCCCCCTTGAGGAGGTCCCGGACGTCTGGGCGGGCGTCGTCGGCATCTTCCGCGACTACGGCTACCGCCGCCTGCGCACCCGCGCCCGCCTGAAGTTCCTGGTCGCGGACTGGGGCCCGGAGAAGTTCCGCCAGGTCCTGGAGGACGACTACCTGAAGCGCAAGCTGGTCGACGGCCCCGCCCCGACCGAGCCGCTCCAGCGCTGGCGCGACCACGTGGGCGTGCACCGGCAGAAGGACGGCAACTTCTACGTCGGTTTCGCGCCGCGCGTGGGCCGGGTGGACGGCGCGACGCTGGCGAAGATCGCGGACCTCGCGGAGGCGCACGGCTCGGGCCGGGTGCGGACCACCGTCGAGCAGAAGATGATCGTTCTGGACGTCGCGGAGGACCAGGTCGAGTCGCTGGTCGAGGCCCTGGAGGCGCTCGACCTCAAGGCCCGCCCCTCGACGTTCCGCCGGGGCACGATGGCCTGCACCGGCATCGAGTACTGCAAGATCGCGATCGTCGAGACGAAGGCGCGCGGCGCCTCCCTGATCGACGAACTGGAGCGCAGGCTCCCGGAGTTCGACGAGCCGCTGACCATCAACCTGAACGGCTGCCCGAACGCCTGCGCGCGGATCCAGGTGGCGGACATCGGTCTCAAGGGCCAGTTGGTCACCGACGAGAACGGCGAGCAGGTCGAGGGGTACCAGGTGCACCTCGGCGGCGCGCTCGGCCTCGACGCCGGGTTCGGGCGCAAGGTCCGTGGCCTGAAGGTCACTTCGGCCGAGCTGCCGGATTACGTGGAGCGCGTGCTGACCCGGTTCCAGGAGCAGCGCGAGGACGGCGAGCGGTTCGCGGCGTGGGCGGCGCGGGCCTCGGAAGAGGCGCTGTCATGAGCGAGCGCGCGGCACCCTTCTACTGCCCCTACTGCGGCGACGAAGACCTTCGCCCCAGCGAGGAGGGTCACGGCGCCTGGGAATGCGCGGCGTGCAGTCGCGCATTCCAGTTGAAGTTCCTCGGGCTGCTCTCCCGGGGGCTTCGACGGGCCGACAACGGAGGGGACCAGATATGACGACCGCTCAGAAAGCGCGCACCGACGACGAGTTGAGGGAACTGGCCGAGCAGGCGGGCCGCGACCTGGAGGACGCCTCCGCGCTGGAGATCCTCCAGTGGGCGGTGGACACCTTCGGCGCCGGCTTCTGCGTGACCTCCTCGATGGAGGACGCGGTGGTCGCCCACCTGGCCTCCCGCGTCCGCAAGAACGTGGACGTGGTCTTCCTGGACACCGGCTACCACTTCCCCGAGACGATCGGCACCCGGGACGCGGTCGAGGCCGTGATGGACGTCAACGTCATCACCCTGACGCCCCGTCAGATGGTCGCGGAGCAGGACGCCGAGTACGGTCCCCGGCTCCACGACCGCGACCCCGACCTGTGCTGCAAGCTGCGTAAAGTCCAGCCGCTGGAACAGGGCCTGACGGCGTATCAGGCGTGGGCGACCGGCCTGCGCCGCGACGAGTCCCCGACCCGCGCCAATACTCCCGTGGTCGGCTGGGACGCCAAGCGCCGCAAGGTGAAGGTCTCCCCCATCGCCCGCTGGACGCAGGACGACGTGGACGCGTACGTCCTCGAACACGGCGTGCTCACCAACCCGTTGCTGATGGACGGCTACGCGTCCGTCGGCTGCGCCCCCTGCACGCGCCGCGTCCTGGAGGGCGAGGACGCGCGCGCCGGGCGCTGGGCGGGGCGCGCCAAGACCGAGTGCGGGCTGCACGGATGACGACGAATCAGGAGAGCGACGTGACGACCGGAGCCACCGTCTGGCTCACGGGTCTGCCGAGTGCCGGCAAGACCACCATCGCGTACGAGCTGGCCGGGCGGCTGCGGGCCGAGGGCCACGCCGTCGAGGTCCTCGACGGCGACGAGATCCGCGAGTTCATCTCGGCGGGCCTCGGCTTCAGCCGCGAGGACCGGCACACCAACGTGCAGCGCATCGGCTTCCTCGCCGGGCTCCTCGCCCGCAACGGCGTGAAGGTCCTGGTCCCGGTGATCGCGCCGTACGCGGACAGCCGCGAGGCCGTCCGCAAGCGCCACCAGGAGGGCGGGACACCGTACTTGGAGGTGCATGTGGCAACTCCGGTCGAGGTGTGCTCCGTTCGGGACGTGAAGGGCCTGTACGCCAAGCAGGCGGCGGGTGAACTCACCGGTCTGACCGGCGTGGACGACCCGTACGAGGCCCCCGAGTCGCCCGACCTCAGGATCGAGTCGCAGGACCAGACCGTGCGGGAGTCCGCCGCGTCGGTGTACGCGCTGCTCAGCGAAAGGGGACTGGTGTGACCACCGTCGCGACGGTTACCGAGGGGACGTACGCCCTCTCGCATCTGGACGCCCTCGAATCGGAGGCCGTGCACATCTTCCGCGAGGTCGCGGGGGAGTTCGAGAACCCGGTGATCCTGTTCTCGGGCGGCAAGGACTCCATCGTCATGCTGCATCTGGCGCTGAAGGCGTTCCGTCCGGCGGCGGTCCCGTTCTCGCTGCTGCACGTCGACACCGGGCACAACTTCCCGGAGGTGCTGGAGTACCGGGACCGTGTCGTCCAGGAGCACGGCCTGCGCCTGCATGTCGCGTCCGTGCAGGACTACATCGACCGGGGTGTCCTCAAGGAGCGTCCCGACGGGACCCGCAACCCGCTCCAGACGCTGCCGCTGACGGAGAAGATCCAGGCGGAGAAGTTCGACGCGGTGTTCGGCGGCGGGCGCCGGGACGAGGAGAAGGCGCGCGCCAAGGAGCGGGTGTTCTCGCTGCGCGACGAGTTCTCGCAGTGGGACCCGCGCCGCCAGCGCCCGGAGCTGTGGAACCTGTACAACGGGCGGCACGCGCCGGGTGAGCACGTACGCGTCTTCCCGCTGTCCAACTGGACCGAGCTGGACGTCTGGCAGTACATCGCCCGCGAGGGCATCGAGCTGCCGCAGATCTACTTCGCGCACGAGCGCGAGGTGTTCGCGCGGTCCGGGATGTGGCTGACGGCCGGCGAGTGGGGCGGCCCGAAGCCGTCCGAGACGGTCGAGAAGCGGCTCGTGCGCTACCGCACGGTCGGAGACATGTCCTGCACGGGCGCGGTCGACTCGGACGCGGTGACGCTGGAGCAGGTCATCGCCGAGATCGCGGCGTCCAGGCTGACCGAGCGGGGGGCCACGCGCGCCGACGACAAGCTGTCGGAGGCCGCGATGGAGGACCGCAAGCGCGAGGGGTACTTCTAACCATGAGCACCGCACTCCCCGACACCATCCGCACGGAGACGACGCTGTTGCGGTTCGCGACCGCCGGTTCCGTGGACGACGGCAAGTCCACCCTCGTGGGCCGGCTGCTGCACGACTCCAAGTCGGTCCTGGTGGACCAACTGGAGGCCGTGGAGCGGGCGTCGGCGTCCCGGGGTCAAGACGCCCCGGATCTGGCCCTGTTGACGGACGGCCTGCGCGCCGAGCGCGAGCAGGGCATCACGATCGACGTGGCGTACCGCTACTTCGCCACCGCCGCACGCCGGTTCATCCTCGCCGACACGCCCGGCCACGTGCAGTACACCCGCAACATGGTGACGGGTGCCTCCACGGCCGAGCTGACGGTGATCCTCGTCGACGCCCGCAACGGCGTCGTCGAGCAGACCCGCCGGCACGCGGCGATCGCGGCCCTGCTGCGCGTCCCGCACGTCGTCCTCGCCGTCAACAAGATGGACCTGGTCGACCACCAGGAGGGCGTGTTCGCCGCGATAGCCGAGGAATTCACCGCGTACGCCACCGAGTTGGGCGTCCCGGAGGTCACCGCGATCCCCATCTCGGCGCTGGCCGGCGACAACGTCGTGGAACCGTCCGCGAACATGGACTGGTACGGCGGCCCGACGGTCCTCGAACACCTCGAAACCGTCCCCGTCGCCCACGACCTGGCGCACTGCCACGCGCGGCTCCCGGTGCAGTACGTGATCCGCCCGCAGACCGCCGACCACCCCGACTACCGGGGGTACGCCGGTCAGATCGCCGCCGGTTCGTTCCGCGTCGGCGAGCCGGTCACCGTCCTGCCCTCGGGCCGCGCGACCCGCATCGCCGGAATCGACCTGCTGGGCACGGCAGTTGAGGAGGCCTGGACGACGCAGTCGGTGACGCTCCTCCTGGAGGACGACATCGACGTGTCGCGCGGCGACCTGATCGTCCCCAGCAAGGACGCCCCCGCGACCACGCAGGACGTGGAGGCGACCGTCTGCCACGTCGCCGACCAGCCGCTGACCGTCGGGCACCGCGTCCTGATCAAGCACGGCACGCGCACGGTCAAGGCGATCGTCAAGGACATCCCCTCCCGCCTCACGCTCGACGACCTGTCCCTGCACCCGCACCCGGGACAGCTCGTCGCCAACGACATCGGCCGCGTGAAGATCCGTACGGCGGAGCCGCTGCCGGTCGACTCGTACGCGGACTCGCGCCGCACCGGCTCGTTCATCCTGATCGACCCGGCCGACGGCACGACCCTCACGGCCGGCATGGTCGGCGAGTCGTTCGCCGCGCCGGAGCCCGTCAAGGACGCGTCGGACGACGACGGTTGGGACTTCTGACGATGACTCAGGACGACTTCTACTCGACGTTCGCGAAGGAGGGTGGCCGCGTCGGCAGCGGCGCCCTCGGCAGCGGGCAGGGCGGGGTGGCCCGATGTGCGTGATGACGTACGCGCACCGCTCGCGCGCCCTGTCCCCCCACCGGACGTCCCGACATCGACGAAAACCCTTTGCCGAACTCCCGGCCACGACCTGAGAGACCGTGACCCGCCGGGCCAACGAGAGGAACCCCTCCCGTGCCTGCCTCCCGCTCCTCGCTCGCCCGCCGCACCCTCGTCGCGGCAACCGCCCTTCCCCTGCTGACCCTTGCCGCCTGCGGTTACGGCTCCGAGTCCAAGGACACCTCCTCGGAGCAGAAGGTCGCCGCCGGGGCGGAGAAGATCGACGGCCTCGACTCCGTCAAGATCGGCTACTTCGGCAACCTGACCCACGGCACCGCGCTGGTGGGCGTGCAGAAGGGCTTCTTCCAGAAGGCGCTGGGCGCCACCAAGGCGTCGTACGCGACCTTCAACGCGGGCCCGTCGGAGATCGAGGCGCTCAACGCCGGTTCGATCGACATCGGTTGGATCGGCCCCTCCCCCGCCATCAACGGCTACACCAAGTCGGACGGCAAGAGCCTGCGGATCATCGGCGGTTCGGCGTCCGGCGGGGTCAAGCTGGTCGTGAACCCGGCGAAGATCAAGACGGTCGCGGACGTCAAGGGCAAGAAGATCGCCACCCCGCAGCTCGGCAACACGCAGGACGTGGCGTTCCTCAACTGGATCGCCGAGCAGGGCTGGAAGGTCGACGCGCAGAGCGGCAAGGGTGACGTGTCCGTCGTCCGCACCGACAACAAGGTGACGCCGGACGCCTACAAGTCCGGTTCCATCGACGGCGCGTGGGTGCCGGAGCCGACCGCGTCGAAGCTGGTCGCCGAGGGTGCGAAGGTGCTGCTCGACGAGGCGTCGCTGTGGCCGGACAAGAAGTTCGTGATCACGAACATCATCGTGTCGCAGAAGTTCCTCACCGAGCACCCGAAGGCCGTCGAGGCGGTGCTGAAGGCGTCGGTCGACACCAACAAGTGGATCAACGCGAACCCGGCCGAGGCGAAGGCCGCCGCCAACGCCCAGTTGAAGATCGACTCGGGCAAGGCGCTCCCGACGAACGTCCTCGACCCGGCGTGGGCGTCGATCCAGTTCACCGACGACCCGCTGGCCGCCACCCTCAACACCGAGGCCGAGCACGCGGTCAAGGCGGGCCTGCTCGCCAAGCCGAAGCTGGACGGCATCTACGACCTGACGCTCCTGAACAAGGTGCTGAAAGCCGAGGGCGCCACCGCGGTCGCCGACGCCGGTCTCGGCGTCAAGTAAGCCCGGATTCCCCCGAGTTCCCAGGAGGTGACGATCATGGCAACCGCTCTCGCCAAGGCCGCCGACGCCGAGTCGGTGGAGCACGCGGCCCGTATCGAGCACGTCTCGAAGTCCTTCGCCGGACCCGCCGGGCAGCAGCTCGTCCTGGACGACATCACGCTGGATGTCGCGCCGGGCGAGTTCGTCACCCTCCTGGGGGCCTCGGGCTGCGGCAAGTCGACCCTGCTCAACCTGGTGGCGGGCCTCGACAGGCCCTCCGCCGGCACCATCACGACCGACGGGCGCCCGGCTCTGATGTTCCAGGAGCACGCCCTGTTCCCGTGGCTCACCGCGGGCAAGAACATCGAACTCGCCCTGAAACTCAGGGGAGTTCCGAAGAGCGAGCGCCGCACGCGCGCCGAGGAACTGCTGGAGCTGGTCCGGCTGAAGGGGTCGTACGGCAAGCGCGTCCACGAACTCTCCGGCGGTATGCGCCAGCGTGTCGCGATGGCCCGCGCGCTCGCCCAGGACAGCCAACTCCTGCTGATGGACGAGCCGTTCGCCGCGCTCGACGCCATCACCCGGGACGTCCTGCACGACGAACTGACCCGGATCTGGGCCGAGACGGGCGTGTCCGTCCTGTTCGTCACGCACAACGTGCGCGAGGCGGTGCGGCTCGCGCAGCGCGTCGTCCTGCTGTCGTCGCGGCCGGGTCGCGTCGAGCGCGAGTGGCGGGTGGACATCCCGCAGCCGCGCCGGATCGAGGACGCCCCGGTGGCCGAACTGTCCCTGGAGATCACCGAAGTACTGCGTGGGGAGATCCGCCGTCATGGCCAGCACTGACACCAAGGAGAGCACCGGTCTTGGCGGTCTGGAGGCGGGACTCGACGCGCTGGAGTCGACCGCGTCGAGCCGTACGCCGTTCCTCGTCACCTTCCGGACGAAGATCCTGCCGCCGATCGTCGCCGTCGTCCTGGTGGTCCTCGTCTGGCAGGCGCTGATCACCTTCAAGGTCGTCGACGACCCGACGAAGCTGCCCTCGCCGTCCGACGTGGGCGCGGAGTTCAAGAGCGCCTGGCTGGAGGGGCGCCTCCTGGACTACATCTGGACCAGCGTCTCGCGCGGCCTGCTCGGCTTCCTCTTCGCGCTCGCCATCGGCACCCCGCTCGGACTCCTCGTGGCGCGGGTGAAGTTCGTGCGCGCCGCGATCGGGCCGATCCTGTCCGGGCTCCAGTCGCTGCCGTCGGTGGCGTGGGTGCCGCCGGCCGTGATCTGGCTGGGCCTGAACAACTCGATGATGTACGCGGTGATCCTGCTCGGCGCGGTCCCGTCCATCGCCAACGGCCTGGTGTCCGGTATCGACCAGGTGCCGCCGCTGTTCCTGCGGGCCGGCCGCACGATGGGCGCGACGGGGCTGAAGGGCGCCTGGCACATCGTCATGCCGGCCGCCCTGCCCGGCTACCTGGCGGGCCTCAAGCAGGGGTGGGCGTTCTCCTGGCGGTCGCTGATGGCCGCCGAGATCATCGCCTCCTCGCCCGATCTCGGCATCGGGCTCGGCGCGTTGCTGGAGAACGGCCGCAACGCCAGTTCCATGGCGATGGTGTTCGAGGCGATCGTCCTCATCCTGTTCGTCGGCATCGCCATCGACCTGCTGATCTTCAGCCCGCTGGAGCGGTGGGTGCTGCGCAGCCGGGGCCTGCTGGTGAGGAACTGAACTCCCATGCCGGTACTCCTCGTTGTCGCTCACGGCAGCCGCGATCCGCGGCACGCGGCGACCGTCCACGCGCTGGTGCGGCGCGTGCGGTCGCTGCGGCCGGGGCTGCGCGTGGAGACCGGCTTCCTCGACTTCAACTCCCCCGCTGTTCCTGAGGTGTTGGAGTCGCTGGCGGCCGAAGGCGTACGGGACGTGGTGGCGTTGCCGCTGCTGCTGACCCGTGCCTTCCACGCCAAGGCGGACATCCCGGCGGTGCTCGCGGACGCGCCCGCCTCGCTGCGCATCCGCCAGGCGGCGGTCCTCGGCCCGTCGCCGCTGCTGGTGTCGGCGCTCGAACGCCGCCTGTACGAGGCGGGGTTGACGCCCGCCGACAAGTCCTCGACGGGGGTCGTGCTGGCCTCGGCGGGGTCCACCGACCCGGAGGCGATCGCGGTGATCGCCGACATCGCGCGGGAGTGGTGGCACACCGGTTGGTGCGCCGTGCGACCCGCGTTCGCCTCCGCGGCACTGCCCCGCACCGAGGACGCGGTGCGGGAGCTGCGCGCGCTCGGCTGCCGCCGCGTCGCGGTCGCCCCGTACGTCCTCGCGCCGGGCTTCCTCCCGGACCGGATCGCGCGGGGGGCGGCCGGGGCGGACGTCCTGGCGGAGGTGCTGGGTCCGGCGCCGGAGGTGGCGCGGCTGCTGCTGCGGCGGTACGACGAGGCGGGGGCGCGCCCGGAGCCCCTCGCGATGCTCGCCGCCGGGGTCACCTCGGTGCGTTGAGCCGGGGGTCCCTGCCGCTCTCGGCGAGTGCGCGGTCGAACACCGGGGCGTCGTCGGGGACTTGGACCGGTGCGGCGAAGCCGTCGTACTGCCGGTAGAGGTCGCCGTGCTTGCGGACCGTGTCCAGCACCAGCGCGGCGGTCTCCCGCGACACGCGGAACTCCTGGCCGGTGGCCGTGGCCACGTCCCACCCGTGCAGGACCGTCTCCTTGATCAGCAGCTCGGCGAGTTCGGCGGCGGGCAGGGTGGCGTACCCGAGGTCGATCTCGCCCTCCCAGACGCCGGGTCCTGACCAGGCGGCGAGCGCGCGGTCCAGTTGGGCGGCGTACGCGTCGGCCCAGTCGGGGTCGGCGGTGAAATCGGTTTCTGTGAGTTTCTCCGGGAGCTGGGTGCGCAGGGCGCGGTGCTCCAGGCCGTGGGACGTGTACAGCACCCAGTGGTTGACGAGGGTGCGCAGGTCCCAGTCCCCGCAGTGGGTGGGCCCGTCGAGCCGTGCCGCCGGGACGCCACGGGCGACCCGAGCCGCCTCGGCGGCACAGGCGACCAGGTGAGCATGGGTGTCTTGGTGGGTGGGCGTGCCTTCGGAAGTGGTCATGCACCCCACGCTAGAGACCGTCCGCTCAGCCCTCTTGAACAAACGCGACAAGCTTGAGCAGCTCGTCGACCGGCAGCGAACCGGCCGCGCGCCGCTCGCGCGCGAACTCGTTCGCGAGCCGCTGGAGGAGCGTGTTCAGCGGGGTCGGTACGTCGTGCAGGCGCCCGAGGAGCGCGATCTCACCGTTGAGGTAGTCGGCCTCGATGCTGCCGGTGCCCCGCGCGAGCGACTGCCAGGAGGAGCCGCCCCCGCGCGGAGCGCCCGGCAGCGGAACGAGCGTGATCTTGTCGCCCCGCAGCGCTCGTTCCTCCTCGGTGCCGGTATAAGCGATTCCCGCCGCTTTCAGTACCGCCTCCCCCTCGCCCCGCACCTGCTCCCACAGCGCCGCGATGCCTTCCGAACCGGCCACCGCTTCGAGGGAGTTGGCCAGGTTGGTGAGCAGCTTCGCGTACTGCCAGCGCGTCACGTCGGGGACGACGGGCGCCTCGAACCGCGCCGCTTCGAAGTCCTCGGCGATGCGGTGGGCGGTGGCGTCCGTGCCGTGCGGATAGCGGCCCAGGTGGAGGATGCCGGTCAGCGGGGTGCCGGCGGCCGAGACCACGCCGGGTTCGACGTGCGCGGACGGCAGCCAGACGCAGACGCCGTACACGTGCGTGAAGCGGCGCAGGGCGATGCGCTGGCTCTCCACGCCGTTCTGGGCGCACAGCAGGGGGAGCCGCTCGGCGGCGGTGCCGCCCCCGGCGACCGGCGCGGGGCCCCAGGCGGCGAGGGCGGCCTCGCTGTCCTGTGTCTTGACGGCGAGGATCAGGACGTCGTCGGCGCGCAGTTCGCCGAGCGCCTCGGGTCCGTCGACGACGGGGAGGCGGTACGTCAACTCGCCCTCGGGGACGTGCAGTCGTAGCCCGTTCTCCCGAAGTGCCGTGTGGTGGGCGCCGCGTGCGACCAGGACGACCTCCCGTCCGGCCCCCGCGAGTCGCCCGCCGATCGTGCCGCCGACGGCTCCTGCTCCGATGATGATGTAGCGCATGGGACGAGCGTAGGGTCTGCCGGATGACCGGCGCTTTTCAGGAGACGTTCGTACTCGGCGGTGAACTCCCCGTCCGCCGCCTCGGCTTCGGCACCGCCCAGCTCACCGGCCCCGGCTACTGGGGGCCGCGCGGGGATGCCCGGGAGTCTGTGGCCGTGCTGCGGCGGGCCGTCGAGCGCGGGGTGACGCTGATCGACACGGCGGACAACTACGGGCCCGGTGTCGCCGAGGAGTTGGTGGCCGAGGCGCTGTATCCGTACCCGGCGGGGGTGGTGGTCGCCACCAAGGGCGGGGTCGTGCGGACGAGCGACAGCGCCTGGCACGTGGACGGGCGGCCGGAGCGGCTGCGGGCGATGTGCGAGGCCAGTCTGCGGCGGCTGCGGCTGGAGCGGATCGACCTGTACCAGCTGCACCGGCTCGACCCCGGCGTGCCGATGGCCGAACAGCTCGGCGCGCTGGAGGAGTTGCGGGCGGAGGGGAAGATCCGGCTGGTCGGGCTGGACACGGTGACGCCTGAGCAGCTCGGTGCGGCGCTGGAGTTGACGCGGATCGCGTCCGTCCAGAACCGGTACAACCTCCAGGACCGGTCCTCGCAGCGGCTTCTGACGGTGTGTGAGGAACGCGGGATCGCCTTCCTGCCCTGGTTCCCGCTCGGCAACGGCACGCTCACGACCGACCCGGCGTGCATGGCCGTCGCCGCCGCGCGCGGGGTGAGCGCGGGGCAGGTCGCGCTGGCGTGGCTGCTGCACCGGTCGCCGGTGCTGTGCCCGACGCCGGGGACGGGGTCGCCGGTTCACCTGGAGGAGAACCTGGACGCCGGCCTCGTACGGCTCTCGCGGGAGGAGCTAGCTCGGCTGGGGTGAGGTCAACTCGGCCAGTTTCACCACGGTGTTCCAGTTCCGGCTGGTGGCGACGGTGTCCTTCGTCAGGCGGGGGCGGGCGAGTTGCCCGGCGAGCTTGGAGCGGCCGAGGCCGTCGGGGGCGTAGAGGTAGAGCGCGCGGTCGCCGATGCGGAACTCCTCCGGGAGGAAGGCGGCTTGGTCGATCCCGGCGAAGCGGTCGGCGGTCACGGGGGCGGAGAAGTAGGTGACGTGGAGCTGCTTCGGCTCCAGCTCGGCCGCGGGGAAGGGGCACGCGTCGACGATCGCCTTGAGGTAGGCGTGGTCGCGGACGAGGACGTCGACGGTGAAGCCGAAGCGTTTCTCGATGGCCCGCTCGACAGTGGCGGCGAGGGAAGCATCGTCGCCGTCCGTGGAGAACACCGCCTGCCCGCTCTGGAGATACGTATGGACGTCGCCGTACCCGAGGCCCTCCAGCAGGGCGCGCAGGTCGGCCATGGGGAGCTTGCGGTTGCCGCCCACGTTGATACCGCGCAGGAGGGCCGCGTAGATCGTCGTCATGGGGTCAGGGTAGGGGGCGGTCGGCGCTGGTCACGGCGGCACACCCCCGAGAGGAGCGGGAGCCGACCCCGATGCGTGTAGGGGCCCGCGGTCCTCCCGTGAGGGGAGAGCGCGCGGTCCGTGGGGATGAGTTCGCAGGCCAGGACTTCACCGGCGGGCACGAGGAACGGCTCTTATCCGCGCCATACCTTCGATGCAAAGGCGAGGACAGGGGGTCGTCGCCGAAGCCGAGGGGGATGGCCGGTCATGGGGAAGGCAGACGTGCGGGGCTTCGCGGCCCGCGCAGGCGGCTGGAGCGCCCGCCACCGATGGGCGGCCGTCGGGATCTGGGTGCTGTTCGTCGTCCTGGCGATGGGGCTGGGCTCGGCGATGGGCCGGGCGGACGTCGGCGACGCGGACGACCTGAAGGGCGAGACGCACACCGCCGCCACGATCATCAAGGACTCCGGCATCGAGGAACCGGCCGGTGAGACCGTCCTGTTGCAGGCCAAGGACGGCCGACTCAAGGCCACCGACGCCGAGTTCCGGCAGGCCGTGCAGGCGGTGATCAGCGCCGTCGAGAAGACCGGCCGGGTCACCGACGTCACCTCCCCGTACGACACGGACACGGTCTCCAAGGACGGGCGCAGCGCCCTCGTCCAGTTCGACATGCGCGGCGACGCCGAGACGGCGGGCGAGCGGGTGGAACCGGTGCTGAAAACGGTTGCTGCCGTGCAGGAGCGGTACGCGGACTCGCTGCGGATCGAGGAGATCGGCGCCGCCAGCATGAACAAGACGTTCGACGACGCGTTCGGCGACGACTTCAAGAAGGCCGAGTACTCCGCCGTCCCCGTCGCGCTCGGCATCCTGCTGATCGCGTTCGGCGCGCTGGTCGCGGCGCTGCTGCCGGTGGCGCTCGCGCTCACCGCGATCATGGCGACGATGGGCCTGATGGGCGTCGTCAGCCACCTCCAGCCGATGAGCGACACCGCCGACTCCGTGATGCTGCTGGTGGGGCTCGCCGTCGGCGTCGACTACTGCCTGTTCTACCTGCGCCGCGAGCGCGAGGAGCGCGAGGCCGGACACGATCCGCGGACCGCGCTCAGGATCGCCGCCGCGACCAGCGGACGGGCGATCGTCGTCTCCGGGGTGACGGTGTGCGTCGCGATGGCGGGGATGCTGTTCACGGGGCTCGCCGAGTTCGAGGCGATGGGTCTTGCGTCGCTGATGGTCGTCGCGGTGGCGATGGTCGGGTCGGTGACCGTGCTGCCGGCGCTGCTGTCCCTGCTCGGCGAGCGGGTCGAGAAGGGCCGGGTGCCGTTCCTGCGGCGGCGGTCCAGGCACGGCGGCCCGGGCGGCGGCGAGAACCGGTTCTGGTCGGCCGTCCTGAAGCGGGTCCTGGCCCGGCCGTGGGTCTCCGTGGCCGTCGCGGGCGGCGCGCTCCTCGCGATCGCCGCGCCCGCGCTCGGCATGAAGACCCAGAACCTCACGCTGGAGAAGGAGTTCGGCGACCGGCTGCCCATCGTCCAGACGTACGTCCGGGTCAACGAGGCGTTCCCCGGGGGTACGGCGCCGGCCGAGGTCGTCGTCAAGGCGAAGGACATCTCCGCGCCCGAAGTCCGGTCCGCGCTGGAGGAGTTCAAGGCCGAGGCGGTCTCCTCGGGGGCCTCGCGCGGGCCCGTCGAGATCAAGGTGCACCAGCGGCAGAACCTCGCCTACGTGTACGTCCCGCTGGTCGGCGGGGCCGATCTGGACGCGGCCGGGAAGAGCCTGGTCAAGCTGCGCGACGAGGTCCGTCCGGCAACTCTCGGCAAGGTGCCGGGAGTTCAGGCGCCGGTCGCCGGTGACGTGGCCAGTTCGCACGACTTCAACGAGCAACTCGTGGGCTCCGTTGCGCCCGTGTTCGTCTTCGTCGTCGTCTTCGCCTTCCTGCTGATGCTGGTGTCGTTCCGCTCGCTCACCGTCGCGGTCACCTCGATCGCCCTCAACCTCCTGTCCGTGGGGGCCGCTTACGGGATTCTCGTCGCCGTCTTCCAGCACGGCTGGGGTGCATCGCTGGTGGGCGCGGAAGGGGTCGGGGCGATCGTGACCTGGCTTCCGCTGTTCCTGTTCGTCATCCTCTTCGGGCTCTCGATGGACTACCACGTGTTCGTGGTCTCCCGTATCCGCGAGGCCCGGATGCGGGGGCGGACGACCCTCGACGCGATCACGCACGGCGTCGTCACCACCGCCGGGGTCGTCACCAGCGCCGCCGTCATCATGGTCGCCGTGTTCGCGATCTTCGGGACGCTGTCGATGCAGTCGATGAAGCAGATGGGGGTGGGCCTCGCGGCGGCCGTCCTCATCGACGCGACGATCATCCGGGGCGTGCTGCTGCCGGCGGTGATGGCGCTGCTCGGGGAGCGGAACTGGTATCTGCCGAAGTGGCTGCGCTGGATGCCGGATCTGACGCACGACGAGTCGGCGGAGGCGGTCGTGGGGGCTGCGGGCGGGGAGGAGAGGACGCCGGTGAAGGTGTGAACCGGTAGGCGCCGGGGGCCCGTTGATTCCGGGGGGAGTCGACGGGCCCTCGGCGTTGCCGTCAGGCGTCAGGCGTCAGGCGTCAAGGTGGGCATATTTACACATCTTCACCTCAGCACCTCGAACATCCGCAGCCACTCCCCCGGCGCCACCTCCCCTACGAGCACCCGCGCATCCAGCCCCGCCGCCCGGAACGCCGCATCGACCCGCCGCCTCGGACAGACCCTCCGCAACGAGGCATGCAGCGACCCTCCCACCCCGGAGAACCCCGCCTCGACCAGCCCGACCCACCGCGAGTACGCCGCCGCCTCGACCAGCGGCACGGCCCGCCGCTCGATCCGCACCACCCCCGCGTCCACCCCCGGCACCGGCCGGAACCGGGTCCGCCCCACCCGCCCGACCAGCCGCCACTCGTACCGGGGCCAGCTCCGCACCGTCACCAGCGTCCAACTCCCGTAGTCCCCCGTCCTCTTGCGGGCGTACTCCAGCTGGGTCAGCAGCGTCGCGTCGGCGAGTGCGGGCGCCCGCAGACACCAGTCCACGATCGCCGCCGTACGGGAGAAGGGAACGTTCCCGGCGACGGAGAACGGCGTACGCGGCGCCGGCGCGGCGAGGAAGTCCCCGCCGATCACGGCGACTTGAGGTGCTGCGGCGAACCGTTCGCGCAGCCCGGGCAGCAGCCGGCGATCGATCTCGTACGCCCGCAGCTCGCGGCAGCGCGGTGCGAGATGTTCGGTCAACGCGCCTTTCCCCGCGCCGACTTCGAGCATCAGGGGGACGATCTCACCGCGTGGCACGGCGAGTCGGGCGAGTTGCCGCGCGGCGGCACGGTCCGCGAGGAAGTTCTGGGAGAGCGCGCGTGCGGCAGGGGATGGGCGGGCCATGGCCAACGTCCTTCGTCTTCCGGGTTCTTGGGGAACGGGCAGCCGTGACCCCGACCGGAAGACAGGAGATGGGCACGCCAAGGGGGCACACGCGGACCGCGTGCACCCTGATCAGGCGTACGGAGGAGAAGGACGACCCGGCGGCTCAGCCGTCAGCGGGTGTCGCGCCCCGGACCGGTCAGGGTTCCGGGGAGACGACGCATCCGAATGGAGTACGTGACACCCCGGCCGAGACCGGTGTTGATGATCGCGCAAGTTGCTGCCACGCACCCGACGTTAGGGCCCCCGGGAACCCCGGGCAACGCGTTTTCCGCGGGCCCGCTCAGCGCTGGTAGCGCGCGAGCACCAAGTTGCCGTCCTTCTCCAGGCGTTGGCGGAGTTCGTCGAGGTCGATGGCGCCGCTGTAGTACTCCTGGAGGGCGGGTGTCGCGACCTTGTCCTTCCACTCCGGGTAGCCGCGCACGGACTGCGCGGGCGCGGGGACGAGGTGGCCGACGAGGGCCGTGCCGGTCGCCCAGCCGTGTTCGGTGGTGTGAAGTGCGGGGTCCTGCAAGGCGGTTGTCCCGGTGGGGAGCATCCAGTCGCCGAGGGCGAGGCGGACCATGTTGGGCGGGCGCAGGAGGAAGTCGAGGAAGGCGACGGCTTCCTTCTTGTGGCGGCTGTCGCGCGCGACGGACAGCGTCTGCGGGCTGACCCCCTGGGTGAGTCCGGCGGCACCGGCGGGCGCGGGGAGCACCTGCCACTCGAAGCCTTTGGGTGCCTGCTGGGAGATCTGCTGCCGGTAGGAGAACCCGAGGGGGACCATCGCGTACTTCCCGCCGAAGAACCCGGGCAGCGTGTCCGAACCCCCGCTGCCCAGCGTCGAGTCGGAGGCGCTGTGGTCCACGTCGACCTGGTCGTGGATGGTCCGCGGTACGACCGTGTCGCCCGCGTCCATGCGGATGGTGACCTTCCCGTCGTCCCCTCGGTGGAAGAGCCGCCCGCCCGCCGAGAGGGACAGGTTGAGCGTGGCGGAGACGGGTTCGCGCAGGGGCCAGGCGACGCCGAACCTGCCGTCGCCGCTGAGTTGCCGGGTGATCTGTCTGAACTCCGGCCAGGTCCAGGGCTGTCGGGGCGTGGGGATGCGTACGCCGGATTCGCGCAGCCAGGTCGCGTTGGCGATCAGGACGCGCGGCTCCTGGAGGAACGGGACGCCGTAGATGCCGTCGCCGAACGTCGTCGTCGCCCAACTCCGGTCCGGGATGTCGGACTTGAGGCGGGCGGGGAGCAGGTCGGTCAGGTCGGCGAGGTAGCCGCCGTACGCGAAGTCGGCGAGGTCGTCGGAGGCGTCGTGGATGACGTCGGGGGCGTCGCCGCCCTCGAAGGAGGTGAGGAGCTGGTCGTGGACGCTGTCCCAACTTCCCTGGACGTACTCGACGTCGACGTCGGGGTGGGTGGCGTTCCACTCCTTCACGAGTTCCTTGGTGGCGGCGACGGAGTCGTCCTGCCAGGCGAGGGACTGGAAGCGGAGGGTGATCCGGCCGTCGTCGCGGGAACCGCCGGGGGAACAGGCGGCCAGCAGGACGAGCAGCAGCACGGCGACGGCGCTCAGGGTCCTGGTCCGCATCAGCTCTTCACCGCCCCCGCCAACAGCCCTCCCGTGATCCGGCGTTGGATGAACGCGAAGACGACCAGCGAAGGCAGCGTCGCCAGGAACGAGGCCGCCGCCAGCGGCCCGAGGTCGGCGACCCCCTCCGCCCCGATGAAGTGCGTCAGGATCACCGGCAGTGTCTGCTTCTCCGGCGTCTTCAGCAGCACCAGCGCGAAGAAGAACTCGTTCCACGCGGTGACGAACGCGAACATCGCCGTGGCCGCGATCCCCGGCGCCAGCAGCGGCGCGGTCACCGACACGAGCGTCCGCAGCCGCCCGGCCCCGTCGACGGCCGCGGCCTCCTCCAACTCCCGTGGCACGGCGCGGACATACCCGGTCAGCATCCACAGCGCGAACGGCAGCGCCCACACCACGTACACGATGACGAGCCCGGCGAGCGAGTCGATCAGCCGCAGGTTCTTCAGCACGAGGAACAGCGGGATGATCAGCAGCACGAACGGGAACGCCTGGCTCACGACCACCCACCCGCTCACCGCCCGCGCGAGCTTCGTCCGGCGCCGCGCGAGGACGTACGCCATCGGGGTGGCCACGGCGACGGCGATCAGCGCGGCCGTCGCGGCGACGAGCAGGGAGTTCAACCCGGCGCGCAGCAGGGGCTGTTCGTCGAACGCCTGCCGGAAGTTGTCGAGCGTCGGGTCCCTCGGGATCCACGTCGGGTGCGGACTCCCCAGTTCCCGGGGCGGTTTGAACGCGGTGGACAGCAGCCACAGCAACGGGAAGGCGAGGAACACGAGATACGCGAGCAGCGCGGCGTACTGCGCGGGCCTACCGAGTCTTCTCACGCCTCGTCACCTCCCTTGAGCCGTCCGGCCAGGAACACCGCGAGGCAGACCGCGACGACCGCGACCATCACGCATCCCATCGCCGCCGCGTACCCGAACTGGCCGTAGCGGAAGGCTTCTTCGTAGGCGAACAGCATCGGCAGCCGGGTGCGTCCGCCGGGGCCGCCGCTGGTCAGCACGTAGACCAGGGCGAAGGAGTTGAAGTTCCAGATGAAGTTGAGCGCGGTGATCGCGAGGGCGATCGGGCGCAGCGCGGGCCAGGTGACGGTGAGGAACCGGCGCCAGGCGCCCGCGCCGTCGACCTGGGCGGCCTCGTGGAGTTCACGCGGCGTGTTCTGGAGCCCGGCGAGCAGCGCGACGGTCGTCGTCGGCAGGCCCGCCCACACGCCGACGACGATCACGGCCGGCAGCGCCGTACCGAGTCCGCCGAGCCAGTCCCTGCCGTCGCCCAACCCCAGGTTCCGCAGCGTCTCGTTGAGGATTCCGGCGTCCGGGTGGTACACGAGCCGCCACATGATCCCGACGACGACCTCGGGCATCGCCCACGGCACGATCGCCAGCGCCCTGGCGAGCCAGCCGAAGCGCAGGCCCTGGTTGAGGAGCGAGGCGAGGCCGAGGGCGAGCAGGAACTGCGGGACGGTCACCGCGAACGCCCACACCAGGCCGATGCGGAACGACTCCCAGAACAGGGTGTCGTCCAGCAGGTCACGGAAGTTGAGGCCGCCGATCCACTGCGTGGCCTGCGTGCGCCCCGACTGGGCGTCGGTGAACGCGAGCAGGATCCCGTACAGCAGAGGCCCCACGCTGAGCACCAGGATCGGCACGAGCGCGGGCAGCACCAGGAACCACGCCCCTCGGTCCAGCACACCCTGCCGCACCCTCACACGCCACCCCTTCGCACAGCTCCGACGGGCCCCGCCATGGTCGTGAACCCGCCGACCCCCGTCAAGACACCGCGCGCGGGGGCTCACCAGTGGGAATGCGACACTGGCGGCCTCATGGCCGGATCACGACGGCGGCACGGCCGGGCGGCGTCCCGGGAAGCGGACGCGGTCCGGCGGGACCCCGGGCACGGGGGCCGGCGGCGAGGAGGGTGCGCGGCGGTACTGCGCGCGGGCCCACCGGCGACGACAGGAGAGGCGGCCGAGCGGTCGCCCCACGGCGGAAAGCGGAGGCAGGCGGATGGACGAGGCACGCGCGCGCGAGGTGCTGGCCCTGGCGGAGTTGCCGGGCGCGCCGGACGCGCGGCTGCTCGCGCTCGGGGAGAACGCCGTGTTCGAACTGGGCGGCCTGGTCGTCAAGGTGGGCCGGGACGCCGAGCTGATCGAGCGGGCGCGCCGGGAGACGGCGATCGCCGCCTGGCTCGCGAAGGAGGGTGTCCCGGCGGTCCGCGCGGCCGAGTCGGAGCCGCTGCTGGTCGACGGCCATCCGGTGACCGTGTGGCACCGCCTCCCGGATGCCGTACGTCCCGCCGAGCCCCGCGACCTGGCCGAGCTCCTCCGCCTCGTACACGCCCTGCCCGCGCCCCCGTTCGCCCTGCCCCCGCGCGATCTGCTGTCCGGCGTGGAGCGCTGGCTGCGGCTTGCCGGTTCCGCGATCGACCCGGCGGACGCGGCGTACCTGCGGGAACGGCGTGACAGTTTCGCGGCGTCGGCAGCCGCCCTCACCCCGCACCTCCCGCCGGGCCCCATCCACGGTGACGCCCTCCCCCGCAACGTCCACATCGGCCCAGGTGGCCCGGTCCTGGTCGACCTGGAGACCTTCTCCACCGACCTGCGCGAGCACGACCTCGTCGTGATGGCCCTCTCCCACGACCGCTACGCCCTCCCCACGCCCGCGTACGACGCCTTCACGGCCGCCTACGGCTGGGACGTGCGCGCCTGGTCCGGCTGCGCCGTCCTGCGGGGCGCCCGCGAGACCGCGAGCTGCGCCTGGGTGGCCCAGCACACCCCCACCAACCCCAAGGCCCTGACGGAGTTCACCCGCCGGGTCGCGTCCCTGCGCACGGGCGACGCGTCGGTCCGCTGGTACCCCTTCTGACCGACCACACCCCTCACGCCCCTGTGCCTCTCACGCGTCCTGCGGGACGACCTCCCGCACCGGCCACACCCCGTCCACCACCGCGTCCGCGTCGCCCTTCTTGCGCAGGAACGCCTGGAAGTCGGCGGCCCACTCGGCGTACCACGTGACCTGCCGCCGGTGCAGTTCGCCGACTCCGAGGTCGGCGACCTTGGTGTGCCGCCCCGCTATCGCCCCGGCCAGCCGGGCGGCGGCCAACGCGTCGGCGGAGGCGTCGTGCGCGGCGTCGAGCCGTATGCCGTACTCCGCGCAGACGGCTTCCAGGTTGCGCTTCCCGCGCCGGTACTTCTCGACGTGCCGGTCGATCGTGTACGGGTCGACGACGGGCGCGGGCTCCTCGCCGTCCAGGCGCTCGCGCAGGGACGGCAGTCCGTGCCGCCGCAGCTCCGCGGAGAGCAGGGTGAGGTCGAAGGCGGCGTTGTAGGCGACGACGGGCACCCCGCCGCGCCAGGCGCTCACCAGCGCGTCGGCCACGGCGCCCACGACCTCGTCGGCCGGCCGGCCCTCCGCGCTCGCGCGCTCGCTGCTGATCCCGTGGACGGCGACCGCGTCCGCCGGGATCTCGACCCCCGGGTCGGCGAGCCACTCGCGGCTCCCGCGCACCTCCCCGCCCACGACCTCGATCACGGCCGCGGTGACGATGCGTGCCTCCCGCGGATCCGTCCCCGTCGTCTCCAGGTCGAACCCGATCATCAACTCCTGGTGCCAGGCCATGTCGGCCCCCCTTCTCGGTGGTGCTTTCCCCCAGTGGTCCCCACCTTCGCACGAGCCACTGACAATCGGAGGGCCACCTTCCGCATCCCCCGCCCCGGACACCGCGTTTCAGGACACAGGCCGCGAATCCGCCCAGGCCAGCTCGAACTCCTCGCGGTACGCCGGGAACAGGCCGCTCTCCTCGGTGTCCCCCGCCTTGACGATCCGGTTGCCGCCGCGCAGCACGAGCACCGGCGCCTCCATCCCGCGCATGCCCCGCAGGTACGACTGGACGACGGCGATCCCGTCGGGGCCGTCCCCGTCGACGAGGTAGGCGGTGAAGCGGGGCGTCTCGTCGTACACCTGGATCTGGAACGCCCCGGGGTCGCGCAGCCGGGAGCGGACCCGGCGCATGTGCAGGATGTTCATCTCGACGGCCCGGCTCAGCTCGCCGCGCTTGATGCCGAGTTCCCGCTCGCGCCGCTTGACCGCGCTGGAGGCGGGGTTGATGAACAGCAGCCGTACGCGCCCGCCCGCCTCGGCGAGCCGCACGAGGCGGCGCCCGGAGAAGTTCTGCACGAGCAGGTTGAGCCCGATGCCGATGGCGTCGATCCGGCGCGCGCCCCCGAAGAGGTCCTCGGCGGGGAACTGCCGCATGAGCCGTACGCGGTCGGAGTGGACGGCGACGACGTCGGCGTACCGGTCGCCGACGAGGTCCTCGACGGCGTCGACGGGCAGCCGGCGCGCGGAGGGCACGTCGCCGCTCGTGCCGAGCATCTCCAGCAGGCGCGCGGAGGCGCGTTCGGCCTGGCTCAGCACGTTTCCGGACAGGGCGCGGTTGCGGGAGACGACGTTGCGGGTGACCTCCAGCTCGTCGAGGGCGAGTTCGACGTCGCGCCGTTCGTCGAAGTACGGCTCGAAGCAGGGCCAGTGCTGGACCATCAGCTCGCGCAGCTGCGGGAGCGTCAGGAACGAGATCACGTTGTCGTCGGCGGGGTCGAGGAGGTAGCCCTTGCGGCGGCTGACCTCGCGGACGGCGACCGCGCGCTGCACCCACTCCTGCCCGGCGGGCCCGGCCGCCGCGACGACCCAGTCGTCGCCGTGCACGGGCTCGTACACGGGCCGCAGGACCGCCGACACGACCGCGCGCAGGCGCTGTTCGACGAGGTTCAGCCAGATGTAGGCCCGGCCGGCGCGCTGCGCGCGGGTGCGTACCTCGCGCCAGGCGTCGGCGTCCCAGTCCAGCTCCGGTCCGATGGCCCCCGCGTCCATGGGTCTGGCCAGCGACACCGCGCCGGGCGGGGCGTCCGCCGAGCCGCCCTCGTGACCCTCGTCACCAGGGGGCAGCTCCAGCCCTCCCGAGCCCACCCAAGCACCGCCTTCCGCTCCCCCGAGCCTTCCCGTCCCAACGATCAAGGAAGGGTACTCCGGGAGCGGTCGGCGGTGCAGCCGGATGGACAGGGTCGTTCGCGGCTGCCTCGAATCCATCGCCCTCCGGATGGGGAGGAAGTGAACGGAGTCATGACGGTCGTCCGTCCGTGGGCGAGTTGGAGAACTGGACCGACCCCGGTTCGCCATACCGTCGTACGAGCCACATGTCCGCGACAACCCTGGAAGAGTCGTCCCATGCAGGTCTGGCCTGGACAGGCGTATCCCCTGGGTGCCACGTACGACGGCGCCGGTACGAACTTCGCGCTCTTCACGGAGGCCGCGGACCGAGTGGAGCTGTGTCTGCTGCACGACGACGGCTCGGAGACGGCGGTGGAACTGCGCGAGTCCGACGCGTTCGTCCGGCACGCCTACCTGCCCGGGGTGATGCCCGGCCAGCGCTACGGCTTCCGCGTGCACGGCCCGTACGAGCCCGCGCGCGGGCTGCGCTGCAACTCGGCGAAGCTGCTCCTCGACCCGTACGCGCGCGCGGTCGCCGGTTCGGTGCGCTGGGGCGAGGAGGTGTACGGCTACCACTTCGACGCGCCCGAGGAACGCAACGACCTGGACTCCGCGCCGCACATGATGACGTCGGTCGTGGTGAACCCGTACTTCGACTGGGGCGACGACCGGCCCCCGCGCGTGGACTACCACCACACGGTGATCTACGAGGCCCATGTGAAGGGCCTGACGATGCTCCACCCGGAGCTGCCGCCGGAGCTGCGGGGCACGTACGCGGGGCTCGCGCACCCGGCGGTGATCGGGCATCTGACACGCCTGGGGGTGACGGCCCTCGAACTGATGCCGGTGCACCAGTCGGTGAACGACCACCGGCTCGTGGACCTGGGCCTGAGCAACTACTGGGGCTACAACACGATCGGCTTCTTCGCGCCGCACAACGCGTACGCGTCCTGGGGCGACCGCGGGCAGCAGGTGCTGGAGTTCAAGTCGGCGGTCCGCGCGCTGCACGAGGCGGGCATCGAGGTGATCCTGGACGTCGTCTACAACCACACGGCCGAGGGCAACCACCTGGGGCCCACGCTGTCGTTCCGGGGCATCGACAACGGGAGCTACTACCGGCTCGCGGACGACCGCCGGTACTACACGGACACCACGGGGACGGGGAACTCGCTGCTGATGCGGTCCCCGCACGTCCTCCAGATGATCATGGATTCGCTGCGGTACTGGGTGACCGAGATGCACGTCGACGGGTTCCGTTTCGACCTCGCGGCGACCCTGGCGCGGCAGTTCCACGAGGTGGACCGGCTGTCGTCGTTCTTCGACCTGGTGCAGCAGGACCCGGTGGTCTCGCAGGTGAAGCTGATCGCGGAGCCCTGGGACGTCGGCGAGGGCGGCTACCAGGTGGGCAACTTCCCGCCGCTGTGGACCGAGTGGAACGGCAAGTACCGCGACACCGTGCGGGACCTGTGGCGCGGTGAGCCGCGCACGCTCGCGGAGTTCGCGGGCCGGCTGACCGGCTCCTCCGACCTCTACCAGGACGACGGGCGCCGCCCGCTGGCCTCCGTCAACTTCGTGACCTGCCACGACGGTTTCACGCTGCGCGACCTCGTGTCGTACGACGAGAAGCACAACGAGGCCAACGCGGAGGGCAACCGGGACGGCGAGAGCCACAACCGGTCCTGGAACTGCGGGGCCGAGGGCGACACGGACGACCCCGAGGTGCTGCGCCTGCGCGCGCGCCAGACCCGCAACTTCATCGCGACGCTGATGCTCTCCCAGGGCGTGCCGATGCTCAGTCACGGCGACGAGTTCGGGCGCACCCAGCGCGGCAACAACAACGCGTACTGCCAGGACGGCGAGCTGTCGTGGGTGCACTGGCCGGACCCGGAGGCGGACGACCCGCAGGACGACGACCTGCTCGCCTTCACGCGCGCGCTGGTGTGGCTGCGCCGGGAGCACCCGGTCTTCCGGCGCCGGCGCTTCTTCCACGGCCGGCCCGTGGAGGGCACTCACGACGACCTCTCCGACATTGCCTGGTTCACCCCGGAGGGCCGCGAGATGACCGACCGGGACTGGACCTCGGCGACCGCCTCCGCGCTCACGGTGTTCCTCAACGGGCACGCCATCTCCGAGCCCGGTCCGCGCGGCGAGCGCATCACCGACGACTCGTTCCTCCTCATGTTCAACCCCTCCCCGACCCCGCTGGACTTCGTGGTCCCCGTGGACCACGGCCCCCGCTGGCACCTCACCGTCGACACCGCCCACCCCACTCCGCCGCCCTCCGGGACCGGCCTCAAGGTGTCGGCGGGCGACCACCTGCGCCTGCTGGACCGGAGCGTGGTGGTCCTTCAACGCCCGGCGTAGCCCACGGGTTCCCGGGGGCCCGGTACGGAACCCCGCTCCCCCGGGTACCAACCCCTGCATGACCCCTCGACACCCCACAGCCACCTACCGGCTCCAGCTCCAGCCGGCGTTCACCTTCGCGGACGCGGCACAGGCCGTCCCCCACCTGGCCTCCCTGGGGGTGTCGCACCTCCACCTGTCGCCGGTCCTGGAGGCGGTGCCGGGTTCGGCGCACGGCTACGACGTCGTCGACCCCGCGCGCGTACGGGGCGAACTGGGCGGCGAGGAGGGGCTGAGGGCGCTGGCCCACGCCGCGCGGGCGCACGGTCTCGGACTGGTCGCGGACGTCGTGCCGAACCACATGGCGATGGCGCCGCGGCACAACCGCGCGCTGTGGGAGGTGCTGCGGGAGGGCCCGGCGTCCCCGTACGCGCGCTGGTTCGACGTCGACTGGGAGGCGCAGGGCGGCCGGATGCTCGTCCCGGTCCTCGGGGGTCCGCTGGGCGACGAGCTGGAGCGGCTGCGGGTCGAGGACGGGACGCTGCGGTACTACGACCACGTCCTCCCCCTGCGCGCGGGGACGGCCGGACTGCCGCTGCCGGAGCTGCTGGACGCCCAGTGGTACCGGCCGGTGTGGTGGCGGCTGGCGCGCACGGAGCTGAACTACCGGCGGTTCTTCAGCATCTCGGAGCTGATCGGGGTGCGGGTGGAGGACCCGGAGGTCTTCGAGGCCACCCACGCGACCCTGCTGCGTCTGCTGGCCGACGGCGTCCTGGACGGCCTGCGCGTGGACCACCCCGACGGCCTCGCCGACCCGGACGCCTACCTGGAGCGGCTGCACCGGGCGACGGGCGGGCGCTGGACGGTCGTCGAGAAGATCCTCTCGGCCGGCGAACGCCTCCCGGACTCCTGGCCGGTGGCCGGGACGACCGGCTACGACGCCCTGCGGCACGTGGACGGCCTTTTCACGGACCCGGTGGGGTACTCCGGCCTCCTGGCCGCGTACGGCCGTCTGACGGGCGCTCAGGCCGATCGGGGCGGCGACTGGGCGGCGACCGTCCGGCGGGCCGCGTACACGACCCTCACCCACGAACTCGCCGCCGAGCTCGACCGCCTGACCCGCACGGCCGTCCGCGCCTGCGCCGCCTCCCCCGACCCCGCCGCCCTCGACCGGGCCCCCTGGGCCCTGCGCACGGCGCTCACGGAACTCCTGGTCCGCATGGAGGTCTACCGCCCCTACCCCGCGTCCGACCCGGCGTCCGTCCTCACCGAGGAGGCCGCCCGGCAGGCCCGCGCCGCGTTCGCGGTCCCGGAGGAGGCGGGCGCGGTGGACGTCGTACGGAACCTCCTCCTGGGCACCGCCGCGTACGGCGCCGAACTGCGTACCCGGTTCGCGCAGACCTCGTCCGCGCTGCGCGCCAAGTCCGTGGAGGACACGGCGTTCTACCGGTACGTGCCCCTGCTGTCGGCGACGGAGGTGGGCGGCGATCCCGGCGCCCCGGCCGTGTCGCCGGACGCGTTCCACGCGTACTGCGCGCGCGTGCAGCGCGACTGGCCGACCGGCGGGACGGTCGTCTCGACGCACGACACGAAGCGCAGTGCCGATGTCCGCGCGGCGCTCGCGGTCCTGACCGAGTGCCCCGAGCGGTGGGCCGGACTCGTCGCCCAGCTCCCCGCGTTCGAGGACCCGCAGCTGGCGTGGGCGGCCTGGCAGACGGTCTTCGGCCTCGGTCCCGCCGACCCCGCGCGCCTGCGCGAGGCGCTGCTGAAGCACGTCCGGGAAGCGGGCCTGCGCACGAGCTGGACGGAGCGCGACGCGGCGTACGAGGAGGCGGTGGAGGCGTTCGCCGAGGCAGGCCCGGCGGGCGCGGAACGGGTGCTGGCCGTCCGCCGCGACCTCGCCCCGCACATCCGGGCGAACGTCCTCGCGACCGCCCTGGTGCACCTGACGATGCCGGGCGTGCCGGACGTCTACCAGGGCACCGAGAGCGAGTACCTGGCCCTGGTGGACCCCGACAACCGACGCCCGGCACGCTTCCCGGCGCCCCTTCCCGACGGAGAAGCCGCCCCCGGCGCAACGGCCGCCCACGACGAGAGGGCCGTTCCCGACGAGAAAGCCGCCCTCACGGCCGCCGCCCTGCGCCTGCGCCGACGCCGGCCCGAGGTGTTCGGCGCGTCGGCGACCTACACGCCGCTGCCCGCGCGCGGGGAGGCGGCCGGCCACTGTCTGGCGTACGCGCGCTCCGGCGCGGTGGTCGCCGCCGTGACGCGGCTGTCGCTGCGGCTGGCCGAGGCGGGCGGCTGGCGGGGGACGGTGCTGCCGCTGCCGCCGGGGCGGTGGGCCGACGTCCTGGGGGACGGGCGGGTGTTCGAGGGGCACGCGCGCGTGGGGGACGTTTTCGGCCGTCTGCCGGTGGCCCTGCTGGAGCGGGCCGAGGAGGGGGCGGGCGGGGCGTGACCCGGGTCCGGTCCGGCGCGTTCGGCTGGTCACGCGCCCGCGCACACCCCATGCCGCGCGCCCGGCGTGCGCGCCGACGCCGTACATCCACCGAGGTGCTCCCGGCTGCTCTCCCGTACCACCGGCCTCCGTCGTGCTTGACAGCGTCTGGCGGGCGTGGGGTAGTGGGAGGGCGGAGCAGGACCTGTGACGGGGGTGAGTCTTGCCGGAGCCGCGCTATCCGACGTTGGCCGAACTGACCTCGTCCGCGCGCTCGTTGGCCGTGCGGCGGCCCGGGTTGTGCGGGATGCGGCAGGTGGGGGTCTCGCGCGCGGGACGGCCGCTGCACCTGCTGTCCGTCGGGCACGCGCGCCGGGCGGTGCTGGTGGTGGCGGGGGCGCACGCGAACGAGCCGACGGGCGGCCCGACCCTGCTGTCGCTGGCCGAACGGGTGCTGCGGGAGCGGGGGTTGCGGGCCGGGCGGTCGTGGCACTTCCTGGTGTGCGCGGACCCGGACGGCGCGAGCCTGCACAGCACGCCCGCGCCGCGCAGCCTGCTGGACTACCACCTGGGCTTCTACCGGCCGGCCGGCCCCGAGCAGCCGGAGTGGTCGCCGGCCGCGCTCCCGCCGGACCGGCTGCCGCCCGAGACGCGCGCGCTGACCGGTGTGATCGACGAGCTGCGGCCCTACCTCCAGGTGTCGCTGCACGGCACCGACCTGGGCGGCAGTTGGGTGCAGCTGACCCGGGACATCCCGGGGCTCGCGGCGCCGTTCGCGCGGTCGGCGGCGCGGCTGCGGATCCCGGTGGAGACGGGCGCTTCGGACGCGGCGGGCTGGCCGGTGTCGGGGCCCGGCGTGCATGTGATGCCGGGTCCTGGCGCGGGCGCGGCGTACCCGAGCATGCCGGACGACGCGCGCAACAGCACCTGGTACCGCACGCACCGCTACGGCGGCCTCACGGCGGTCGTGGAGGTCCCGATGTGGGCGAGCGACCTGGTGGACGACCGCGCGCCCCACCCGGACCCTCCGGCGGCCCTCAGGCACCTGTCGCGCAGGCTGCTGGACGACGCGCGGATGGTCGAGGAGGTCCACCGGGAGGCGCTGCCGCGCCTGTACGGCCCGGAGGGGCCCCTGCTGCGGGCCGCGCGCTGGGGTCTGGACCTGGTGCCGGGGCTGGCCTCGGACTGGGCCCACACGCGCCCGGCGGACACCTCGCGCGCGTACGTCAGCAGTGTCGACGCGTTCGCCCGGCGGCTGCCGCTGCGGGCGGCGGCGATGCTCCTGCGGGTGCTGCGCGAGCACGACGACCGGGCGGTGCCCCGTCTCGAACATCTGGTGCGCGTGTGGAGCGCCTCGTTCGCGGACCAGTTCCACGCGCGCTGGGTGCCGCTCCCCCACCAGGTGGAGCACCAGTCCCGCACGGTGGTGGCGGCGGCGCTGCACGCGCGCGGGAGAGCGGCTTGAGCCCTGGCGTCAGCCGTTCAGGGCGAACACGTCGCCCGTCTCGGCCGCCATCTGGCACTTGTTGCCGAAGGTGTGCTGGTACTGCACCGGCCGCCCGTTCCACTGCCCGCGCGCGGAGGCGGTGACGGGGGCGTATTCGAGGGTGCACAGGACGTCCTTCGGCGGGATGGCCCGGATGTCGCCGCGGGCCGCCCGCAGCTGCGCGCACGCCTCGGCGGCCTTCGCGTGCCCCTGGGGGACGTCGTTGCACAGCAGGAGGGTGCCGCGCGTGTCGCTGGAGTGGCCGTCGCCCTTGGTGACGCTGATCTGGAGCCAGTTGCCCGGCAGTGCGCTCCGGGCGGCCTCGGCGGGCGCGGTGAGGGCCGTGAGGGCCAGGGCGGCGGCGAGAACGAGGAAACGTGTCATGCCGTACGCATCGGCATCGGCGCCGCCTCACCCCACCCGGGTCACCCGAACGTGCGGCGAACGTCAGCCCGCCGCGAGGCGGTACTCGACGCGCCCGAAGGAGATCTGGTCGCCCTCCCGGACGATCGCGGCGCCGATGACGCGCCGGCCGTTGACGGTGGTCCCGTTGGTGGAGCCGAGGTCGCGCAGCACCCACATGCCGCCCTGGTGGCTCAGTTCGGCGTGCACGCGCGAGACCGTCTCGTGGGTCAGGCGCAGCCCGTTGGCCGGGTCGCGGCCGATCCGCAGGGGGTGTCCGGCGCCGGGGACGGGCAGCAGGAGCTTGGGGAGCCGCTCGGCGCGCCAGGCGTTGCGCAGCCGGACCGTGAACCCGGAGACCGCCTCGACGCTGCCGAACACCAGGCGCGACAGCCGCTTCTCGCGGGGCAGGTCGGCGGTGAGGGCGGCGAGTTCGTCGGAGCGGCGCGCGGCGAGCGCGAGTTCCATGCGGCGGATGAACGTGTCGTGGGACAGGCGCCCCATGGCGACGCCGTCCCGCAGCACCTTCAGCGCCTTGTCGCGCTCCCCGTCGGAGAGCCGCGCGGGGTACGTGTTGAACTCGAAGGACGACGTCACGCTGGTGATTGTCTTTCAGTAGCCCCCGGGTGTCCAGAAAACCGGAGAACGACGCCCCGCGCGCGCAGGTGGGGAGGCGGGGACAACGGCTCGTCCCGCGCGCGTACTTGACGGGTTCGGGCCCTGGTGGCGGTGTTCGCGGGGCGGACCGGGCGTTCATGGCCCACGATGGACGGGCCACCGACGAAGGGGAACCGTCCGTGCAGTTCGAGGTGTGGGCACCGCAGGCGGGCCGTGTGACGCTCCACGGCGACGGCATCACGCGCGCGCTGGAGCGCGATCCGCGGCGCGCGGGCTGGTGGACGGGCGAGGCCGAGGCGTCCGACGGCACGCGCTACGGCTTCGCGCTGGACGACGGTCCCGTGCTGCCCGACCCGCGCTCGCGCCGCCAGCCGGACGGCCCCGACGGGCTGAGCGCGGTCGTCGACCAGGGCGCGTACGCGTGGCGCGTGCCGTGGGCGGGGCGCCCGTTGCAGGGGGCGGTGCTGTACGAGCTGCACGTCGGCACGTACACCCCCGAGGGCACGTTGGACGCGGCGGCGGACCGTCTCGGCCACCTCGCCGCGCTGGGCGTCACGCACGTCGAGCTGATGCCCCTGTGCCCGTTTCCCGGCACGAACGGCTGGGGGTACGAGGGCGTGTCCCTGTGGGCCGTGCACGAGCCGTACGGCGGCCCTGAGGCCCTCAGGCGGTTCGTGGACCGGGCGCACGGTCTCGGCCTCGGGGTGGTCCTGGACGTCGTGCACAACCACCTGGGGCCCTCGGGGAACCACCTGCCCGCGTTCGGGCCGTACTTCACGGACACGCACCACACGCCCTGGGGTGCCGCCGTGAACCTGGACGCGGCCGGGTCCGACGAGGTCAGATCGTTTCTGCTGGGCAGCGCGCTGGCGTGGTTGCGGGACTTCCGGCTGGACGGGCTGCGGCTGGACGCGGTGCACGCGCTGCGGGACACGCGCGCGTACCCGTTCCTGGAGGAGCTGTCGGCGGCCGTGGACGCGCTCGCCGACGAGACCGGCCGGCCGCTGTTCCTGATCGCCGAGTCCGATCTGAACGACCCCCGGGTGATCTCCCCGCGCGAGCGCGGCGGGCTCGGGCTGCACGCGCAGTGGAACGACGACTTCCACCACGCGCTGCACTGCGCGCTGACGGGCGAGTCGCAGGGGTACTACGCCGACTTCGCGCGCGCCCCGCTGGCCGCCGTGGCCAAGACCCTGACGGACGGTTTCTTCCACGACGGGACGTACTCGTCGTTCCGGGGCCGCCGGCACGGGCGTCCCCTGGACCGGTCCCGGACGGCCGCGCACCGGCTGCTGGGCTACAGCCAGACCCACGACCAGATCGGCAACCGCGCGCAGGGGGACCGCCTTTCGGCGTCCCTGTCGCCGGGGCTCCTCGCGTGCGCGGCGGCGCTGACCCTCACGGGGCCGTTCACGCCGATGCTGTTCATGGGCGAGGAGTGGGCCGCCTCGACGCCCTGGCAGTTCTTCACCGACCACACCGACCCGGACCTCGCGGATGCCGTACGGCGGGGCAGGCGGCGGGAGTTCGCGGCGCACGGCTGGGCCGAGGAGGACGTCCCCGACCCGCAGTCCCCGGCCACCCGGGACCGCTCCTGCCTGGACTGGGCGGAGGCGGAACGCGAACCCCACGCGCGCGTACTGGCCTGGTACCGCGCGCTGATCGCCCTGCGCCACGCCCACCCGGACCTCACGGACCCCGACCTCGCGGACCTGCGCGTGGCCTACGACGAGGGCGCCCGCTGGCTGGCGTTCCGCCGGGGCGACCTCCGGGTGGCGGTCAACCTCTCCCCGACCCCGGCGGACGTCCCCCTGGGCCCCCGCCCGGCCCGCGTGCTGGCCGCCTGGGAGCCCGTGGAGCCCCCGGGGGCCGACGGGGTGCTCCGGGTGCCCGCAGAGGCGTGTGCGGTCCTGGAGCAGGACTGAGGGGCGTTTCGCGGACCGGGCTACTCGTCGTCCTCCCGAAGGTCCGTCACCCTCTCCAGCAAGATCGCCTCCCACGCCCGCTTCAGGCGCGTGCGCGCGAGCGGGAGGGCCGTCGCGGGGCCGTCGAGGCGGTCGGCGAGCTGGACGACGCTCTCGCAGCGGGCCAGCCACAGGCCGCGCAGGCAGGGGCGGGGGCCGTAGCCGGCGAGGGTGGCCGCGCGGACGGCGGCGCCGGAGCCGACGGCGAGGACGAGGCCCGCGATGTCCTCGGCGGGGTCGCCGAGGACGGCGGCGGTCCAGTCGAGGACGCCGCGCACCCGCCCCTCGGCGCTCACCACGAGGTGCTCGCCGCGCAGCCGGTGGTGGACGAGGACGGCGGTCCCGGGCTGCGAGGCGAGCTGCGCCGCGCCGGGCGGGGTGAGCTGGGCCAGCCGGTCGGCGTCGAACTCGTCGGCCTTCGCGAGCCGTTCGGCGGCCTGGACGGCCATCCGGCGCAGCGCCTCCAGGGAGCGCGGGGCGGCGCGCGGCACGCCGAGCGACTCGGCGTGCCGGGCGGTGACCTCGCGCAGTCCGCCGAGCAGCCCGGCGAGGTCGGCCTCGCCGACGGCCGACACGTCGTGCTCCTCGGCGGTGCCGCCGGGCACCAGCGTGTCGAGGGTGTAGGTCAGGCCGGGCGCCCACTCGCCGTGCGCGACGCTGGTCGGCACGGCGACCGGCACGTGCGGGCGGACGGCGTCGCGCAGGCGCAGTTCGCGGCGCTGGCGGACGGCGGCGTCCCGGTCGGGCGCGAGGCGCAGGACGTGGCGGGTGCCGACCCACCACGTGGAGTGCCCCTCGCCCTCGGTGACCGGGCGGACGCCGGGGTCGCCGTTCTTGAGGAGGCTGTGGGCCAGTCGGCGGACGGTGTCCGCGGTGGGGGTGGGTGCCTGGGTCATGGTCGCGCCGTCACAGGTCGGTGAGGTGGGGAGGGGCTCCTTGGGGGGCTCAGTGCACTATGACCATCTCGCGCGCGGTGCGGTTCAGCCGGCGCCCGCCGTCCTCGGTGACCGTCACGATGTCCTCGATCCGCACCCCGAACCGCCCCGGCAGGTAGATCCCTGGCTCCACGGAGAAGCACATGCCGGGTACGAGGGCCTGCCGCTCGCCCTCGATCATGTACGGCGGTTCGTGGGTCGTGACCCCGATGCCGTGCCCGGTGCGGTGGATGAAGTACTCGCCGTACCCGGCGTCGGCGATCACCGCGCGGGCGGCCCGGTCGACGTCCTGGCAGGCGGCGCCGGGGCGCACCGCGCGGAACCCGGCCTCCTGCGCCTCGCGCACGACGTCGTGGACCCGGCGTTCCTCCTCGGTGGGCTCGCCGACGTGCACGGTCCGGGTCGTGTCGGAGCCGTAGCCGTCCTTGAGGCCGCCGAAGTCCAGGACGACCATGTCGCCGTCCTCGATGACCCGCTCGCCCATCTCGTGGTGCGGGTTGGCGCCGTTCGGGCCGGAGCCGACGATCGTGAAGTCGACCTGCTGGTGGCCGTGTTCGCGCAGCAGGCGCGCGAGGTCGGCGCCCACCTCGGACTCCCGGCGCCCGGCGAAGCGCACCGCGCGGATGCCCTCGAACGCCGCGTCGGCCGCGGCGCCGGCCGCCGCCATCAGCTCCAGTTCGGCCGCGTCCTTGACGGCCCTCAGCATCGGCAGCGCCTCCGTGAGGGCCGCGTACGCCGTGCCGGGCAGCGCCTTCTGGAGGGCCAGCAGGTGCAGGGCCCACGCGTTGTCGCTGACCCCGAAGCGTCCGCGCGGGTCGAGGAGGGCGGCCGTCGCGGCGTACGGGTCCTTGCCGTCGGTCCAGTCCCGGAAGGTCAGCGCGGGCGCGCCGGGCGCGTGTGCCGCGTCGGGCGCCTCCAGCGCGGGGACGACGAGGACGGGGTCCTGTCCCGGCGCGAGGACCAGCAGGGTGAGCCGCTCCGTCTCGGCGGTGGGGGCGTAGCCGGTGAGCCAGACGAGGTCGGGGCCCGGGGCGACGAGGAGGCCCGCGAGACCGGCGTCGGCGGCGGAGCGGGCCGCACGCTCCATGCGGGCGCGGTAGTCCTCGGCGGTGAAGGGTGCGGTGGCGGTCATCCGGGCCTCCGGGCGGGTCAGGGGCTACGGGCAGCATCCTGCCCGCGCGGCAGGGGCCGCGCGAGCCGGTTCGCCACCCGTCGCACCAGGTACGGGGTGCTGCGCGGCTACGGCCCATCGTCGCGTATCCCGGAGCACGGCAGCGGAAGTTTTCCACAGCCCCCTGCGACTTGTCCGCTGATCATCCACTATTACTGCCGCGACCGACTCGTCCGGCGGGAACGGGCTCACACCACCACCCCGGGCACGACCGTCAGCTGCTGGTACCCCCCGCCCCGGTGCAGCACCGTCAGCTTGACCTCCTCGCCCGGCTCCGCCCCGCCCACCGCGCGTACGAGGTCGGCCGCCGAGTCGATCCGGGTCGCGCCGAACGTCAGCAGTACGTCCCCGCGCACGAGCCCCGCCGTGTAGCCGGGGCCGGGGACGTGGACGGCGACGATCTCGGCGCCCGCCTTCTGCGCGTCGACCGCCTCCACGCCGAGCGTCGCACGCGCGGGCGGTGCCGAGAGGGCCGGGGCCGGGGAGGGCGCCACCGGCGCGGGCGTGCCGGGAGCGGCCTTCGTCCCCGCGGGCGCGCGGGCCGCCAGTTTCTGCATCTCGGCCAGCTTGCTCATGCCGATCACCGTCGCCCCGACCGTGCCGAGCCCGACGCCGGCCAGGACGAGGACCGTCGCGGCGAAGAACCCGAGCAGCAGGGTCGTGATCCGCCGCCCCCGCCGCCGCGCGGCATGCGGACGCCGCACGGTCCCGCCCCGCTCACCGCCCCCCGGCTCCCGTCCGGGCATCGGCTTGGGCCGCAACGCAGTCTGTTCCATCGCGATCGCCTCCGGCAGATGCTCTACCCGGCCCACCGGCCCCCGACGTACCACGAACGAGTGAGACTGACCGCCGGTCAAGAGAGGTAGGGGCAACCCGGGGTGCACGCGGGAAGGGCCGGACCGCGGCCCCGGCACACCCGCCTCCCGAACGCCGAACGCCTCGCGCGCGGGAGGGCCGACAGCGCTTCAGGAACGGCGGCGTTTCAGGGCCGGCGGCGCTTCAGGGGTGTCAGCCGAGCCCGGACACCCCGACGGCGACTCCCGCGCGCGTGCGCCCCTCACCAGGCGATGTCCGGCACCTCCTCAAGCACCGCGCGCGGAGCACTGCCCGACACCCGTCGCCACTCCCCCGCGAGCCCGTCATGGCGGCCCAGCCGGGACAGTTTCCGCACCGTCCGCGCCGCTCCCCGCGCGCCCGGCATGCCCACCGCACACCACGACCACACACGTGAAGATGGCCCGCTCCCCGCGCGCGCCCACCAGGCCCCAAGCCCCCACGGCCCCACACCCGGCCGCCTCTCCCCCGCGCGTGCCCTCACCCCAAAGCCCCCAAAGCCCCCAACGCCCCCACCACCTCCTCCGCCGCCCCCGTCAGCACCCCCGCGTACACGCACTCCACCCGGTGCACCACCCGAGGCGCCGTGAGCGTGACCGTGCGTGTCCCCGGCGCGCCGGAGGCGGCCGAGCGGGGCAGCAGGGTCAGCCCGTGCCCCGCTGCCACCAGGGCTGTCAGCGCGCGGACGTCGGTGCCCTCGTAGCGCAGCGCGCCCCGGAAGCCGTGGCCCCCGTTGGCGGCCCGCAGGTGTGCCAGCGGGAGCCCGGTGTCCGGTGCGTCGATCCAGCGGGCGTCCGCGAGGTCGGCGAGGCGCAGGCCGGGGCGCCCGGCCAGGGGGTGGGAGTCGGGGAGCAGCACACCCGCGGGTTCCTCGGAGACGCCGTGTGTCGTCAGGGGGGCCACGTCGGGCAGGCGCAGCGGGTCGCTGGGGGCCGCGAGGCCGTCCACGAGGCCGATGTCGGCGGTGCCGGTCGCGACGGCCGCGGGGACGGCCTCGCGGGCGAGGACGCGCACCGTGACGCCGACGGGCGGGAGCGAGGCCAGGACGCGGGCACCGAGCGCGGTCGGGGAGGCGGCGAGGGTCAGGCCGTAGGAGGGCGCGGCGGCGATGCGGGCGATGTCGGCGCGGGCCGCGTCCAGGCGCAGGAGGAGGGGCCTGGCGTGTTCGAGGAGGCGCTCTCCGGCCGGCGTGGGGGTGACGGGGCGGCGGGTCAGCAGGGGGGTGCCCAGGTCCTGTTCGAGCGCGGCGATGTGCTGCGAGACGGCCGACTGGGTGTAGCCCAGTTCGCGGGCGGCCTCGGAGAAGGACGCGAGGCGGGCGACGGCGACGAAGGTGCGCAGGAGGTGGGGGTCCATACGGCCAGGGTGTCATCAGTTCTGCTTATCGAGGGTCCAGGAATCATCGTTGGACGTGAACTCGGGCCGGAGCCAGGATCGTCGGCATGACAACTCGTATCGCCCTGGTCGGGGACCGTTCCCCGCACGTCGTCTCGCACACCCGTATCCCGCTCCTGCTGGAGGCACTCGCCGTACGGGACCGGCTGGTCCTGGACGCGTACTGGATCCCCACCGAGGACGCGGCGCGCGAGGGCGCCGTGCGCGGGTTCGACGCGGTGTGGGTCGTGCCGGGGAGCCCGTACCGCAGCGAGGAGGGCGCGGTGGCGGCGATCCGGCACGCGCGCGTGGCGGGCGTGCCGTTCCTCGGGACGTGCGGCGGGTTCCAGCACGCGCTGCTGGAGTTCGCGCGGAACGCGGCCGGGCTGCCGGACGCCGCGCACGCGGAGAACGACCCCGACGCCGAGGCCCCCCTCTTCGAACCCCTCGCCTGCTCGCTGGAGGGCCACGAGGACACCGTGCTGCTGGAACCGGGTTCGCTCGCCCACACCGTGACCGGCGCCGAGCGCACGGTGGAGCGCTACTCCTGCCGGTACGGGCTGGCCCGCCACGAGGACGCCCTGACCGCGCACGGCCTGCGCTTCTCGGGACGGGACGCGGCGGGCGAGCCCCGGGTGGCCGAACTCCCCGGCCACCCGTTCTTCCTGGCGACGCTGTTCCAGCCGGAACTGTCCGGCGACGGCTCGCACCCGCACCCGGTGATCAGGGCGCTGGCGCGGGCCGCCGTGGACCATGCCACACGCGCGCGGGCGGGTCAGCCCGTGTGACCCTCATGCCCGTGCCCGCCCCCGCCGTGGTCGAACTTCAGCGCCTCCGGCGGCAGCACGACGAACGGCCGCATCATGCCCATGTCCTCGTGCTCCAGGAAGTGGCAGTGGTACATGAACCGCCCGTACGCGCCGTCGAACGCGCCCATGACCCGCAGCCCCTGCCCGCCGAGCGCGCGGAAGACGTCCTTGTAGCCCTGTTCGTTGGCCGGGATCGGCACCACGTCCGGCTTCAGCGCGATCGGCGTGGCCGTGCCGCCGACCTCGGGCCGGAAGCCCGACACGTCGTACACGTCCCGCCCCATGATCTGGAAGTCGGCGAGGTGGATGTGCATCGGGTGGGCGAACCCGGCGAGGTTGAGGAACGTCCACTGCTCGTAGGAGCCTTCGGCGACGGTGAAGCCCAGGCCGTCGTTGAAGGTGCGGGCGATGCGCCGGTACGTCTTCGGCGTGCCGTCCGCGCCCGTGATCTGGATGATGCCCTCGGCCGGGAACTGGATGCCGTCCGCGTTCGGCAGCAGGACCATCTCCCAGATCTCCGGGTGCCCGCCCCCGCCCTTGGTGTTCGGCGGGGTGAGGACGATCATCCGGTGCTCGTGCTGCGTGTCGTGGCTGATGCGGCGGAAGGAGCCGGAGAGCACCTCGGGGAGTTCGAAGGTGTCCGGTTCGCACGCCTCGCCGACGCGGAACTGCATGACGTCGGGGTAGCGCACGTCGCCCGCCGGGTCGGGCACGCCGGGGGCCTGGTTGGGGCCCTTGTTGACCAGCCGCAGGGTGCGGCCTTCGAGTCCGCGCAGGTCGAAGAGGAGGTCGAAGCGCTCGGCGGGGGCGGCGATCAGCGCGGGCATGGCCGCGTCGAAGTCGATCGGCACGGGGCGCGGCAGGAGCCCGCCGTCGCTGCCGATCTGGTGGACGACGCCGGGCACCGGGAGGCCGTCCTCGTCGACCAGGACGAGGTTGTAGATGCGCCCGTTCGACGCGTTGACCAGGCGGAAGCGGTACCAGCCGGCCTCGACGTCGGCGTACGGCCAGATGCGGCCGTTGACGGTGGAGTACGGGCCGGTGAACGGGATCGAGACGGGTTTGCCGGTCTCCGGACTGATGCCGACGATCTGCGTCTTGTGCAGGAGGCGGCCGTTGAGGCGGCCGTCCTCGTCGGTGTCGAGGTTGCGGTCGGCGAGCAGCAGCGGGATCTCGCGGGCGCCCGCGGGGAGCCCGAGGGCGTCCTCCTCGTCGTCGCGGATCAGGTACGTGCCGTACAGGCCCGTCATCACGTTCCAGCGCGTGATGTTCATGGCGTGGTCGTGGTACCACCACTGGACGGCCTGGTGGTCGTTCGGGTACTCGGAGAGCTGGGCGTCGCCGTGGCCCACCGCGTTGTCGGCCCAGCCGTCGTTGCCGCCGCCGGTCTGCGCGCCGTGCAGGTGGGTCACCGACCAGGCGGGCAGGGCGGCGACGTCCTTGTTCGGCTCGACGCCCTCGCGGCCCGGTTCGGTGGTCGTCCCGGGGCGCTGGACCTCGACGGCGGTGACGGGGTACTCGCTGCCCTCGGGGATGCGGTTGGTCCACGCGATGCGTACGCGCTGCCCCCGGCGCACCTCGATGGTCGGGCCCGGGACCACGCCGTCGTAGCCCCACATCAGGGTCGGCGGCAGTTGCGGGTGCAGGCGCACCCACGCGGGGCGCAGGGCGATCTCGGTCTCGTGCGTGACGTCCCCCTGCGCGGGGCGCAGGACCGGCGGGACGGTCAGCGGGGCGACGTACGGCGTCAGCTCCTGGGCTGCCGCCGGTGTCACTTCGGTCTCGGTCGTCTTCTCGACGGTGTCGGTCATGAGGCACTACCCCCGTAGTGAGTCGGTTCGGACGTTCCCCTCACCCCAGAAGACTCCGTGTGCCTCCCCAAGGTTCAGTGAATGTCCTATTCCGCAAGAGAAAGTCCTGAAAACACCGTGTTCGCCTGCCGGCCGACGGCCACCGGGGCCCGGTCCGGGAGGAACCCGTGCGCGCGCGTGGCGAGGTGTTCCGGCTTGTAGCGGTCGACCTGGCGGTGCCAGTTGAGGACGCCGGCCATCCAGTGGCGCAGGTCGGCGACGTAGGTGTCCATCCCCGCGCGCGCGTCGGGCGACAGGTCGAAGTCGTCGTACAGGACGGGCAGTTCGTGCGCGACGATGTGCTCGAACTGCTCCATGCGCTGGTTGATGAGATCGGCCACGATCCGTACGCCCGTGGGGTAGTCGCAGCCGAAGAAGTTCTGGACGACGAGGATCGCGTTGTGCACCTCGCCCTCGTACTCGATCTCCTTCTGGTACGAGAAGACGTCGTTGAGGAGCGCGCCGTAGTCGATGGCGGCGTTCTCCAGGGAGCGCACGACACCGCTGGCGTGCACCTCGGGGGGTACGGCGGGGCCGAGGCCCAGGCGGCACATGCTGAGGGTGAGGTCGGAGCCGAAGGTGGCGCGGCGCATCTCCAGGTAGTCGACGGGGTCGGGGACCCGGTTCTGGAGCTGGTTGGACAGCTCCCACAGCCAGCTCTCGGTCATCGTGTCGACGGTCGCCCTGAAGGCCCGCCGCTCGTCCGGGGTCATGCCGGCCGTGGTGTCCGCCCACAGCTCGGCCAGGCCGCGTTCCAGGCCGCCCACGGGCACCGGGGGCGTCTCGCCGTCCTCCACCGGCATGCAGGCGCTCAGGCGCGCGGTGGCCACGCGCGCGCCCGCGAGGTCGCCACGCCGGCCGAAGACGAGGGGGTAGTAGTCGTCGGCGTAGGTGCCCCAGGCGAGCCAGCGCGAGCTGAGGTCGAGCTCGCGCGCGTCCGCGTCCGGGTCGATGCCGGCGGAGCACAGCGGGAGGTCGGCGGCGCGCAGCCGGTCCTCGTCCCAGACGCCCTCCTCCAGCATGCCGGTCGCGTGCATCCAGGGGACGAGCCGCTGCCGGGCGCCCTCCAGGTGGGGGCTCAGCTCCACCTCGTACGGCATCCGCAGGTCGGGGAGCAGCGACGGGCCGACCTTCTGGAACGGCACGTGCGTGTACGCGCGCAGGCGTTCGGCGGCGGCCGACGCCAGGAGCGCGCCGACACCGGCGGCCGACGTCCCCGGGCCCGTCAGGCGCTCCCAGGGGTTGGCCGGGCGGGCGTTCTTGTTCATGTAGCGGCTGGAGCGCATGTGCCACTCCTGGCCGCCCGCCTGCCAGTCCTGGAGTCCCTTGGCGTACGCGCCGATCGCGGCGGCCTCGTCGGGCCGCAGGCCCTTCTCCAGGGCGACAGCGGGGACCTCGGTGAACGCGGTGTGCTCGAACTGGTGCAGGCGCGAGGTCAGGATGTCGTTGACGGTGTCGGCGGCCTCCTGCGTCGTACAGCCGAAGAACGTCTCCAGGACGAGGACACCGTTGCTGTTCTCGCCCTCGTCGAGGACCTCGCGCTCGTACGAGAACAGGTCGTTGCGCAGGTGCACGGCGTCCGAGAAGGTCTCCATGAGCACCCGCAGCGGGCGCGTGCCGGCGACGGCGGCGGGCACCTCGGCGGTCGCGTACTCGACGAGCCCCGCCGACCAGGGCGCGCCGCCGACCTTGCGGCGCATCTCGATGTACTCGACGGGGTTGGCGATGCGGCCCTCGTCGATGTTGGACAGCTCCCACATCGACTCGTTGAGCAGGTGCTCGGTGGCGGTCGCGAACCGGCGCCGCCAGTCCTCGGACATCGCCGGGACCGTGCGCGCCCACAGGTCCGCGAGACCGGCCTCCACGGGGTTGAGCGGCTCCGGCACGGGCGTCGACAGGTCCAGCGGCATGAACAGCGGCAGGCGGTCCAGGTGGGCCTTGCCGGCGGCGCGGTCCGGGGTGCGCTTGTACATGTCGAGGAAGTGGTCGTCGAAGAAGAACACCCACACGTACCAGTCGGTGATCAGCGACAGCGCGTCCGCGTCGCAGTCGGGGTGCGTGTACGCGCACAGCAGCCCGTAGTCGTGCGCCTCCAGGTCGGCCTGCTCCCAGATGCCCGACCCCTCCAGCATGCCCATCTCGCGCGCCCACGCCGTGGAGTGCGCACGGGCCTGCTCGACGTGCGGGTTCAGCCGCGCGGGGTGCGGCATGTAGAAGTGCGGGAGTTCGAACGGCTGCGTCATGGCCGGGCCCTACCCGCGCCCTCCGAGGGGCATCCGTTCGGCCTCACATGATCACACCATCGCGTGAATTCGGCCCGAACGGTTGCGCGAGCGCCGGAGCGCGGACTCACGCAGGGGGCGCGCGAGACACCGCAAGCCCCCGCCGTCCGCCACGTACGCCCTCTTGCCGCCGCCTCCCCCCGCCCCGCACCGTGACCCCATGACGACCCCCTTCACGCTCCCCCACGAGCTGCACGGCGACGGCGCCCACAAGGTGTTCGCGGTGCACGGCTGGCTCGCCGACCGCACGGCGTACGCGCCCGTCCTGCCCGACCTCGACCGGTCGGCGTTCCAGTACGCGCTGGTCGACCTGCGCGGGTACGGCGCGGCGCGCGACGCGGGCGGCGCGTTCACGACCGCCGAGGCCGCCGCCGACCTGGTGGAGCTGGCCGACCGGCTCGGCTGGGCGCGCTTCTCGGTGGTCGGGCACTCGATGGGCGGCGCGATCGGGCAGCGCCTGCTGGCCCGGGCCCCGGACCGGGTACGGCGGCTGGTGGGCGTGTCACCGGTGCCCGCGTCGGGGCTCGACCTGCCGCCGGAGCAGTGGACGCTGTTCGCTGAGGCCGACCGGCGCCCCGAGAACCGCCGGGCGATCCTCGACGTGACGACCGGCGGCGCGCGCCCCGCCGCCTGGCTGGACCGCATGGTGGCCCGCTCCCTCGCGGTGAGCGACGCGAAGGCGTTCCGCGCCTGGCTGGACTCCTGGGCCCGCGAGGACTTCCACGCGGACACGGAGGGCTCGCCGGTGCCGTCCCTCGCGGTGACGGGCGCGCTGGACCCGGCGCTGTCGGCGGAGTTGATGCGGGCGACCTGGCTGGAGTGGTACCCGAACGCCGAGTTGTACGAGCTGGCGTCGGCGGGGCACTACGCCATGGACGAGACGCCGCTGGAGCTGATCCGAGTGGTGGAGGACTTCCTCAGGACGGACGACTGACGGCTGACGACTGACGGCTGACGGCTGACGGCTGACAGTTGATGACTCGTCAGCTCCCTCTCGGCAGCCGCCCTTTCAGGCTCACCGCACCTGGATCAGCGCCCGCGTCCCCCCGATCCGCCACTCCTGTCCCTCACTTGCCGTCAACGCCGCCTCGGTCTCGGCCGAAAGCCCCGTGATCACATCGGACTTGAGGGTCCTGAGCGCCGCGACCGCGCCCGGGAAGTACGCGGTGACGTCCGCGAACGGCGTCGTCGGCGGCCACATCCGGTCCCCCACGAGCCGCCGGTAGTTGAGGTCCCCCTTGAGGATCGTCACCGAGGCTCCCGCAAAGTCGGCGCGCAGGTCGTCCGGCATCTCCGCGTACCCCAGCGGCGCGGCGGAGAAGGGGTGGGCGCGCACGACGAGGGTGCCCTCGGACAGCGCGGCCCACACCCGCCGCCCGCACTCACCGGCGACACCGGGAGCCGCCACCAGCTTCCGGACGGCGTCGAGGACATCGGCGTAGGTCGCGTCGGAGACGTAGTACGGGTACGGCTTGACGTGCAGCACCGCCCGCCCGATGTGACGCTCCGTCAGCAGGTGGTCCAGGAACAGCAGATCGGGGACGAGTTCGCGTCCCGCGTTGTCCGCGACCAGGCAGACGCTCGCGGCGTCCTTCAGCGCGGCCCACAGCGCGTCGCTGTCGTCGGCGACCAACGCCGGTACGGCGGCCCGCTCTTCGGCGCCGGCGTCGGAGAGGCGGAAGCCGAGGTCGGCGCGGTTGCCCCAGAGGGAGCCGTGCAGCAGGGCCCGGCCGCGCTCGTCCTCGGACAGGGAGGTCAGGGCGTCGAGGGCGGCCAACTCCTCGGCGGTCTCCGGGGAGTCGAGTTCCGCCAGCTTGAACGGGCGGAACGGGTCGACGCCTTGGCCCGGGCCGGGGGTGAAGTAGCCGACGGCTTCGAGGAGTTGCCGGTAGAACCAGCTCTCCGACCAGAGCCAGGGCGCGTCGTACCAGGAGGTGCCGAGCAGGGCGTCGAGCCCCCAGGCGCGCCAGCGGTCGAGGTCGTGCGCGTCAGGGGGGAGCGGCTCCAGGACACCCCGCGTACAGGTGACCGAGAGCGCGTCGAGGGCGCGGGTCACCGTGGGGCCGTACGGGAACGCCTCGCGCACCTGGCGGATGATCGCGGGGTGGCGTTCGGCGAGGACGGAGCGGCGGAAGGAGCCGGGTTCGTCGCCGCGGAGCACCGGCGGGGCGGAGGTGTGGGGCATGCGGATCACCGTATCGCGCGGATCGGCCCCGTCACCGGCCGCCCGCGCCATGCCCCACACGGCACGGCGGACCCGCGTGCCCGCCGTACGACCACCTGTCCCCCGTCGGCCTTGTCGGAAACGCTTCCTGACACTGTTTCAGGCCACCCGGGGATCCGGACCGCGCCGTGAACTCGCGTCCCACCGGGGCGAGTACGTCCCGCTCAGGACACGCACGCCGCCGTGATCTCCCGTTCCAGCCGGGAGGCCAGGCTCAGGTAGCGCGGGCGGCGTGGGACCGGGACGAGGCCGCGGATCAGGACGTACCACATCTCCGCCATCCGGCGCGGCAGCCGGCCGGAGGCCTCGCGGGAGCGGCCGACGACGCGGGTGCCGACGAAGAAGCAGACCAGGGAGTGCGCGACGGCGTCGATGTCGACGTCCTGGTGTATGTCGGCCTCGCGGACCGCGCCGGACAGGCCGCGGGTGACGAGCTCCAGCCATTCGGAGAAGGGGTGGCGCAGGGGCGGTCGCACCGCGACTCCCCCGGTCGCGAGTCTCAACCCGGCCCGGGAGATGGGGCCTTCGACGGACAGCCGGGCCAGGCCGAAGGTGAAGCGCATCAGCGCTTCGAGGGAGGTGTAGCCCCGGTTGTCGATGTCGCCCGCGACGCGCTGGGCGGCCTGGGACTGGAGTTCCATGATCGCGTGGGCCAGGTCCTCCTTGGCCGCGAAGTGGAAGTACAGGGCGCCCTTGGTGACTTGGGCGTGCTCGACGATGTCACTGAGGCTCGTCGATTCGTAACCATGCCGGTCGAACAGATCGGCCGCTGCCGTGATGATCGTCGCGCGGGTCTGTTCGGCGCGTAACTGCCTCGCCATCGCCTGGGACACTCCTGGGCCGGTAAAAGAACGGGTCATGCCGTTTGTTTCTCACCCCCTGTACACAATAACTCACCCTGCGGCGGCGTCGACCCCACACTCGAAGACTGCCGACTCCCGTTGCACGCCGACGACTTGGAGGTGTCCGCCGCCTTCGTCGCGAGCTTCGATCCAGACGGGTTCGTCCAGCTCAGCGTACCTGCGGAAGACCGCCCGGTATGCGCTGGGGGCATATGTGCCGGGAAGGGCGAACCGGGCCGCCTGGCGGGCCGCCTCCAGCAGGAGCATCCCGGGGACGTGATCGAGCGGATGGTCGAAGAAAACGGGGTGTGCGGTATTTACCCGGAGCTGCCACCTCCCGCCGGGCGCCCGTGGATCGAGCCCGGGGAGGGCGAGGACGACATCGGCGGGCAGCGCCCGGTCCACGACCTGCGGCGGCAGCCCCGGCGGCAGCGGAACGGCCGTCACCGCGCCGGGAGTCCGGCCGCCGCGCAGCCTGCGGTAGACGGCCTCGCCGACGCAGGTGAAGGAGACGTCGGCGGTCGCGGCCCGCTCCCCGCGGCACAGGACGCGGGCGGAGTAGCGGCAGGCGGCGGGCTGGCTCCCCCGGTAGCGCACGTCGGTGAAGGCGAGTTCGACGGTCGGCTCGGCCGGCACCGGCCCGACCTCCAACCGGTGTGGATCCGTGGTGACTTCGAACGCGTTGAGCACGAACTGCCGGTCCAGCGGGACGCCGTACTCGGTGTGCATGATCAGGGTGCCGGCCTGGCGGACCGTCTCCACCACGAGCAAGGGGTCGTAGGAGCACCAGTCCGGCGACACGTGTAAGCCATGGGCACGGGGCCACTGCGCGTACACGGTGAAGCGGTCGGTCCCGGTGCGCCGCCAGCCGGTGAGGAACGTCTCGGCGAGGGCCGCGCGGTGGACGAACTGGCGGGGGACGGTTGCCGTCAGGGACGGGGTGTCAGCAGACTGCCGCGGTCGGGTCATCGCATCCTCCCTGCGGTCACCCGTGAGGCCCCGGCAGACGGTGAATCGTCCGCACAGCGAACGTTAGAGTACGAGGCGACCGGTTTGGCATCAATGAGATCAGTCGACGGCATCCTATGATCGGGCCGAACAGACACACGATCGCGGGATCGGCCAACTCGGTCCCGCGGAGGGGCTCTTATGGCTAAACAGGAGCGCGCCATCAGAACGCGCCAAGCCATCGTGGAAGCGGCCGGTGAGGTTTTCGACGAGCACGGATACACGTCCACCACCATCGCCATGGTCCTGGAGCGCTCCGCCGTCACCAAGGGCGCGCTGTACTTCCACTTCCCGTCCAAGGAGGCGCTGGCGCAGGCGGTGCTGGGCGAACAGGTGCCCTTCGGGAGCGTCCCGCCGCAGGCGTGCAAGTTGCAGGAGATCGTCGACATGACGTTCGTCGTCGGCCAACGCCTGCTGACCAGCTCCCTGCTGAGGGGGAGCATCCGGCTCGCGGTCGACCAGGAGGCGCCGGCCCGCATCGACCACGGAGGGCCGTTCAGGCAGTGGTCGCAGCGGCTGGAGGAACTGCTCGAACAGGCGCGGGACCGGGGGGAGTTGCTGCCGACGGTGCAGCCCCGGCAGACGGTGGAGCTGCTCGTCGGCTGCTTCAGCGGGATCCAGCTGATGTCGCGGGCGCTGACCGGGCGCGCGGACCTCGGGGAGCGGCTGTCGGTGCTGTGGACGCACATCCTGCCGAGCATCGCCGTACCGGGGCTGCTGCCCGCGCTGGACACGAAGGCGGACCGGGGGGTGCGGGTCCTGGAGGCACCCGAACGGGTGGCTTCGTAGGAGGTTTCACAGAAAGAAACGTTTCCGGGAACACGACGACGGCGGACCGGTCGGTGTCCATCCACACCGGCCGGTCCGCCGCTTCTCGTGAGGCGCGGTCAACTACTCATCGTGCCCCCAGAATTGATCAACCGTCAGAACGTCAGCTTCCAGCTGTTCAGCGTCCCCGTGTCCTGTGCCGCGCTGTCCTTCACGCGCAGTTTCCAGGTGCCGTTGGCCGTCTCGCTGGACGCGTCGACCGTGTACGTGGTGACGAGGTTGTCCGCGGAGTCGGAGGAGGCGGCCTTCAGGCCGTAGACCGTGCCGTCGGGCGCGACCAGGTCGATGACCAGGTCACCGCGGTAGGTGTGGCTGATGTCCACGCCGACCTGGAGGTTGGCCGGGGCGTTGCCGGTGCGGCCGGTGACGGAGATCGAGGACTCGATCGCCGCGGCGTTGTCCGGGACCGCGACGGCGGTCGTGTTGGAGAACACCGTGCCGCCGCCCGTCGAACCGCTCACCGCGGCGACGGCCTTGGCCGCGTCCGCGAGACCGGCGCCGCAGCCGCCCGAGCAGGCGCCCGGCAGGGGACGGGAGTTGGTCTTGATGGCCGACTCGATCTGGGCCGGGGTGAGCGCCGGGTTGGCCGACTTCAGCAGCGCGGCGAGGCCCGCGACGTGCGGGGTGGCCATGCTGGTGCCCTGGTAGTACTTGTAGCTCTCGGTGGTCGGCGTCTTCGTGCCGGCGTTCAGCGTGGAGAGGATGCCGTTCGCGGTCACCGAGCGGGTCTCGCCGCCCGGCGCCGCGATGTCCACCAGGGAACCGAAGTTGGAGTACGACGCCTTGGCGCCCGCGCGGTTGGTCGCGGCGACCGAGATGACGTTGTTGCAGTTGCCCGGGTTGTGGTTCGCGACGTTGTCGCTCTCGTTGCCCGCGGCCACGACGACCGTCGTACCCCGGCCCACGGCACCGTTGATCGCGTTCTGCGTCGCCGTCGAGCAGGCGCCGTCGCCGCCGAGGCTCATGTTGATGACCTTGGCGACGTTCGTGTTGGCCGGGACGCCGGAGACGGTGCCGCCGGACGCCCAGGTGATCGCGTCGATGATGTCGGAGTCGTAGCCGCCGCACTTGCCGAGCACGCGCACCGGAGAGATCTTCGCGCCGTGCGCGATGCCGGCGATGCCCTTGCCGTTGTTGGTGACGGCGGCGATCGTGCCGGCCACGTGGGTGCCGTGCCAGGAGGAGGTGGAGGCCGGGATGCCCGCGCCGCACTCGTCGGCGTTGTACCAGTCGCCCGGGTCGGCCGGGTTGTTGTCGCGGCCGTTGCCGTCGACGGAGACGGCGGTGTCGGCGATGAAGTCGTAGCCGCCGACGATGTTCGCGGCGAGGTCGGAGTGCGCGACGTAGCCGGTGTCGATGACGGCGACGGTGACGCCGGCGCCCGTGGTGGTGTTCCAGGCCGCAGGAACGTTCATGCCGGCCGTGGTCTCGAAGAGGTCCCACTGCTTGGCGTACTCGGTGTCGTTCGGGTCGGCCTGCGGCCGGTTCAGGCGGTCCGGGACGACGTAGGCGACCGAGGGGTCGGCCTTGTACTGGGCGACGACGTCGGCGACGTCCGCCTTGGAGGCACCGTCGAGGTCGACCAGGGCGGCGCCGGTGCCGAGGCGGCGGCTGAAGTCGGCGTCCTTGGCGGTGGCGTCGGCCTCGGCGGCCTGGTTCGACGTGGCCTCGGCCGTGCCGGACTTGTAGCCGACGATGAGGCGCTCGGCGGTGACGCCGGGGGCGGCCTCGGTCTGCGCGGCGGACACGGGCGGCAGTGCGGTGGCGTCCTGGGCGGGCGCGGCGACGGACGGGAGCGTCGTGCCGGTCAGCAGGGCCGCGGAGAGGGCGGCGACGGATATGAGCTGCCGTCTCAGGGCAGGGGAAGTGCGCAAAGGGGTGCCTTTCATGGCCGGCTCCGGGCACGGGGGCGGGAGCGACGGTGGAGTTCGCTTCGGCGTCGAAGCTGTGGGGAGTGCGTCGAGCAGCGCGCGATGGCGGGCCAGGCGGGTTGGCCGACCGGTTTCGGGGTTACCTGTGGGTCGGCTGTGGTGGAACGATAGGCAAAGAGCAGGTCATCCGGATACAGGGGAAACCCTCGATCACATCGAGAGAACCCCATTTCCAGAGGCAGTTGAGGCCCCTATGCGCGGTTTGCTCCCCGCTCTCGGCAAAAGAACGGAAAGCGTTTTCCGACAGCATCTCTGCTGATCGGGCCGGTGGTTGAACGCGAGCGCCCGGCCGGCCGTACATGCCCGGTGCAGCCGTTCCCGAGGAGGCGTTCCCGCATGTTCCGTCACCGTCTCGCCCCGCTCACGGCGGCCGTGCTCGGCACGCTGGCCGTCGCAACGGGACCCGCCGTCGCGCACGGCGCCCCCACCACCCCGGTCAGCCGCGTCTACGCCTGCTCCCCCGAGGGCGGCGCGAACGCCGGTACGGCGGCCTGCCGCGCGGCCGTACGGGCGAACGGCGCGTCCTTCGCGGCGTGGGACAACCTGCGCGTGGCCGGCGTGAACGGGCGCGACCGGCGGACGATCCCGGACGGCGAGCTGTGCAGCGGGGGTCTTCCCGCGTACCGGGGGCTCGACCTGGCGCGCGACGACTGGCCCGCGACACAGCTGCGGCCGGGGGCGACGCTGCGGATGACGTACGCGTCGACGATCCCGCACACCGGGTCGTTCAAGCTGTACCTGACGGAACCGGGGTACGACCCGGCGAAGCCGCTCACCTGGTCCGAGCTGCCCTCGGAGCCGTTCGCGGTCGTCAAGGACCCGCAACTGTCCAACGGCGCCTACCGGTTCAGCGCGAAGCTGCCGGCCGACCGGACGGGGCGGCAGGTGCTGTACACGATCTGGCAGAACACGAGCACGGCGGACACGTACTACTCGTGCTCGGACGTGGTGTTCCCGGAGGCCGCGCAGAAGGAGGCCGCACAGAAGGAGGAGGTGAAGGGGGAAGCGGCGCAGAAGGACGACGCGCCGAAGGAGCCCGCGCGGAAGGAGACGCCCGCACCGGCGCCGGCCCCGGCTCCCGGCCCCGCGACGGCTTCCGCGCCCGCCGCCGCGAGCCCGGACAGCACCCCCGTCGCGAAGAGCACCGGCTCCGGCCCCTCCGCCCCCGTGCTGGCGGGCGGTGCCGCGGCGATTCTGCTGCTGGCCGGCGGCACCGCCCTGTTCACGCGGCTGAGGCGCGGCTGAACGCCCCGGTCGGATCAGGTCAGTTGACCGTCACCGGGTTCGTGCCGTCCGACACCGGCGCGTACTTCGCGGTGAAGTAGCCCGCGGCGAAGCACAGGGACGAGCCCGAGGTCCGGGTGAACGCCTGGCTGGTGAAGTTGATGCTGTTGTCGGTGTTGCTGGTGGTGCCGGTCAGGCTCGGGCCCTGGTAGACGCAGGTGATGCTGCCGAGCAGGGTGCGCAGGACGATCGTGGTCTGGATGGTGCCGCCGCTCGGCGGGGTCACCGTGAGCGCGCCGCCGGACGCGGCCGAGACCGTGTAGGGCAGGTTGTTGACGGTGATGCTGGTGACGCCCGTGACGCCGAGGACGTTCGAGGTGCAGCTGCCGAAGGTGTGCGCGGTGAGCGTCTCGGTGGCGGTGCCGGGCGCGGTCGGGTTGTCGGTGACCGTGGCGTTGAACGCCGAGGACGCGCAGGAGATGCCGCTGGTGCCGGTCGCGCTGGAGTAGAACGTGGCGGCGGTGCCGCTGGCCAGGGAGGCGGTCAGGACGTCGCCGACGGCCACGTTCTGGCCGTTCGCGGTGAGGACCGCGTCGGCCGCGGCGGAGGCCGGGGTGATGGCGGGCAGCGTGAGGGCGGCGGCGGTGCCGAGGACGGCGAACAGGGAGCGAGCGCGCATTGCGGGTGCCTCTTTCTTTCGGGGGATGCGGAGATGCCCGGGATGGCCGGGATCTCGTCAGGGGGGTGAACTCGGCGGCGTCGACTGCCGGTCCGTGACGCCTTCTCCGTACGTGACGGACGGCGGGCAGTGGCCGGCCAGGAGGGAAGCGGCCGTGGTGGACGCCGTGGAGGGATGCCAGGTGAGCGGACTCGGCCAGAGGTACCCGTCCCACGCGGGGACGGGTACGTCCGGTGAAGAAGGTCCGGGAGCGCGACAGACGTCGCACTGCGGATCCGGCGCCACGGATCCGGGCTGAGCCAGGCAGAGTTGTAGACCTGAGGCTCAGTCAACGTCAAGGCATCGAGCAGAAGTTGGTGATGTGACGCATCGTCAGAAAATCATGGCTGTGAGCGGTACACCATGGGTAGCGCCATGATCCATGGCTGACGCACAATGAACACCCTTTTTCCACAACTCCCTTGACCCGTACTTGTAACCATCGGTAACTTCCTGGCTTGGCTACTGCCGCGTAACGAGAACGACCGTACGACTTCCGGGAGTTGTGGGGAGCGTGCGCGACAGCCGCTGTCCGCGCCAGGACAACGCGCCACAAAGCAACCTGCATGTACTAATGCCCATGGGAGCAGACATGGCCTCGTCCCCGGACGTCACACCGTCCGCCGAGAACACACCCGGGAGTCCGGGTAGCGGTACCACCGAAAGACGCGGCAGGGTCCGTGGCCGCCGCGCCGCGATCCTCGCGGTCCCCGCCACCCTCGCCGCCGCGACGCTCGCCGTCCTGACCGCTGAGGGTGTCCTCGGCGTCCAGTTCGCGATCTCCGGCATGCCGTTCGTCGTCAAGGCCGACCTGCTCGAAGGGCAGGGTTTCGAGCAGTACGGCGGGCTGGACCACATGATCAAGGACAGCCCGAACCAGGGCGACACGGACGGCTCCGTCCTCGTCGTGACCTCGGTCATCGGCAAGGGCAAGATCACCAACATGTGCCAGTCCGTCGACCTCGGCGGCATCCAGCTCATCCTGACGGCCGGCAACAAGGGCAAGAAGGTCGAGGTGGAGAACCTGGCGATCGACTCGGACGAGATCATGGGCAACGCCACGTTCAGCGAGATCGAGATCGGCCGCGACTCCAGCACCTTCGACCGGGTCCCCGGCTACAAGGGCCCGCCCGGTGTCTACGGCCAGCAGGCCAAGACGGTCACCATCGAGAACCTGTACCAGCACAACTACGGCGCGACCGCGGCCGTCTTCAAACTGCCCGACCTGCGCATGAAGTTCTCCACCAGCGGATGCCCGGGGACGTGACCCAGTGACCCAGCACGAACCGCCGGCCGTACCCGAGCCAGGGGCGACCGCGTCCGCCGAACCGGCCGCCAAGGCGCCGGCGCGGCAGCGTTTCCGTCAGTGGCGAGGCCGCCGGCCGTTCGTGGGCGGGGTTCTGCTCACCTTCGGCGGCGCCGAGATCCTTCTGACGATGAAGGCGCCGCTGCCGGTGATCCTGCACATCGGCATGCAGGGACTGGCGGGATACCTCCTGCCGTCGCTCATGATCCTGTGCGGCCTGCTGATCCTGTTCAACCCGGCACAGCGGCTGTTCTACTCGGTCACCGCCGTGCTGCTCTCCGTGGGCACCTGGGTGACCTCCAACATCGGAGGGTTCATGGTCGGCCTGCTGTGCGGCCTGATCGGCGGCAGCATGGCCTTCGGCTGGCTGCCCGACCAGGAGCCGCGCCGCACCCGGCGGCAGCGGCGCGAGGAGTCCCGTTCGGCCGCGGAGGCGCTGCTCCCCAAGGGGGCCGGGGAGCCCGCCTGAGTCCGTGACCGGCGCCCCTCGGCGCACAGCACGACACCGGCTGGTGCGGCCCGCTGCCACGCACAGCGGTCCGCACCGGCCTCGGCGTACCGCGCCCCGGAAAGGCGCGCAGTAACCGTTTGCGGAGCTTTTCCTCCCGGACGCGGATTCAGGCGGCCCGCGACTGGGCCCGCGCCGCCTCCGACGCCGTCGTCACCGTCGTCGGCTCGACCGGGGGTGCGGGGGTGACGGCCGACGCGGCCACCGGCTCGGACGGCTCCGCCGGGTTCCCGGGGTGCGCGGAGTTCGCGGAGTCCTCCTCCTTCATCGCCTTCGCCTCGCTCTTGAGGATGCGCATCGACTTGCCGAGCGCACGCGCCGTGTCAGGCAGCTTCTTCGAGCCGAAGAGCACGATGACGACGATCGCCACGATCAACAGGTGCCAGGGTTCCAGTCCGTTGCGGAGCATGACCTGATCTCTCTTTCGTCGAGCCTTGTCGGAGTCGCACCCCGGAAGGTTGCTACATTGCGCAACTGTACAACCTAGGGCGAGACACAGTGAGGGCGCCGATGACCGTCACCAGCAGCCGCAGCGCACCGCCGCCACGCCATCGCACCGGCGGCGGCAGACGCTCCGCGCCGCCGAAGCCGGACCGCAGGCGCTGTACGGGCCCGGGCGGCGGGAGCGGCACGGGCAGGGGCGCCGCGCGGGGCAGCGGCACGGGAGGCGGCAGGGGTGCGGGGAGGAGCCCGCGCTCCCGCCGGATACGCCTGACCCTCACGATCGTCCTGTCCCTGGTGGTCCTGCTCGGCGCGGGCGCCGGCTGGCTGTACCTGAAGCTCGACGGCGACATCAGCACGTTCGACGCGGGCGGCCTGTCCGACAACCGCCCCAAGGACACGGCCGGCGAGAACGTCCTGGTCATCGGCTCGGACGCGCGCACCGACGGCAACGCGGCGCTCGGCGGCGGCGACAAGGACGACATCGGCCGCTCGGACACGGCGTTCCTGCTCCACGTGTACGCCGACCACCAGCACGCCCTCGCGGTCTCCATCCCGCGCGACACCCTGGTGACGATCCCGCCCTGCAAGCTGCCCGACGGCACCTGGTCCGCCGAGCAGCGCAACACGATGTTCAACGCGGCGTTCTCCATGGGGCAGACCGACAAGGGCAACCCCGCCTGCACGCAGAACACCGTCGAGAAGCTGACCGGGCTGCGCGTCGACCACACGGTCGTCGTCGACTTCAAGGGGTTCGCGGCGCTGACGGACGTGGTCGGCGGGGTCGACGTGTGCCTGCCCAACGACATCTACCAGAAGGACCTCAGCCCGAACCGGGCCACGCGCGGCGACCTCCTCTTCTCGAAGGGCGAGCAGAAGGTCTCCGGGCAGAAGGCGCTGGACTACGTCCGGATCCGGCACGGTATCGGCGACGGCTCCGACATAGGCCGGATCAAGCGCCAACAGGCGTTCGTGGCCAGCCTGTTGAAGCAGATCAAGGAGAAGGGGCTGTCCCCGACGAACCTGCTCCCGCTGGCCGAGGCGGCGACCAAGTCGCTCACCGTCGACCCCGGGCTCGGCTCCGCCGACAAGCTGATCTCGTTCGCGATGTCCCTCAAGGACGTCGACCTGCACAACACCAAGTTCGTCACCGTGCCCTGGCGTTACGAGGGCGCGCGCGTCGCGATCGTCGAGCCGGACGCGTCCGCGCTGTGGTCGGCGCTGAAGGAGGACCGGACGATCGACGGCCAGAACGCGGGCGGCAGGAAGAAGGCGACGCCGGCTCCGGCAGCGGCGCCAACTCCCGTGTCCGGCGCGGGAATCGACGTAGCGGTCTACAACGGCACGACCGTCCCCGGGCTCGCGGCCAAGGGCGCGGCGAAGCTCACGGCGGCCGGGTTCACGGTGACGGGTACGGCGACGGCCGTCAGCCAGGCCCACGCGACGACGGTCGTGCAGTACGGGCCGGGGCTGGAAAAGAGTGCGCAAACGGTTGCTGCCGCGTTTCCCGGCGCCCGGCTGGAGCAGATCCAGGGAACGGCCCTGAACGTCGTCCTGGGCGACGACTACGCGGGTGCGGCCGACGCCGGAACCGCCTCGCCGACCCCGTCGGCCGTACCGTCCCAGGTCGCCGCGGACGCGCGCTCGGCGGACGACAACCCGTGCTCCAACCTGACGTACGGCTGAGGCGGGATGTGCCTCAGGCGCTGAGGGGCGCGGCTACGGCTGCCGGCGGGCCAGCGGCCTCAGTGCGAGCGCGTACAGCAGCAGTACCGCCCCCAGCATCAGGTAGTACGGCAGCGGCAGCCCCGTCATGCCGAGCGCGCCGCCCAGCGGGCTCGGCGGCAGGAGCAGGCCGACGCCGATCAAGGCCGCCGCCGCCCAGCCGACCGGCCCCGGGCGGCGGCCCCCGCGTACGGCGTGCCGGCCGGCCCGCAGCAGGACCATCACCAGCGCCTGCGTGAGGAGGTTCTCGGTGAACCAGGCGGAGTGGAAGAGCGCCTCGTCGTCCACCTCGTCGGGGCCGCGCAGCCCGTACGCGAGGATGCCGAAGGTCGTGAGGTCGGCGACCGCGTTCAGCGCGCCGAAGCCGGTGATCAGGGCGAGGAAGGAGCGGGGGCGCAGGACGGTCGGGCGGCGCAGGGCGGACGCGGAGGGGCGGTCGTAGGCGAAGGCGAGCTGCGCCGCGTCGAAGCACAGGTTCTGCACGAGGACCTGCGCGGGGAGCATCGGCAGGAACGGCAGGAGCAGGCCAGCGGAGAGCATCGCGAGGACGTTGCCGAGGTTCGAGGAGAGGGTGACGCGCAGGTACGAGGCGATGTTGCCGCTGCTGTAGCGGCCCGCGGTGACCGCGTGCCCGACGGCCGTCAGCTCCTTCTCGCCGAGCACGACGTCCGCGCTCTCGCGGGCCACCGCGCAGGCCGTGCGCGGGGCGATCCCGACGTCCGCCGCGCGCAGGGCGGGCGCGTCGTTCACGCCGTCGCCGAGGAAGCCGACCGTGTACCCGCGCTCGCGCAGCGCGGCGACGACCCGGGCCTTGTCCTGCGGGGTGCAACGGGAGTAAACGGTTGCTTCGGGTACGTCACCGTCGGCGCCGAGCGTCACCGGCTCGCCCGGGTCGAGCCCGAGGTCCCGGCAGGCGCGGGCCGCCGTACCGGGCGCGTCGCCCGTCAGGACCCGTACGGAGATCCCTCGCGCGGCCAGTCCCCGCAGCGCCTCGGCGGCGCTCGGCGCGAGGGCGTCGCGGAAGGCGACCAGGCCCCGGAAGGTCAGGCCGCGTTCGTCGGCGGGGGTGTAGGGGCGGGTGCGGGCGGTGCGCTCCGCCGTCGCGACGGCCAGCAGCCTCAGGCCGTCGTCCGCCTCCGTCGCCGCGAGTTTCAGCAACCGTTTGCGTTCGGTTTCCGTGAGGTCGCAGCGGGCCAGGACGTCGTCCACCGCGCCCTTCGTGATCAGCAGGTGCGTGCCGGGGCGCCGGCCCCGTACGACCGCCGTCGCGATCCGGCGCCGCGGGTCGAACGGCACGGCGTCGACCCCGTCGTACTCCTCCCCCACCGCGCCCGCCGCGTCCAGCAGTGCCTCGTCCAGCGCGTCCGGGGCGGGGAGTTCGGCGAGTTGGAGCGTCCACCATGCCTGTACGGCGGCCCAGCGCACGACGTCGTCGTCCTCGCCGCCGTCCGTCCCGATGCCGCGCTCCAGCACCGGGCGGTCCTGGGTGAGCGTGCCCGTCTTGTCCACGCACAGCACGTCCACCGCGCCGAGGTCGTGCAGCGCCGGAAGCCGCTTGACGATCACGTTGTGCGACCGCGCCAGCAGGGTCGCCCCGCGTGCGAGACACGTCGTGACGATCACCGGCAGCATCTCCGGCGTGAGCCCGACCGCCACGGCGACCGCGAACGGCAGCGTCTCCAGGCCCCGGTCACGCAGCGCGGCGTTCGCCATCAGCACGAGCGGCGGCGTCAGCAGCATGAACCTGATCAGGACCCAGGAGATGCCGTGCACGGACCTGTCGAAGGCGTTTCCCGTCGGGCGCGCCGGGGGCGCGTGGGCGGCGGCGAAGCGGGTCCGGGCCCCGGTCGCGAGAACGACGGCTGTGGCGGTGCCGGTGGCGATGTCGCTGCCCTGGAAGCAGAGGTGGGGGGCGGTGAAAGGAGGGGGGGTCGTGGGGGTGGGGGTGGAGGGGGGCGTGGGGGTGTCGGGGGCTGGGGCAGCGGGGGGTGCGGGGGCTGGGACGGCCGGGGGCGCGGGGGGCGCGGGGGCCGGGGCAGCGGGGGCCGTGGCAGCCGGAGACGTGGAGGGCGCGGCAGCCGGGGGCACGGGGCTCCCGGAGGCCGCGACAGCCGAAGAAGCAGGGGGCGCGGGGGCTGTGACGGCCGGAGGCGCGGGGGGCGCGGGGGGCTCGACAGCCGAAGACGCAGGGTTTCTGGAGGCCGCGACCGCCGGAGGCGCGGGGCTCCCGGAGGTGGTGTCGTTCTGTTCCGTCTCGTTCGCGAGTCCCGGTGCCGGCCCCTCGCCCGGCCCCTGCGCGTGTTTCGCAACCGGTTGTGACTCACCCGTCAGCGCCGCCTGGTGGACGGTGAGCCCGCGGGCCCGCAGCAGCCGCACGTCGGCCGGGACGAGGTCCCCCGGGCCCAGCCGGATCACGTCCCCCGGCACCAGGTCGGCGGCCGGGATCTCCCGGCTCCCCGGCGTCCCGTCCGGCCCCTGCCGCCGTACGACCGTGGCGGTACCGGCGACCAGATCGCGCAGCGCGGCCACGGATCGGTCCGCCCGCCGCTCCCCGCTCGCCCGCAGCACACAGCTCACGGCGACGAGGGCGAGGATCACGGTCGCGGTCCCCCAGGAGGAGACCAGCGCGGAGACGAGCCCGAGGCAGAGGAGGACGCAGGTGAAGGGGTCACGGACCCCGGCGAGGAGGAGGCGCGGCCAGGCGACGGTGGAGGTCCCGGGGAGTGTGTTCTCACCGTACTCGGCGAGGCGGGCACCAGCTTCGTCCTCGGTGAGGCCCCGGGGGCGGGCGTTCAGGCGCCGGAGGGTTTCGAGGGCGGTGGCGTCGGCGAGGGCCGGAGGGGTGGCGGGGTCCGGGGTGGCGGCAGAGCCGGGAGCGGTGACAGGGACCGACGTAGCGGCAGAACCCGAAGCGACGGCAGGGACCGAAGCAGCGGCAGAACCCGAACCGGCGGCGCCGGCGAAGTCCGGTGCGTCGGCGGGCGCGGTGGGGGCGCTCGCAGCGCCGGTCGGCGGTGCCCCCGAAGCGGCACCGCCGATCGCCGAGGCCGGCGGGGTCGCGCCGTCGAGCGCCCGGCCCTCCTCGGCTCCCAGCAGGGCTGCCCCGTCTCCCGACGGCATCGCGTCGGCGCGCGACGGATCCGAGTCGCCGCCGTGCGGGGTCGCGCCGCCGAGCCGGATCACGTCGCGGGAAGGAGCCTCGTCGCCGCCCGACCGGCTCGGATCACCGCTGCACGCCTCATCGTCACCGCCCGACCGCCTCACACCGTCACCCCGCGACACCCCATCGCCACCCGGCCACTCCACACCGTCACCCCGCGACACCCCATCGCCACCCAGCCGCCTCACACCATCCCCGTCCCCGCCCGGAACGCCCTCGCTCTCCCCCGCTCCCCCCGTGCCGTCCCTCCGCGACCCCGTGCCCTCCCCCGGGTCCGTGTGCTCAGAGGCCACGGAGGCGGGGAAGGGGGACGTCGGTGCTCTCGGCCCGGTCGTTCAGACGGCCGAGGACGAGGCGGACCACGTCGACGACGTCGGGGGCGTCGACGAAGTACACCTGGCGGCGGCCCTCGCGGCGGGAGCGGACGAGGCCCGCGAGTTTCAGCTTGGTCAGGTGCTGGCTCACCGCGGGCAGCGCGCCGCCCACCCGCTCCGCGAGGCCGGTGACGTCGCTCTCGCCCTGGGCGAGGGCCCAGACGATGTGGAGGCGGGCCGGGGACGCCAGCAGCCCGAAGTGCTCGGCGGCCTGCGTGAGCATCTCCGCGGAGGGGTCCTCGAACGCCACGGCTGCCGACCTCCTGTGCGCTGACGTGTTGCTGAAACGGGTTTCCCCAGTTTACGGCGTGCACGCCCACCGCGAGGATGACCCGCATGCTCGACGACCTCGACCGCGCCCTCGTGCACGCGCTGCACCTCGACGGCCGGGCCCCCTTCAGCCGGATCGCGGAGGTGCTCGGCGTCTCGGGCCAGACCGTGGCCCGCCGCTACCGGCGCCTGCGGGAGGAGGCGGGCCTCAGGGTGGTCGGCCTGGCGGACCCGCACACAAAGGGCCGCACCCAGTGGCTGCTGCGCCTGACGGCGGCACCGGCCGCCGTACGGGACCTCGCGGCGGCGCTGGTCCGCAGACGGGACACGTCGTGGGTGAAGCTGGTCTCGGGCGGCACGGAGATCGTGGCGGTCGTCCACGCCCCGACGGACGCCCAGGACACCAACTCCCTTCTCCTGCACGACGTCCCGCGCACGGCGGGCGTCACCTCGGTCTCCGCGCACCTCCTGCTGCACACGTACGTCGGCGGCCCCGCGAACTGGCGCCGCAGCGCGGACGCTCTGGACGCCGCCCAGCAACAGGCCCTGAGGGAACCGGAGTCGGAGGCGACACCTTGTCAGATCGCCGACACCGACCGGGACTTGCTCACCGCGCTCGCGCAGGACGGCCGTACCTCCCTCGCGGACCTGGCCGGTGCGACCGGCTGGACGGCGGCCACCGCGGCCCGGCGTCTGGCCGAACTCCGCGCGGGCGACGCCCTGTTCTTCGACGTGGAGATCGACGCGGCGCACTTCGGCGTGGCGACCCGCGCCCTGCTGTGGCTGTCGGTGCGCCCGTCCCGCGTGGACGAGGTCGCGGCGGCCCTGTCGGCCCACGACGAGCTGGCGTTCCTCGCCTCGGCCACCGGCCCGACGAGCCTCGTCGCGCAGGCTCTGTGCCGCGACCCGGCCGACCTCCACCACTACCTCACGCGCCGGCTGGGCGCCCTGGACGCGATCGACGCCCTGGAGGCGGGCCCGGTCCTGCGCACCCTCAAGTGGGCGAGCCCCGCCCCGGCCCTACGCCCGCCGCGCCGCTGACCCCATCCCCCACACCCCGGCCGCGCTCACGCCGATCACCGACACCCCGGCGAGGAAGGCGAGTTCGAGCGTCCCGTCGAGATACACCCGGCCCAGTACGGCCACCCCGAGCGTCGCCCCCAGCTGCTGCACCGCGTTCAGCAGCCCCGCCGCCGACCCCGTCTCCTGGAGCCGCAGGGCCGACAGCGCGAGCGTGAAGAACGCGGGCGTGAACAGCCCCGCCCCCACCCCGACCACCGCGAGCCCGACCGGCAACGGCACCACAAGTGCCCCCAGAATCCCGGCGACCAGCACACCGAGCCCCACGGGCATCAGCCGCCGCCCGTACCGCCGCACGAGGTGCGCGCCGGCCGCCCAGGAGGCCACGGCGAGCCCCAGGGACCAGGGCGCGAGGGCCAGGGACGAGGCCAGGACGCCTTCACCGAGGCCGAGTTGGAGATGCAGCACGACGACGGTCGTCAGCCCGCCGGTCACCGCGAAGAAGGCCGTGGAGGTGAACAGGGCGGCGGGGAAACCCCGTTGGGCGAACAGGCTGCGCTCCAGCAGGGGTTCGGGCGTACGGCGCTGGTGCAGGACGAACACCGCGAGGACGGCGGCCCCGGCGACCAGCGGCACCCGGCTCACCCCGGACACACCGATCAACGGGTACACGAGCAACCCGGTCCCGAGGGCGACGAGTCCCGTGCCGGTGAGGTCGAGACCGGGCCGGACCGGAGCGCGGTCCTCGGGAAGCGACCGCGCGAGGACGAGCACGGCCACCGCGAGCGGCACGTTCACGAGGAACGCGGCCCGCCAGGACACCGTATGCGTCAGCACCCCGCCGAGCAGCGGCCCGCACACCCCCGCGAGCCCCATCACCGGCCCGATCCACCCGAGCGCACGCGGCAGTTCGGGCCCGCTGAACATCGCCTTGATCAGTCCGACGGTCTGCGGTACGACGGCTGCCGCCGCCGCGCCCTGCACCGCGCGCAGGGCGATCAGGACCCCGGCGGACGGCGCGAGCGCGCACCCCGCCGAGACGACGGCGAACCCGGCGACGCCGGTCACGAAGACCCGGCGCCGGCCCACGATGTCACCGAGCCTGCCGCCGAGGACCAGCAGGACGGCGAAGGGCAGGGTGTAGGCGGCGGTGAACCACTGCACGTCCGACACCGGGCCGCCGAGGTCGCTGTGGACGACGGGGGCGGCGACCTGGACGACGGTCGCGTCGAGCAGGTTCATGGCCTCGGCGGTCAGGAGGGCGACGAGGGCGGGACGGCGTGTTGCAGCAAGCGTTCTCATACGGTTTCTCCCCGGAGACGGTTCGCGTCGGGCGACGGCTCCGCCAGGTGACGGTTCACGTCGGGTGACGGCTCGCGTCAGGTTCGGAGAGAGATCCGCGCGGGCTCCAGCGCGAGCGGGGGAATCGGTGATTTCCTCCGTACGAGGGCCCGTCGGCGAGGAAAGCTCACACCCCCGACAGAACGGCGACCGTCTCGGCGTGGTTCCCGGCCCTCGCCCACTCCAGCGGGGTGAGGCCCGTGCCGTGGTCCTCGCGGAGGGCGGGGTCGGCGCCGTGCGCGAGCAGGACGCGGACCGTGTCGGTGTGGCCCCAACAGGCGGCTGCGCACAGGGGAGTTCCCTCGGCGCCGAGGCCCGCGCTCTCCTCGTCCGGTGGAGCGCCCGCGGCCAGGAGGTGCCGGACGGCCTCGGTGTTGCCGTGGACACTGGCCGCGTAGAGGGGGGTGGTGCCGTCGGCGTCGCGGGCCCGGGGGTCGGCGCCGGCCTTCAGGAGCGCGGCGACCTCGGTGCCGTTCTCGTGCAGTGCCGCGCTCATCAGGCGGCGGGTGAGCTTTTTCCGGCGTCTTCTGTTCATCGGAGGGGAGGTTAGAGGGCGGGTTCCGGATGCGCTTCCGGATTTTCTCGGCCACCGTCTCCCGGACAGCAGAGAACCCGCCCCAACCGGGACGGGTTCTCTTCTTGAGCGCTGGGCAAGCCTTGCACCTGCATCTCCCCGCAGGAAGCGGGACGTCTTTCCTTGGACCACCAACGCGCGTTCTGTTCCGCCTTGTTCGGCGGCCAGCTCGTGATCAAACCTTACCCCACGCCGAGGGGTGCGCCGCAACTCGGCTCACAACTCGGCCAGCGTCGGCAGGAGTTCGGCCGCCGCCGCGATGTCCGCCGTGAGCGGCCGGTCGTCCGTGCCGGTCGGCAGCGCGGCCGAGGCCGTCGTGAAGGCCGGGGTCGGCGGCTGGGTCGGCCGGAGCCGAAGTGCCCTGACGGCGCTGACCAGTTCGCAGGCGAGGAGGGTCGTGTACGCGTCCGCCGCCCGCAGCGACTGGCGCGCGGACTGGCCCGCGAAGCTCGCGGCCTCCTCCAGGCCGAGGGAGACCACGGCGTGCCCCGAGGAGGCCGGGGCCGCCTGTGAACGCAGCTCCGCGAGCGCCGAGTTGGCCGTGTACTCCAGGATCATCGCCCCCGAGCTGCTCGCCGGCCCGTCCGCCAGGAACGGGGCGAGGCCGGTGAGTTCGGGGTGGCCGAGCGCGGAGAGGCGGGCGGTGGAGAGCTGGGCCGTCTTCAGGAGGGCCAGGTTCAGTCCGTCCAGGGCGAGCGCGAGGGGCGCCGCGAAGAAGCCGCCGTGGTGGTAGGCGGTGAGCCCGTCGGGGTCCACCAAGGGGTTCTCGGAAGGGCAGTTGACCTCGACCTCGACGACTTCCCGCAACCGCTCCCCCGCGTCCAGCGCACACCCGTGCACCTGCGGGAACGCCCGGAACCCGTACGGATCCTGCACCCGCCGCGCGGCCACGACCGGCACCTCCGGCCACCCCAGCAGCCGCCGCACCTCCCCGGCCGCGTGCGCGGCACCGGCGTACGGCCGCAGCGCGTACACGGGAGCGGCGTACGCCTCAGCCGACCCGGACACGGCGGCGAGCGAGAGCGCGGCGACGACATGCGTGGCCCGCAGCAGGACGTCCAGCTCGCGCCAGGCAAGGGCGGCTTGAGCGAGAGCAAGGGCGTTGCTGCTCAACAGGGCGAGGGCGTCGCCGGGTTGAAGGGCGACGGGGGTGGGGTGACGGGCGAACTCCACCGGGACCGATGCCTCTTCAGCCACGGAACCCGATACCGGTGCCGACTCCGACCCCACTCCGAAGCCCGAGACCGGAACCGGCACCGACGCCGCCCCGGAGGCCCGGGCCGACACCAGACCCGCCCCGAAACCCGGCCCCGCCGCCGACACCGGGTCCGCCCCCGAAGCACCAGCCGGAACCGACAGCGAGCCCGCCCTCAGATCACCGGCCGAGGCCGGCGCCGGGACCGCCCCGACTCCCCCCTCGGCCTCCAGCGCCTCCAACCCACCCCCGATCCAAGGCCGTTCACCGATCAGCGTCAGCCCCGTCTGCGCCAGCGCCGTCAGGTCCCCGGTCCCCAGCCCTCCGTACTCGTTCACCGCCGGATGCACCCCCAGCCGCAACGCCTCCACCAGCGCGTCGATGATCGCGGGCTGGATTCCCGCGCCTCCGGCGAGGAGTTGGTTGGCGCGGATCGCGAGCATCGCGCGTACCTGCCGGGCGGGCAGCAGCGTGCCCGCGCCGCCCGCGTGGCTGCGCAGGAGGCGGAGGTTGTGGGCGTACTCGTCGGCGGTGGTGACCGGGACGGAGCGGTTGGCGCCGACGCCCGTGCCGCGGCCGTACAGGCGTCCTATGGAGGCCAGTTGACGGGCTGTCAGCCAGGAGCGTACGGCGCGTTCGCGGGCCTCGGGGGCGATGTCCGCGACCGCCCCGCCGTCCGCGAGGGCGGTCAACTCCCGTGCGGTGAGGGCCGATCCGGTGAGAACGACCCGGGTGTCCGCGCGCGAGGCGGGCACCCGGGTCAGGTCGGTGGTGTCCAAGCGGGTCAGTCCAGGCCCGCCGTCTTCAGCCACGCCTTGGCGACGTCCAGCGGGTCCTTGTTCTCCAGCTGGACCTGCGCGTCGAGGTCGAGGAGGGTCTTCGTGTCGAGCTTCGCGGAGACCGCGTTCAGCGCGGCGACGCCCTCCGCGGAGAGCGCGCTCTTGTAGACGAGCGGCGTGACGTTCGCGAAGCCGAAGAGGTTCTTCGGGTCCTGGAGGACGACGAACTTCTCCTTGAGGATGGTCGGGTCGGTCGTGAAGATGTCCGCCGCCTGCACGGTGTTCTTCTTCAGCGCCGCCTGCGTGAGCGGGCCGCCCGCGTCAAGTGCCTTGAAGGACTTGAACTTCACCCCGTACTCGGACTCCAGGCCGAGCATGCCCTGGTGGCGGGTCTGGAACTCGGGCGAGCCGCCGAGGATCAGGTCGGGGGCTATGTCCTTGAGGTCCGCGAGGGTCGAGGTCGCGGTGAGGCTGTACTTCGCCGCGGTCTCCGCGTTGATCGTGACGGAGTCCTTGTCCTCGGCCGGGGAGGACTCCAGGAGCGTCAGCTTGGAGTCGAGCTTGGCCTTGGCCGCCGCGTTCACGGTCTCCAGGGAGGTCTGCGGGGCCTTGGCGTCGAGGTAGGCCAGCAGCGAGCCGTTGTACTCCGGCAGAACGTGGATGGAGCCGTTCTTGAGCAGGCCGTAAGTGGTCTCGCGGCTGCCGATGTTGGGCTTGTAGGAGACCTTGATGCCCTTGGCCTTGAGCGCCTCGCCGTAGATGTCGGCGAGCAGCGTGCTCTCGGCGAAGTTGTTCGACCCCACGACGACCGACTTGCCGTCCGACCCGCCCCCGTCGAGGGGGTTGCTGCCGGTGTCGTCGGAGCTGCATCCCGCCAGCAGGACCGTCGCCGCGGCGAGCACGGCTGTCGCCGCGCCGGGGTGTCGACGGAAGGATCTGCGGGGATGGGCGGTAGAAGTCACTGTTCCCGTTTCCGGCTTGGGGGGAGAGGAGGCGATACGCCTGAAGACCCCCCGGCGACGCGCCTGGAGGTCCCTCGCATGAGGTCTCTCGATCCAAGCCAGCCAGTTCTTCGGCAGTCAAGAGGAGTTGTGTAAACGATACGCGTCGTTTTCCTCGGCTCACCCGGCTCCGCTTGCCGTTCCGCTTGCGTACGTGGCTGGTTGTGGTCGGCGTCGCTTCGTAATGGATTCTTGACCCAGGGCGATGTGCCCGTGCCTTCGCGGAAGCGATAGCCTCGCCGCAGTCGGCGTCGATCACCATCGGTCGTCCAGCGGTACGCATCGATCGCCGGCTCGATCGGAGCAGAACAGAATCAGGGACCGATCGGAACCGGCCATCCGTGTGCGTCGCGCGCGGTGCACCATCCGCCATGAAGGAGGCCCGGTGTCCACGAACGAGGTGGACGCGCCCACCCGGCCGGCGCCAGCGCCCGGCCGCCGGGGGCTGCGGGCCCTCGCCGACCGGTGGCCCTTCCAGCGCAAGCTCAACGTCCTCGTCGGCGTGCCGCTCGCGGTGATCGCCGTCCTGATGACGTACGTCATCACGGACCTGGTCCAGGAGTCCCAGCGGGCCGAGGAGGCCGCCGAGTTGGTGCGCGACAGCGCCCAAGTGGCCAAGCTGGTCTCCCTGGTGGAGGCCGAGCACCAGCAGGCGATCCTGCTGTCGGTGCGTCACGAGGCGTCCTTCGACGGCGGCACCCCCTCGACCGACCCCTACCGGGTGGCGCAGGTCCAGGTGGACAACCAGGTGACGAAGGTGCGCGACACCTTCGGCGGGCGGCTGCCGGCCGGCGAGGCGCAGGCGCTGCGCGAGATCGAGGGCCTCGGGGGGCTCAGGTCGACGATCGAGCAGGGCTATCTGCCCGCCGACAACATCGACCCGGCGTACACGGGCGCGGCGCGCGGCCTCATCGACGGCCTGGGCCTGGACCGCAACTCGGCGCTGGCGACGACGTTCACCGGCAACCTGCTGGACTCCCTGCTGCGCGCGGACGCGGCGCACGGCGCCTACGAGACGGGCGTGTTCTCGGCGCTGACCGGGGACAGCAACGCGCTCATCGAGTTCACCGGCGCGGTCGGCGCGCACGAGCTGTACACGTACCAGACCGACCGGTTCAACCGGTTCGCGACCGCCGCGCAGGCCGACGAGCTCGGCGGCATCGAGCACAACCCGGCGCAGGCCGCGATCGACCAGCACTACGCCGAACTCACCGTCGACCCCAGCTCGTTGCAGGCGACGTCGACCGCGGCGCTGCGCACCTCGCTGCGCCAGGCGCTCGCCGCGTACGGCGACTACCAGCAACAGGCCGAGAACCGGCTGAAGATCACCGACTCGCTGATCGGCCAGATCGCCGACCGCGCCGACGACACGGCCAGCAGCGCCCGTTGGCGCGTGACACTGCTGCTGAACCTAGCGGCGATCGGGTTCATCCTGTGGATCGCGTTCTCGGTCCTGGTGCGCCGCTCGGTCGTGCGGCCGGTGCTGGCGCTGACCGGGGCCGCGCGCGAGGTCGCGGACGTCGCCGGGCGTGAACTGGCGCGCGTCGCCGACGACGACGCGGAGGAGAGCGGCTCGCCGCGCCTGCGCGAGCTGCCGGTGACGGCGGACGACGAGATCGGTGAGCTGGCCGAGGCGTTCAACAACGTCCAGACGACGGCCGCCGCGCTGCTGGAGCGTCAGGTCCTCAGCCGCCGCAACGTCGCCGAGATGTTCGGCAACGTGGGGCGCCGCGTCAGCAACTTGACGACCCGTCAGCTCACGCTGATCGACGCGGTGGAGCGCGGCGAGACCGACCCCGCGCTCCTCGAACGCCTCTACTCCATCGACCACATCGCGGTACGCCTGCGCCGCAACGCCGACAGCCTGATGCTGCTCGCCGGTATCCGCGAGACGGTCCTCGACTCGGGGCCGACCGCGCTCACCAACGTCGTACGGGCCGCGCTCGGGCAGATCGAGGGGTATCAGCGCGTCGAGCTGCGGGCCGCGTCCGAGGTGATGATCGAGCCCGACATCATCGGCGACCTCACGCTGATGGTGGCCGAACTCCTGGAGAACGCGGTGTCGTTCTCGCCCGCAGACTCGCCGGTCGAGGTCGCCGTCCGCACGCACTCCGAGGGCGCGTCCATCACGGTCGTCGACCACGGGCTCGGGATGAGCGCGGAGCGGCTGGCCGAGGAGAACGCCCGGCTGGTGCGGCGCGAGCGGCTCGACCTCGTGCCGACGAAGGTGCTCGGCCTGTTCGTCGTCGGCGCCCTCGCGCGGCGCTGGGAGATCGAGGTCGTCCTCTCCCGTACGCCCGGTGGCGGCGTCACCGCCGAAGTGGCGCTCCCGTCGGCGCTGCTGCTGACGCTGAGCGGCGAGGAGCCGCCGGCCCTCGACAAGTCCCCGGTTTCGGCCGGGAGTTCGGGGGCAGACGGCGAAGAGGCGGGACGAGCGAGCACGGAGAGGTCTGTGGGGACGGACGACGCAGACGGTACGGCACCGGCGTCCACGACCCCGCGTCCGCCCACCGCGCCCGGTCTCAACGGCACGGCTCCCGACGGGAGTTCACGGCTCGGCAAGGACGTCACCGGGGCGCGTACCCAGGACGCCGCTGACCCCCCGCTCCCCCGCCGTACCCCCCAACCCGCCGAGCCCCCCGCCCCGTTCATCCCCCGGGCCCGCTCGGAGGAGCACCCCGCGCCGGCCGACGGCCCGAGGCCGCTCAAGCGGCGGGTGCGGGGCGCGACCCTGCGGACGACGGTGGACGCCGCCGCGCGGCAGGGTGCGCGCGCCTCCCGGCCCGCCGACGCGGACGCCGTCCGTGACGCGCTGGACGAGTTCGAGGACGCGGTGGCGCGGGCGAACGCCGATACGGCCGAGACGACGGCCCCCTTCACCGAGGGGGGACGCTCCGGAGAGAATGGTCCGGAAACAAGGCAGAAAGCGTTTACGCACGACGATGTGCCGAGCCGCCGACCCCCCACCGACGACCGGAACCCCACGCACCACCAGAAACACCTTCCGGAAGGAGCCGAGCAGTGAGCACGTCGACAGGTGACACCCCCGCGGGTGAGGCCACGCCGACCGATCTGCGGGCCGCCGCAGCCGATTTCACCTGGCTGCTCAACCGTTTCGCCACCGAGACCGCGGGCGTCGTCGACGCCATCGCCGTGTCCTCGGACGGACTGCTGATAGCCGTCTCCGAGCTGCGTGAGCACGCGGACTCCGAGCGGCTCGCGGCGATCGTCTCCGGCATCACCTCGCTGGCCGCCGGGGCCTCCGGCAACTACGGTCTGGGCGGGCTGAACAAGGTCATCATCGATCTGGAGGGCGGCCATGTGCTGGTCTCCTCGGTCGGCAGCGGCGCGGTCCTCGGCGTCGTCACCGACAAGGAGGCGAAGCTCGGCAACATCGCCTACGAGATGACGGTGTTCGCGAACCGGGCGGGCAGCGCGCTCAGCCCGCAGCTGGTCCTGGAGCTGAAGAACACCGTGGGCGCCGCCAAGCAGAACCAGCAGGGCCGGCGCCCGAGCCGGACCCGCTGACACCGGCCGGTACGCCAGAAGAGAAGAGCAGGCGAAGATGGCGGACGGGCGCACCCCGCAGGGCGCCGGAGAGGACGGCGCGGCGCGTCCGCCCTCCGCCGTGCGGCCGTTCCTGGTCACCGCGGGCCGGGTGGCCGGGGCGGCCGAGTCCGCGCGGGCGATGCCGGTGGAGACGCAGGTGGTGGCCACGGCGGGCGGGCTCGACGCGCTCGACCGGCTCTCCTTCGAACGGCACGACATCGTCGCCGCCTGCCGCCGGCCGCAGTCCATCGCGGAGATCGCGGCGCGGCTGCGGCTGCATCTGAACGTGGTGCGGGTCCTCGCCGAGGATCTGCGCGCGGCCGGTCATCTGACGGTGCACGTGCCGGACTCCGGCGCGATCCACGACGCGTCCGTCCTGCGCAGGGTTATCGATGGCCTGCGGGCCATCCCCGACTCCCGGGGGGTACTCCGTGACTCCGACTGAACCGTTCACCAGCGCCGCCGGCGCGGTCGCCGTGGAACGGCCGCCGCTGCCGGTGAAGCTGGTGATCGCGGGCGGCTTCGGGGTGGGCAAGACCACCGCCGTCGGCTCGATCTCCGAGATCGAGCCGCTCACCACCGAGGCGGCGATCACCGAAGTCGCGGCGGGGGTCGACGACTTGTCGCACACGCCGCGCAAGTCGACGACCACGGTCGCGATGGACTTCGGCTGCATCACCATCGACCCGACGCTGAAGCTCTACCTGTTCGGCACCCCCGGCCAGGAGCGCTTCGGCTTCATGTGGGACGACATCGTCGAGGGCGCGGTAGGCGGCCTCGTCATCGTCGACACCCGCCGCCTGGACGACTGCTACGCCGCCGTCGACTACTTCGAGCACCGCCGGATCCCCTTCGCGGTGGCCATCAACGCCTTCGACGGCAAGGTCGAACACACCCTGGACGAGGTCCGCTGGGCGCTCGACGTCACCGACGGCGTCCCGCTGCTGGTGTTCGACGCGCGTGAACGGGGCTCGGTGCGCGACGCGTTGCTGGTGGTCCTGGAGCAGGCGCTGGCCCGTACGGAGGGCTGAGGGAATAGCCGGGCCGCCGGCGGGGGTTGGCCCGGACATGAGCAACGACGCCCGTACGATCACCAACCCGCCCGCCCTGCACGACCCGACCCCGCTCGTGTACAGCCATGTCGTCTCGGCACCCGGCGAACTCGTCTTCGTCTCCGGCCAGTACGCCTCCGACGCGACCGGCGCCCCGGTCCCCGGCGACTTCGCCGCCCAGGTGGAACTCGCCTTCGACCACCTCGCGGAGGCGCTGGCCGCGGTCGGCCTCGGCTTCGAGCACGTCGTGAAACTGGGCACGTTCGTCGTCGACCACGACGCCGCGAAGCTGGAGGTCCTCGGCAAGGCCCTGCCCGCCCGGTTCGGGGACCGCTTCCCGGCGCAGACGCTGAGCGGGGTCGCCTCGCTCGCGCTGCCGGGGATGCTGTTCGAGGTCGACGCCATCGCGGTACGGCCCGCCTGAGACGACGCGAGGGCGGTACCGGGAGGTACCGCCCTGTGTTGCCGCAACCGGTTGCTACGCGCTTCGGCGCACCCCTGGCGACACCGCGAACCGGGCCACCGCCCAGAACAGGCCGAGCGTCGCGAGGGCCATGAAGGCGACGAGGGTGGCGCCGCCGACGACCTTCTCGTAGTCGTGCTGGTAGAGGCCGTCGATGATGAAGCGGCCGAGGCCGCCGAGCCCGACGTACGCGGCGATGGTCGCCGTCGAGACGATCTGGATGGCCGCCGAGCGCACCCCGCTGAGGATCAGGCCGAGGGCGACGGGGAGTTCGACGCGGAAGAGGATGCCGGCCTCCCCCATGCCCATGCCGCGCGCGGCGTCCACGGGTGCCGGGTCGACCGAGCGCATCGCCTCGTACGTGGTGACGAGGATCGGCGGGACGGCGAGGATGACCAGGGGGATCATCACCGGCAGCATGCCGAAGCCGATGATCATCGTGGCGAGGACGAGGAGCCCGAACGTCGGCAGCGCGCGGGCGGCCGTCGCGACGAACGCGAGCGCGTTGCCGCCGCGTCCGAAGTGCCCGGTGACGAGGCCGATCGGCAGTCCGATGAGGACGGCGAACCCGAGCGCCTCCAGCGAGTACTGGACGTGCTCCCACAGCCGCGCCGGAATCCCCGCGTAGCCGCTCCAGTTGGCGTCGTTCTCGAAGAAGTTGCTGATGTAGTGCAGGACGTTCACCGGGCTGCGTCCTCCAGTGCGGCGGCGGGAACCGTCTCGGGCCTCGGGCGGCGCGGGCCGCTCTTCGGCATCCACGGCGTGAGCAGGGTGCGCAGTCCGACCAGCAGCGCGTCCACGATCACCGCGAGCGCGGCCGATGTCAGCACCGAATTCCAGGCCAGCTCGGGGCGGTTGTAGATGTTCGCGTCGTGCAGCAGGTTCCCGAGCGCGCCCTGGTTCCCGATCAGCGTGCCGACGCTGACGAGGGAGATGCTGGAGGCGACGGCGACCCGCAGCCCGGCGATGATCGCGGGCACGGCGATCGGCAACTGCACCTGGACGTACCGGCGTACGGGCCCGAAGCCCATCGCGGTGGCCGCGGCGAGGGTCTCCTGCGGCACGGACCGCACCGCGTCGACGATCGCCGGGACGAGGACGACGAGGCTGTAGACCGTCAGCGGGATCATCACGGTCAGCTCGGTCATGCCGGTGTAGTCGATGAGGACGACGAAGAAGGCGAGCGACGGGATGGCGTACAGGACCGTCGTCACCCAGAGCACCGGCGGATACAGCCACTTGAGCCGTACGCAGAGCTGCCCGAGCGGCAGCGCGATCACGAGCCCGGCGAGGACCGGGAGCAGCGCCTCGCGCAGGTGGAGGCCGATGAGGCCGAGCCAGCTGTGCTGGAGGTCGCTGGGGATGTCGAAGAAGCCGTCGAAGTAGCTCACCGGAGCACCTTCGGGTCGCCTTGACCGGAGCCGGAGTTGGAGCCGGAAGCGGCGCCCGGGCCGGATGCGGCGCCGGAGCCGGCGTCCGCGGCCTGCCCGCCGGCCCGCTTCGCCGCGCTCGAACTCTCCTCGTGCGCCCCGCGAATGGCCTCCCCGATGGCCTGCTGGGAGACCACCCCGGCGACCCGCCCTTCCCCGTCCACGCCGACCGCCCAGCCCGTCGGCGACAGCACGGCGCAGTCGAGCGCGGCCCGCAGCGAGTCGGTCCCGGCGACGAACGGCCGCCCACAGGACAGGAGTTGACCGGCGTCGAGCTGTCCCGCGACCAGCTTGCCGGGCTCGCCCCAGCCGAGCGGCTTGCCGTCCAGCCCGGTCACCAGAAGATACGGCGCCCCCGCCTTCGCCCCCGCGCCCGCCGCCGTCGCGAGCTGCTCGGCGCTGGAGTCGACGGCGACGACCGGGCCGGTGAGCAGCTCCAGCCCCTCGGCGGGGAAGAAGGAGAGCCGCCGGATGCCCCGGTCCGCGCCGAGGAAGTCCTCGACGAACGCGTCGGCGGGGTCGGAGAGCAGTTCGGCGGGCGGCGCGAACTGCGCGAGCTTGCCGCCCGTACGCAGCACGGCGACCATCGTGCCCAGCTTCACGGCCTCGTCGATGTCGTGCGTGACGAAGACGATGGTCTTGCCCAGCTCGCCCTGGATGCGCAGGAGTTCGTCCTGGAGGCCCTTGCGGACGACGGGGTCGACCGCGGAGAACGGCTCGTCCATGAGCAGGATCGGCGGGTCGGCGGCGAGCGCGCGGGCCACGCCGACGCGCTGCTGCTGGCCGCCGGAGAGCTGGTAGGGGTAGCGCTTCGCGAGCGCGGCGTCCAGGCCGACGCGGCCCATCAACTCCCGTGCGCGGTCCCGGGATTCGGCCTTGCTCACGCCCAATAGGCGGGGCACGGTCGCGATGTTGTCGAGGATCGTGCGGTGCTGGAAGAGGCCGGCGTTCTGGATGACGTAACCCATGCCCCGGCGCAGGGTGTTGACCGGCTGCTGACGCGTGTCGACACCGTCGATGGAGATCGTGCCCTCGCTGGGCTCGACCATCCGGTTGATCATCCGCAGGGTGGTGGTCTTGCCGCAGCCCGAGGGGCCGACCAGGACGGTGATCGCGCGGTCCGGTATCTCCAGGGAGAGCCGGTCGACGGCTGTCGTGCCGTCCGGGTACCGCTTGGTGACTGAATCTATCCGTATCAAAACGCCGAACACCCTTCGGGTCTGGCCGAATCAGCCCGCTGCCGACGCGTGTCGGGCCGTTGCGGGGAGAGTGTAGACCGCTTGTGTTGCATCTCTTCAACAGGTCCACTGTCTGAATTTCGCCATACGAGACACACCCCGCCGACCACTCCCGCCGGCACCCCGCCGACCACCTGTGAGCACCTGCCCCGAACCCTCTGTGACACACCTGTGAGCCCGCCGCCCCTCACGGTCCACTCAGCACCTCCTTCCACGACCCGGCCGTACACAGCGGCACGAAGAGCCGGAAGGCCCGCCTCTTCGGTTACAGCACCTGGCAGTTGGCGCTACCGATGACCGAACTCGGCGTCAACTTGGTCGCGTTGCTGTACCGGCTGGTGAAGCGGGACTTCGGCGCGCCGCGGCGCTGACCGGGGCGGGCGGAGTGCTGCTGCGCCGGGTCTCCGGCTCCGGAACCGTCTATCCGGTCGCGGAAGTTGTGGCAGCGGTTACCGGAGCCGTTTCTGCCCTGGGCCTCCTGGCCGACCGGTTCACGAAGCGGCACCAAACCGGCGTCACTTGGCTCGTGGCCCTCGCCACCGACCAGACCGCCTCCTCGGTCGTCCTGGAGTCCGGTGAGCCGGTGATCCCCGGCCTCTACCGCCTGGACGCGTCGGACGTCAGCTGAACCCCTGCCCCCGGATCGGTCGCGTACCCGCTCACCCGGCCGAGGGCACCACAGGCACCCCGGCGGTGCGCAGCACTTCCCCGCCCGCCACGACGGCGAACACCTCGCACCCGGCCCGCCCGGCGGCCCAGTCGACGCCCTCGCGGCCCATGGCGAAGGCGGCGGTGGCGACCGTGTCGGCCAGCGTCAGGGAGGGCGCGACGATGGTCAGGCTGTCGAGGCCGGTGGCGGCGGCCCCCGTACGCCCGTCGATGATGTGGTCCCCGCGTTCGTACCGGGCGGACGTGGCGACGGCCCCCTCGGTCAGCTCCAGGACGGCGCACAGCTGGTCGGCGGCCTCGGGATGGCGTACGCCGACCCGCCAGGGCCCGCCGCGCACCACGACGTCTCCCCCGGCGTTGAGGCAGTACCGCCGTACGCCCGCCCCGGTCAGCAGGTCGGCGGCGCGCTGTACGGACCACCCCTTGACCACGGCGCACGGGTCGAAGTCCCGGCCGGGCAGCCGGACGTCGAAGGCTCCGCCGGTGGCGACCCGGTACTCCTCGCACAGGCCGAGCACCTCGACGAGGTCGGCGCTCAGCTCCCCGTCGGCCACCTCGCCCCGCCCGTACCGCGAGACCTCGCTGCCGGGCTTGAACGGACTGAACCGCTCGTCGACCTCGCGCAGCCAGTCGAAGACGGCGTCCCCGAGGCTCTCGGGAACCTCCTCGTCGTCGATCCGCAGCGAGACCGGAAACCCCATGACGTGCTCGACCCGGTGCACAGCTCAGCCCTTCGCGTCGATCGCGGCCTGGAGGGACTCCTTGTAGCCGTCACTGGTGATGGTCGCACCCGACACGGTGTCGATGTCCGAGCCCTGCGCCTCCAGCGTCTCGGCGATGAGCTTCGGCACGGCGGCCGTCGTCTGCGGATGGTGGGGCTGCTTCAGCATCCTGACGGCCGCGATCCTGTCGCCGTCGAAGGTGACCTCGACCTGGACGTCGCCCTTCTCGGTCCCGACGGTGGGCCCGGCGACGACCTTCGACGAAGAGGCGGCGGCCCCGGAAGGCGCGGAGGAGGCGGAAGCCGCGTGCGCGTCGATCGCCGCCTGCAACGACTTCTTGTACCCGTTGCTGGTGATCGTCGCCCCGGACACCGTGTCGATGTCCGCGCTCTGCGCGCTCAGCGTCGCCGCTATCAGCTTCGGCACGGCGGCGGTCGTCTGCGGATGGTCGGGCTGCTTCAGCATCTTGACGGCGCTGATCTTCCCGCCCTGGTACGTGATCTGTACCTGGACGTCGCCCTTCTCGGTCGGGATGGTCGGACCGGAGAACACGGTTCCCGAGGCACCCGACGGGGAGGGCGCGACCACCGCGGCACTGCTGCCGGCCGACGAGGACGCGACGCCCGGCTCGTACCGGAAGACGGGGATCAGCCCGGCGACGGACAGGACAAGAACAGGAATGGCTCGTTTCACGGTGTTTCTCTCATCCCGCCAGGCTGAAGCGCTCGAAGTGGATCTGTGGCTTGGGGACGTCCAGCTCGCGCAGGGTGCCGAGGACCGCGTTCATCATCGGCGGCGGCCCGCACAGGAAGACGTCCCGCTCGGCGATGTCCGGTACGAGCGCGGCGAGGCCGCCCGGCGCGAGGCGGTCGGGGACGGGCGGGCCGGTGACGAGGTGCAGCTCGGCGCCCTTGGCGTGCGCGAGGTCGCGCAGCTCGTCGTAGAGGACGGCGTCGCGCTCGGAGCCGACCCGGTAGATGACGATCGCGTGCCCGGTGAGGTCTTCCATGAGGGCGCGGATCGGGGTGACGCCGACGCCGCCCGCGATGAGCAGCGCGTCGGTGCGGGTGCGGTGCAGCGCGGTGAACGCGCCGTAGGGGCCCTCGGCGAAGACGCGGGTGCCGGGCTTGATGTGGCGCAGGCCCGCCGAGCCGGAACCTGCCGCCTTGGCGGTGAGGCGCAGGCGCAGTCCGTCGGGGGCGGCGGACAGGGAGAAGGGGTTCGCCTGCCACCAGCGGTCCTTGGTGAGGAAGCGCCACAGGAAGAACTGGCCGGCCTGCGCGGGCATCTTGTCGAGGTCGCGGCCGGTGATGTGCACGGAGACGACGTTGTCCGACTCGGGGACGACCTCCGAGACGCGCAGCTGGTGGCGCCAGTTGCGCCACAGCGGCAGCACGAAGCGGCCGAGCGCGACGGAGCCGAGGGCTGCACCCCAGAGCGTGTACCAGTAGGCGGTGGCCGCCGGGGACGCCGTGAAGGTCGTACCGATCGCGACCTGGTGGGTGAAGGCGAGGACGACGGCGACGTACGTGTAGAGGTGGATGAAGTGCCACGTCTCGTACGCGAGGCGGCGGCGGGCCCAGCGGGCGGAGGCGCCGCCGATGACCAGGATCAGGAACCAGGCGACGACGGCCCGCAGGACGCCCTCGGTGGTCTCGGCGAGGTTGACGATCTGGTTGACCGGGTCCATCGTCCCGGCGAGGTCGGCGTAGCCGAAGGCGATGAAGACGACGTGCCCGACGAGGGTCCACAGGAGGCCGAAGCCGGTCCAGCGGTGCCAGTTGGTCAGGCGGTCCATGCCGATGCGGCGGTCGAGCCAGGGCAGGCGGGCGACCAGCAGCAGCTGGAAGGCCATGAACAGGGACGCGTACAGGCCGGTGAAGCGGCCGAGCACGATCAGCGCGTTGGAGCCGAACCCGGCGTCGGCCGCGAACCAGGCGACGGCGGCCACGTTCGCGGCGAGCAGGGCGTACAGGCCGGTGCGGGCCACGACTTTCGGACGGATACCCGTGGCGGCGGGTGTGGGGGGAGACTGCTGGACGGTCGTCACGGGCTGAAACTCCTAGATCGGCTTCTCAGGACACGAGCTTCGCCGCCGGGAGCTGTCGATACCCTGTCGTAAGACTTTCAACTAATTATCGATCCTGGAGAGTGTGATCCGCACGCCCCGTCCTGTCAGTGGCGTAGCGCACTATGAACGGGTGGAGAAAGTACGCCTGCTCGTCGTGGACGACGACCCGCCGATCGCCGATCTCGTGGCGACGGTCGCCCGCTACGAAGGCTGGGAGGCGGTGACGGCGAACTCGGGCGAGGAAGCCCTGCGCCTGGCCGCCGAGTTCCAGCCGGACATCGTGGTGCTCGACCTGATGCTGCCCGACGTGGACGGCTTCGGGGTGCTCGACCGGCTGCGCCGGTCCGGGACGATGGTGCCTGTGGTGTTCCTCACAGCGCGCGACGGCGTCGCGGACCGGGTCGCCGGGCTCACCCGGGGCGGCGACGACTACCTGGTGAAACCGTTCGCCGTCGAGGAGCTGATGGCCCGCCTCAGGACCGTCCTGCGCCGCTCGGCGGGCCCCGGCTTCACCCGCTCGGTCCTCCAGGTCGCCGACCTGACCATGGACGAGGACACCCGCGAGGTCCGCCGCGCGGGCAAGCTCCTCACGCTGACCCCGACCGAGTACGAGGTGCTGCGCTACCTGATGCGCCGCTCCCCCACCGTCCTCACCAAGGCGCAGATCCTCGACCACGTCTGGGAGTACGGCTTCGGCGGCCGGTCCAACGTCGTCGAGCTGGTCGTCAGCCGCCTGCGCCGCAAGCTCGACGCGACCGGCGACCCGCTGATCCACACCGTGCGCGGATTCGGGTACGTCGTGCGCCGCCAGGCCGCCGAATGATCACGCGACTGCGCCGCTCGTACGGGCGCATGCGGCTCGGTACGCGCCTGGCGCTCGGCCTCGGCGCGCTCGCCCTGGTCGTCTTCGCGGTCGTCGGCACAGCGCTCACGACCTACATGCGCGACTACCTCTCCTCCCAGCTCGACACCCAGATCGCCCAGGCGCAGATCGCCCAGTCCAAGAACGTCGCCGACACCGGCAAGCTGACGGGCAAGAAGTACTGGAGCTGGTTCTACGCCGTCTACGACATCAAGGACGGCAAGCCCGAGCTGCGCAGACCCGAGGACCCGACCGACCTCCCGCAGGACGTCTCCGGTTTCACCGCCCTCGCCAAGGCACAGGGCGGCTCCGCCGAGGAGCTGCTGCGCACCGAGCACATCGACGACGTCGGCGACTACCGCCTGCGCGCCTGCGAGGTCGAGCCCGGAGTCGTCCTGATCAGCGCCGCGCCGCTGGACGACATCGACGACACAGTCCAGCGCCTGATCACGATCCAGGTCGTCGCCTTCGGGTTCGCGCTGCTCGTCCTCGTCGTCATAGGCCGCCGACTGCTGCGGCGCGGGCTCAACCCCCTCAGCGACATGGCCCACACGGCCCACAACATCGCCTCCCACGACCTCACGGACTCCGCGTCCCGGCTCCCCCTGCGCGCCGACAAGCGGGGCGGCGGGCCCGAGGTGGAGGAGCTGCGGACCGCCTTCAACACGATGCTGGAACACATCGACGACTCCCTCGCCGTGCGGGCCGAGGCCGAACAGCGGCTCCGGCGGTTCGTCGCGGACGCCTCGCACGAACTCCGTACGCCCCTGATGTCCGTACGGGGGTACGCCGACCTCTTCCAGTACGCCGCCGCCAACGCCCCCGAGGAGCGGGAGCGCCACCTCGCCCGCCTGCGCGCCGAGGCCGCGCGCATGGGGTTCCTGCTGGACGACCTGCTCCTGCTCGCCCGCCTCGACGCGGCCGAGGTCGAGGCGCCGCTGCGGATGGGCGACGAGGACCTGGTGGACCTCGTGGAGCAGGCCGCCGACGCCTTCCGGGCCGGCCACAAGGACCACCCGCTGACCGTGCTGCCGGGGCCCTCGTCGTTGACCCTGCGGCTCGACCCTCAGCGGATCCGCCAGGTGCTGGACAACCTGCTGACCAACGCGGCCGTTCACACGCCGGTCGACACGGCCGTGTCCGTCGAGGTGCGGGTCGAAGGGGAGCTGGCGTGTGTCCGGGTCGCCGACGAAGGGCCCGGGGTGCCGGTGGAGGACCGGGAGCGGGTGTTCGACCGGTTCTACCGGGTCGACAAGGCGCGCAGCCGGGACCGGGGCGGCAGCGGGCTGGGGCTGTCGGTGGCCCGGTCGCTGGTGCGGGCGCACGGGGGGACGATCAGGCTGGCGGAGGAGGCGGGGAGGACGGTGTTCGTGGTGGAACTGCCGCTGAAGTGAGGGCGAGTGCCCTTCGTACGGTCTCCTCGGCCGGTCCGTCCGCGCTGTTGTCGAACTCCAGCCGTCGCGCTCCCTCCCATCGGCAGGGGTTCGCCTGCGACTTGGCCCAGAAGGCGGGCCAGTCGGCCAGCTTCGAGGCGTCCCGCGCCAAGCCCCTTGCCCTGATGCGGGCTTGGGCCGTGTCGGAGTCGACTCGTACGTGTACCACGACCGGTTCGACGCCGTCGGGCCAGCCGTGCCGGTCCGCCGTGGCCGCGAGGAAGCCGGGGTCCGCGAAGTAGCTGCCGAAGGGGGCGTCCAGGACCACCGAGCGGCCCACGGCGAGGTTGTCGCGGGCCAGGTCCAGGAGGGTCAGGTACTCCAACTCCCTCACCGTGGACAGGTAGTACGCGTTCCCGTCCCGGTCGTCGGGGTCCGTACCCGCCGCCTTCAGCAGCGCTTCCGTCAGCCGCGTGCAGGCCGTGTCCTTGTCCAGGTGGGCCGCGCCGGTCAGCCTCGCGAGGAGGAGGGCGACACTGGACTTGCCGGAGCCGGCGGGGCCGATGACGAAGTAGGCCCTCACCTCCGCGGGTCCTCGCGCTGTGTGTCCTCGTGCTGCGTGTCCTTCACGAAGAACAGGTACGACATCCCTCCGACCAGCAGCAGCACCCCGCCCACCAGGAACACCAGGCTGTAGCTGTTGCCGGTCGCGTCGAGGATCGCCCCCGTCACGATCGGCGCGAGCGCGGCGCCCAGGAAGCCGCCGAAGTTCTGGATCGCCCCCAGCGAGGCGACCTGGTGCGGCGCGGCGAGGTCGGACGCGAGCGTCCACAGGCACCCCATCGGCACCTGCGCCGCGAAGTACCCGAGGGACAGCAGCGCGACAGCGAGGGGCGTGCTGTCGACGTACGCGACCGGCAGGACGGCCGCCGCGGCGAGGACGGCACCGCCGACGATCGGCACCTTCCGTGCCGTGACCGCCGGGAGCCCGCGCCGGATCAGCCGCCCGGAGAGGATGCCGCCGAACAGCACGCCGCCGATCCCGCACAGGTACGGCAGCGAGGCCAGCCACCCCGTCTCCGCGAGGCTGAACCCCCGCGAGGTCTCTAGGTAGCTGGGCAGCCAGGTCAGATACACCCACACCGTGTAGAAGATCCCGAACGCCCCCAGGATCATGAACCACGTGTTCCGCTGCCCGAACAACGCGCCCCAACTGGCCTTGCTCTCCCCGCCCTTGACGCCCTCGGCGATCTCCTCCCCCCGGATCAGGGCCTGTTCCCTCAGCGACGGGTCCCGGTAGACCCGCAGCCACACCAGCATCACGAAGATCCCGAGCGCCCCGACCACCAGGAACATCCCCCGCCAGCCGAAGGCGATGAGCAGCGAGGTGAGCAGGGGCGGCGCAATCGCGTTGGCTATCTGGGACCCGGTGTTGACGACCGAGATCGGCAACGCCCGCTCTTCCTTGCCGAACCAGCGCTCGTTCACCTTCAAACTGGCAGTGAAGAAAGGCGATTCAGCGACGCCGAGCGCGACGCGAGCGGCGTACAGAAGCCCGAAGCTGCTCGCGGCGGCGGTGACCATGGTCATCAACGACCACAGCCCGGCGGCCCACGCGTACATCTTCTTCGGCCCGAACCTGTCGACCAGATACCCGGCAGGCAGATTGGCGATGGCGTACGGCCACGAGAACGCGGCGAGCAGCAGCCCCATCTCGGTCGAACTCAGCCCGAACTCACCGGAGATGGTGGTGTTGGCGACGCTGAGGGTGGCGCGATCAAGGTAGTTGACGATGCCGCCGACGACGAGAAGGCCAACGAAGACCCAACGGAGGCGGAGAGAAGGGGAGGCCTTGGCGGGAGAGGAGGTAAGGGTTTCCTGAATCACGCGGGACGACTCCTGTTTTTTAGGGGCGCGGGGCTGTATCTGATCTGCGGCTACCGCCGCGCGGGCGCGACCAGCCACGACGGCGCGGCAGACGAAGCACCTACCTTCGAGCCCCTTCAATCGCCTGCAACATCACCGAAGCCGCCTCAGTGACCCGGCGATAATCACCATCCACACGCGCCGCCTTGGTGACAAAGCTCCCGACCCCCACGGCAACAACCCCCGCGTCGAACCACTCCTTCACGTTCTCCGGCGTCACCCCACCCGTAGGCATGATCGGCGCCTGCGGCAACGGCGCCCGCACGGTCCGCACATACGCGGGCCCCCCGGAGAACTCGGCCGGAAACAGCTTCACGATGTCGGCCCCGGCCTCCATCGTCCGCACGATCTCCGTAGGCGTGAACGCCCCGCTGACAGTCACCGCCTGATACCGGTTCGCCGTGGCGATCATCTCGGGCTCCAGATTGGGGCTGACCAGCAACCGGGCCCCCGCCTGAACACACGTGAACGCGGACTGCGCGTCCAGCACGGTCCCGGCCCCCACGAGCACCTCGTCCCCGTACCGGGAAGCCAGCGTGGAGATCACCCCCAGCGCCCCCGGCACGGACAGCGTGATCTCCAGCGCCCGGAACCCGCCCTCGATGGCGGCCTCGGACACGGCGAGCGCCTCGTCCGCGCTGTCGAGCCGGACGATGAGCAGCGCACCCGTACGGGTGATCGACTCCAGAGCCGTAAACTTCGTTACCATGGGAGCACACGCTAGAACACGGATTCACACGATGTCACGAGTCGGGACGCCGGAAATTCGACGGCTAGGCTGCTGAACGCGCGCCGTAGACAGCCGAGGAGACACGAGTGAGCCCAGCGGGCAAGGCCCCCTTGATCCCCGAGCAGCGTCATCAGGAGCTGCTGCGGCTGCTGCGGGCGAGCGGCGTGCTGAGCATCCGTGACCTGACGTCGGCGCTGGACGTCTCGCACATGACGGTCCGCCGGGACATCGCGGCGCTGGAGCGGACGGGCCTGGTCGTCTCGGTGCAGGGCGGCGTACGCCTGGCCGAACGCGCCGGGCACGCGCCCCCGCGTGAACGCTCGACGCGCGCCGGTCTTGAGATCCCGCGCAAGCAGGCGATCGCCGAGCGCGCGGCGTCGCTGATCGCGGACGACATGGTGATCTACCTGGACGCGGGGACGACGTGCCAGTCGGTCGTCCCGTTCCTGGCGGCGCGCTCGGGGCTGACGGTCGTCACGAACGACCTGCACGCGGCGCTCGCCCTCTTCGCCCTGCCGTCCGTCCACATCGTGCACACCGGCGGCGAGATCGACCCGGCGAGCGCGGCGGGCGGCGGCCCTCTCGCGGCCCGCGCGATCGAGGGCGTCAACCTCGACCTGTGCCTGCTCAGCGCGGGCGCCTGGGACCTGGCCCACGGCGTGACCAGCCACTCCACGGACAAGGTCCTCCTGAAGCAGACGGTGATGCGCGCGTCCGGCGCGGTGGCGCTGCTCGCGGACAGCACGAAGTGGGGCTCCACGGAACGCTTCACGGTGACGCCGCTGGACCGCCTGGACGCCGTCGTCACCGACACGGACCTCCCGGACGAGGTGGCGGCGCGGATCGAGGAGGAGGGGCCCGAGGTACTGCGGGCGGGCTGAAGCGGGGCCGAGGAGGAGGGGCCGGCAGGTGCTGCGGGCGGCCTGAAGGAGCGCCGAGGGCGTCGCCGGGAAGGCCCCGCGCCCCGCTCGCGGGAAACGCCCCGCGCCCCGCCCGCACCCCGATTCCCTCCGTCTGCACCCCGTTTCCCCCCGCGTCAAGGCGAGTTGCGCCACACCCCCGCCGCTGAACCCGCCTCCTCCGGAAACCGTAAGAGAGTGCGACAGGCCCGTCGTACCGGGATGAGCGGCGGTCACCCTGGGCAGAACTCACCCAACCGACCCGACGAACCCCCCGAGGCCCACCCCGAGTCGCCCCTCCGCCCGCACCTCGTAGGCTCCCGGACACCGCACCGTCACACCGGAGGGGAATCTCTCCCCCATCCCCTCCCCACACCGGCGACGGTCCAGGGGGCGCGCGAGACTCCTCGTACGCCCCACCGCTCACTCCGGACCGACGCCGCCGCACCTCGCCCCCTCCCGCACGCCCCACGCGGGAGGGGGCGACGCGAAAGGACGAAGCGCCCCGTGACCGTGCTGCCGACCACGAAGACGCTGTACGACGAGACAGCCCCGCTCCCGACGACCACGACGGCCGGGAAGAACCCCGCCGCGAGCCGCCACGTCCGCCGGGCGATCAGCCTGCTGCCGCTGCTGTTCCTGATCGTCTGGGCGGCGCTGGACTGGCACACGGTCCGCGACGGCGCGACCCGCCTGACGGGCGCGGACCCGTGGTGGCTGCTGGCCGGCGCGGGCTTCACGTTCCTGGGCTGCGTGGCGGCGGCGTTCATCCGCCAGGGCGCCCTGCTGGACCGCCTCCCGCCGGGCCCCCTGCTGGCCTCCCAGTTCGCGGCGGGCGCGGCGAACCACGTCCTCCCGGCGAGCCTGGGCGCCCACGCGGTGACGCTCCGCTTCCTCCAGCGCCAGGGCGTCCCGCTGCCCCGCGCGACGGCGTCCCTGGCCCTCTACTCCCTGGCGAGGGCGGTGGCCAAGACGCCGGTGGTGCTGGCGTTCGTGATAGCGGCCCCGAACGCGGTACGCCCGGAAGCCCTCCTCCCCAACGGCCAAGCCCTGATGGCCGCGGTGACCGGCATCCTCCTGGTCCCCGCCGCAGCCGCCCTGGTCCTGGCGGCGTTCCGCCCCCTGCGCCGCCCCACGGTCGACTTCGTCCGCACGGCCCTGACCGGCGTCAAGGGCATCCACTCCCGCCCGTCCCGCGTCCTGTCCCTGTGGGGCGGCGCGATGGCGGCCCCTTTGATCCAGGCGGCGATAGTCGCCTCGGTGGGCACGTCCCTGGACCTCCCCCTCTCCTGGCTCCAGCTAGCCTTCGCCTACCTGGCGGCCAGCACCGCGGCAGGCGCGGTCCCGGCCCCCGGCGGCATAGGCCCCCTGGACGCGGCCCTGATCCTCACCCTCGCCGGCTACGGCACCCCCCTCTCCCTGGCCACGGCCACCGTCCTGGGCTACCGCGTCCTCACGGTCTGGGTCCCCCTGCTGCCGGGGATGCTGGTGATGTCGGCGATGGTCCAGCGCGAGCTGCTGTGACCTCAGCCCTCCGTCGGCGTCAGCCGCAGTGAGATGGAATTGATGCAGTACCGCTGGTCCGTAGGTGTCGCATACCCCTCCCCCTCGAACACATGCCCCAAATGGGACCCGCACCGGGCGCACCGCACCTCTATGCGGACCATCCCGTGGGAGCGGTCCTGGATCAGTTCCACCGCGTCCGTGTCCTTGGGGTCGTAGAAGGACGGCCAGCCGCAGTGGGACTCGAACTTCGTGTCCGACGAAAACAACTCGGCACCACACGCCCGGCAGGAGTACACGCCGACCGTCTTCGTGTCGGTGTACTCCCCGGTGAACGCCCGCTCCGTGCCGGCCTGCCGCAGAACCGCGTACTCCTCCGGGCCCAGCTCAGCGCGCCATTCCTCGTCGGTCTTCTCGACGTCGTACGCCATGTCAGCCCCTCGTCCGCAGGTGGTCCAGGATCAGCGGGCCCAGGTCGGTGACATCACCCGCGCCCATGGTGAGAACGAGATCCCCGCCCCGGGCCATTCCCGCGAGGACGGCGGGCGCGGCGGCCTTGTCGTGGACGGCGGTGACGTCCGCGCCGGCGGCCCGGGCCGCGTCGATGATCAGCGCGCTGGTGACCCCGGGGACGGGGTCCTCACGGGCGGGGTAGATGTCGAGGACGACGGAGGCGTCGGCGAGGGCGAGGGCGTCCCCCATCTCACGGCCCAGCTCCTGCGTACGGGAGAAGAGGTGCGGCTGGAAGAGGACGAGGATCCGCGCGTCCCCGGCGGCGGCCCGCATCGCCTCCAGATCCGCGGTCATCTCGGTCGGGTGGTGCGCGTACGAGTCGATGACCTGGACGCCGTCGGCCTCGCCCTTGAGCTGGAGCCGCCGCTTGACCCCCGTGTACGCGGCGAGTGCGGGCGCGAGTTCGCCGGCGGGGACCCCCAGCGCCGCGCCCGCGGCCAGCGCGGCGACCGCGTTGAGCGCGTAGTGCCGCCCGGGCACGGACACGGTGAAGGTGAGCTCCCGCCCGTCCAGCAGGACGGTGACCTCGCTCTTCAGCCCCTGCGGTACGACGGACAGGACCCGGACGTCGGCGTCCTCGGCCTCGCCGTACGTGACCACCCGTACGTCCGAGACCCTCCGCGCCAGTTCCCGCGCCCCCTCCTGATCCGCCGAGATCACCAGCGTCCCGCCCGGCACGATCCGCCCCGCGAACGTCACGAAGGAGTCGTAGATCTCCTCCATGGACGCGTAGTTGGCGTGGTGGTCCAGCTCCACGTTCAGCACGATCGCCACCTCGGGCGCGTACTTGTGGAAGCTGCGGTCGGACTCGTCGGCCTCGGCGACGAAGATCTCGCCGGTGCCGTGGAGGGCGTTGGAGCCGGGCGCGTCGAGGTCGCCGCCGATGGCGTAGGAGGGCTCGCGGCCGAGGGCGGAGAGGGAGACGGCCAGCATGGAGGTGGTGGTGGTCTTGCCGTGGGTGCCGGCGACGGCGATGGGGCGCAGGCCGTCCATGAGGGACGCGAGCGCGTCGGAGCGGTGGACGACGGGGATGCCCAGCTCGGCGGCGCGGACCAGTTCGGGGTTGTCCGCGCGGATCGCCGAGGAGACGACGACGCTGCTGGCGTCGTCCGCGAGGTGGGCCGCCGCGTGCCCGATGTGGACGGTCGCGCCGAGGGCCCGCAGCGCCTGCGCCGTCCCGGAGTCCTTGGCGTCGCTCCCGGCGACCTTCGCCCCGCGCTGAGCGAGGATCTTGGCGATCCCGGACATCCCGGCCCCGCCGATCCCGATGAAGTGCGGACGTTCGAGGGAGGCGGGAAGGCCGGGTGCCATGGGCGGTACTCCAGAGGTCGAACCGGAACAGGTCAATCGACCCCAACCCTAGCGAAGCCCGTCTGCCGCTACGCGTCGCTGTGGGAGAACAGTTTCAGCACCGGTACGCCCACTTTGTGCCGCGCCCGTGAGGCCCAGTCGCGGTGGAAGAACTCCTCCACGTAGTGCGGATCCGTCAGCACGATCACCTCGTCCGCTCCCACCTCGTCGACCACCCCCCTCAGCTCGTCCAGCGGATGGTCCTCGACGAGGGTTCCCACCGCGGTGCTCCCGGCGGAGCGCAGCGCGGTGAGCGACACCTCCAGCGCCCGTTCCCCCACGCTGCGCGCGGCCTCCCCCTCGGGGGTCTCCCCTTCCCGCACGGCTTCCTCCAGCTCGCCGAGGGCGATGTCGTCGATGGCGCGCAGCAGCCGGTCCGCCTGGTCCCCGCGAGGCTGGAGCAGCACGTGGAAGGTGACCGGCTCGTCGCCGTGCAGGGTCGTGACGAACTCCACGTCGGCGGACGTCAGAGCTTTCTCGATCATCAGAACGCTTGTGAACACCAGTACCCCGCTTCTCCTTCGAGGACCCCCGTGGCCCTCACTCCTCCGAAGGCCGTCCGTGGCCCTGCGGAAACCATCCTTCCCCGTGCTCGCACGGGTTCTGCCGAGTCCTAGTCTGCCCACCCGAAGCTAAACGGAACGACACATTCCGCCTTTTTGGCAGCCCTGGGGTGTCGGACTCACGTTCCGGAACCCCCCTCTCCCCTTTGATACGGCCCCTGATACCGCCCGAAGAGGAACCCGTCCTCCTCCAAAAGGGACGTCAGTGCGAAGCGGCGCGGCACCTCGACGGGCGGCCCGTCGGTGATGCGCTGGGCGCCTCCCGAGGCGAGCGTCGGCGAGAGCGAGAGGCACAGCTCGTCGAGCACCCCGGCGGCGACGAACTGCCCGAGCAGCCGGGGCCCGCCCTCGGTGAGCAGCCGTACGAAGCCCCGCTCGCCGAGAGCGGACGGCACCCGCGCCGGGTCCACCCCCACCCCGTCCCCGGCGACGAGCACCTCGACCCCCGCCGCCCGCGCCTCGGCGACCCGCACGGGATCGGCCCCGGCGCCGGTCAGCAGCAGCGTCGGCACGCGCGGCGAGCTGAACAGCGGAAGCGAGAAGTCGAGATCGAGGCTGGCGGAGACGACGGCGACGGCGGGCGCGGGCGGCTGCCCGGCGGCGGCCCGGCGTGCGGCGAACTCCGCCCGCGCGCGGGCGGGCCGGTACCCCTCCTGCCGTACGGTCTGCGCGCCCACCACGACGACGTCCGCGAGCGCCCGCAACGTACCGAAGATCCGCAGGTCGGCGGGGCCCGAGAGGGGCCCGGAGCGGCCGTCGTGGTGTCCGGCGCCGTCGAGGCTGGAGACCATGTTGGCCCGCAGCCACAGCCCCGCGGGGTACGCGTACGCGTCCGCCAGCTCGTCGAGGCTCCACTCCCCCGCCGCGGCGGTGGCTGTCTGGTCGGTCACAGGGAACAGGCGTCGCATGCCTGGCAGTCTTACACGCCCTTTAGCATGGGTAACCGTGTCCACGAACTCCCCCGGGCCCTCCGGTATCCAGCCGATAGCCCACGCCGCGCCCGTCTCCCTGTGCGCGCGTGAGCCGTACGTCCCGGCGGACCGCCTGGTCGCCGAGATGGTCCCGCCGCCCCGGTTCGACTCGGTGCGCTTCGGGACGTACCTCCCGGACCCGAACCAGCCGAGCCAGACGGAGGCCGTCGGCGTCCTGGAGTCGTTCGCGGAGGGCCTCGGCGGGGCGCACGCGACGGGTACCGCCAGACGGGGGTTCTTCGGCTTCGGCAAGGCGTTCGGGCAGGCCAGGGCGAAGGCGCCCGCCGGCCCCCGGGGCGTCTACCTGGACGGCGGCTACGGCGTCGGCAAGACCCACCTCCTCGCCTCCCTGTGGCACGCGACCCCGGCCGCCCCCTCCCTGAAGGCGTTCGGGACGTTCGTCGAGCTGACGAACCTGGTCGGCGCGCTCGGCTTCCAGCAGACCGTGAAGACGCTGTCGGGCCACCGCCTGCTGTGCATCGACGAGTTCGAGCTGGACGACCCGGGCGACACCGTCCTCGTCTCGACCCTGCTCGGCAAGCTGGTCGAGGCGGGCGTCGCGCTCGCCGCCACCTCCAACACGCTCCCCGGCAAGCTCGGCGAGGGCCGGTTCGCCGCGGCCGACTTCCTGCGCGAGATCCAGGGCCTGTCCGCGCACTTCCGCGCGCTGCGCATCGACGGCGAGGACTACCGCCACCGCGGCCTGCCGGACGCGCCGGCGCCGTACGGGGACGAGGTCGTCACGAAGGCCGCGTACGCCACCGAGGGCGCCTCCCTCGACGCGTTCCCCGCCCTCCTGGAACACCTCGCGAAGGTCCACCCGAGCCGCTACGGCGCGCTGACGGACGGCCTGAAGGCGGTGTGCCTGACGGACGTCGGCCCGGTCCCGGACCAGTCGACGGCGCTGCGCCTGGTCGTCCTCGCGGACCGGCTGTACGACCGCGAGGTGCCCGTCCTGGCCTCGGGGCTGCCGTTCGACCGGCTGTTCAGCGAGGAGATGCTGGGCGGCGGGTACCGCAAGAAGTACTTCCGTGCCATCTCCCGCCTCACCGCCCTCGCGCGTGACGCGAAGCGGCTCGCCGAGGACTGACCCACGATCACCCCCGGCCTGTCAAGGGCCAGTTCCCGTCATCCGTACCGCTTTTTTGAGGCGGTCTCCCGCTCGAAACGCGGAGTTAACCCTGCAAAGCTCTTTGCAGGGTTAACGTGTTTCTTGACCAGTCATTGACCAACAGTTGGTACTGACTAGACGCGTGGAGACCTCGAAGGGGGGCGCATGTTCCGAGGTGGGAGGGTCCGGACCGGCATGGCGCTCATCGCGGCGTTCCTGCTCGCACTCCCCTTCTTCATCACCACCTCTCCCTTCGCACACGCGCACACGGCCCGTCATGCACAGGCCAAAGCTCAGCCCGGAATTCATCCCCTGGGCATCGCTCTGCGCGACATGAAAGTCACGTCCCGCGACTGTGACCGGTCCGGGGGTCCTGCGGGTCCGCTGCGCACCCGCGACCGAAGCCGCGCCACCCTGACCGCCGACTCGGCTCCCTCCGAGCCCGAGCGGGTCGTGGTGGCGCTGGATCCCGCGGCAGCGCACCCGGCGGGCTTGCCCGGTGCGGACCGCCACCGCCCGTCGAGATCCTCGACGAGCCACTCTCCAGCGGCACTTCAGGTCTTCCGCTGCTGAGAGAGCAGGCAGAACAGAGCAGTTCCCCCACCCTGTCCTGCACGTCCGACGCGCCCCCACGCGCGCCAGGAGGAGTCACCAGAACATGCAGCCCCTCATCGACAACGCCCGTACGTTCGGACAGCGCCCTGAGGAGTTCGCCAAGCTCGCAGAAGGCCAGTCCCCTCAGGTCCTGTTCATCACCTGCTCCGACTCGCGGGTCGTCCCCGCCCTGATCACGGGCGCCCGCCCCGGCGAGCTCTTCGAGCTGCGCACCGCGGGCAACATCGTCCCCCCGTACGGCACCGGCGCCCCCTCGGGCGAAGCCGCGACCATCGAGTACGCCGTGGAGGTCCTCGGCGTCCGCGACATCGTCGTGTGCGGCCACTCGCACTGCGGCGCGGTCGGCGCGCTCGTCCGGGGTGACGACCTGAACGGCGTCCCGGCCGTCCGCGACTGGCTGGCGCACGCCGCCGACGAACCGGACGCGACCGAACCGTCCGACCCGACCGTCGCCCGCGCGGTCCAGAACCACGTCCTCGCGCAGCTGTTGCGGCTGCGGTCCTACCCGTGCGTCGAGAAGCGGCTCGGCGACGGCCGCCTCACCGTGCGCGGCTGGTACTACGAGGTCCACACCGGCGCCGTGCAGGAGCACGACGTCGCCACCGACCGCTTCCAGGCTCTGTGAGCGGCCCGATGACGACTTCCCAGAACACCCGCATATCCCGCTTCCCGCACCTCAAGGCGGACTTCGCGGCCTCCCTGGTGGTCTTCCTGGTCGCGCTCCCGCTCTGCGTGGGCGTGGCCGTGGCCTCCGGGGTACCGGCCGAACTCGGTCTGATCACCGGCATCGTCGGCGGGATCGTCACCGGCTTCATGCGGGGCTCCAGCCTCCAGGTCTCCGGTCCCGCCGCCGGGCTCACCGTCCTCGTCTTCGAGGCGGTCCAGGAGTTCGGCCTCCCGGCGCTCGGCGTCATCGTCCTCGCCTCGGGCGCGCTCCAGATCACCATGGGCGCGCTCAAGCTGGGCCGGTACTTCCGGGCCATCTCCGTCTCCGTCGTCGAAGGGATGCTGGCCGGAATCGGGCTCGTCCTGATCGCCGGCCAGCTGTACTCGGTCATCGGCGCGAAGGCTCCCGAGTCGGGGCTCGGCAAGATCGCCGGGCTGCCCGAGGCGTTCGTGGACGCGGTGGGCTCCACCACCGCGCTGTCCTCACTGGCGCTCGGCGCGGGAACCATCGCCGTCCTCGTCCTGTGGAAGCGGATGCCTTCGCGTGTCCGTACGGTGCCGGGTCCGCTCGCCGCGGTCGGGCTCGCGACGGCGGTGGCCGTGGTCTTCGATCTGCCGGTCGCCACCGTCGAGGTCAAGGGTCTGCTGGACTCCATCCAGCCGCCCTCCCTCAGCGCGTTCGGCGAACTCGCCGGCGTCGGGCTCCTCGGTACGGTCGTCGCGTTCACGTTGATCGCGTCCGCGGAGTCCCTGTTCAGCGCGGCGGCCGTGGACCGGCTGCACGACGGTCCGCGTACCGAGTACGACAAGGAGCTCATGGCGCAGGGGGTCGGCAACACGATCTGCGGCGCCCTCGGGGCGCTCCCCATGACCGCGGTCATCGTCCGCAGCGCGGCGAACGTCCAGGCGGGGGCCCGTACGAAGGCGTCCCGTGTGCTGCACGGGGTCTGGCTGCTCCTGTTCGCCGCCCTGTTCCCCGACCTCCTCGCGTACATCCCCATCCCCGCCCTGGCCGGCATCCTCGTCCACGCGGGCGCGAAGCTGGTCCCGGTCCGGGCGATCGTCTCCCTGTGGCGCGAGCACCGGGGCGAGGCCCTCATCCTCGTCGTCACCGCCGTGTCCATCGTCGCGGTGAGCATGTTCGAGGGCGTCCTGATCGGCCTCGCGCTCGCGGTCGCCAAGACCGCGTGGGAGGCGTCGCACATCAAGCTGGAGGTGGTCGACAAGGGCGCGGGCCCCGTCCAGGCGTACCTGTCGGGCAACGCGACGTTCCTCCGCCTCCCGAAGATCCTGGACTCCCTGGAGTCCCTGCCGCAGGACCGTCCGGTGGAGCTGGACCTGTCGGGCCTGCACCACCTGGATCACGCCTGCCGCACGGCGCTGGAGAGCTGGGCCGAGAGGCACAGCTCGGTGGGAACGGAGCCGGTGAAGATGATGACGGCGAGTTAGAACACTCCAGGGGCGCGGGGCTGTATCGATCTGCGGCTACCGCCGCGTGGGCGCGACCAGCCCAGACGGCGCCGCGCCCTCCGACGGCGAACTCCCGGCACCCCCCGGGAGCCCCCATCGTCCAGCCCGGGACCACAGGACACACCCCGGGCCGGGCACGCCTTATTCCCGCAACGCGATCATCCTGATAGACACATGCGTCGTACCGCCCCTGTCCGCCAGCAGGAAGGTCCCCCGCATGTCCACGACCCGCCGCCAGTTGCTGCGCACCAGCGCCGCAGGCGTCCTTTTCACCGGCGCTCTCAGCGATCTGTTCGCCGGTACGGCCACCGCCGACCCCATCGGCCACCACGGCTACGGCCCCCTCGTCCCCGACCCGGACGGTCTCCTCGACCTCCCCCGCGGCTTCCGCTACCGCGTCCTCTCCCGCGAGGGCGACCAACTCCGCTCGGGCGAAGGCATCGTCCCCTCGAACCACGACGGCATGACGGCGCTCCCGGGCAGAGCGGGCCGGGTCCACCTGGTCCGCAACCACGAGAACAGGGTCACGGCGAAGCACCCCGTCCCGACGGTGCCCGGCCTGACGTACGACCCCGCCGGCAAGGGCGGCTGCACGGCCCTCACCCTCTCCCCGCACGGCGACGTCCTCACGGAACGCGTCGCGATCGCCGGCACGGCGGTGAACTGCGCGGGCGGCCCCACCCCCTGGAACACGTGGCTGACCTGCGAGGAGACGGAGGACAAGGCAGGCACGAACGGGTACACGAAGGACCACGGCTACATCTTCGAGGTGGACCCGGAAGACCCCCACCGCACGGGCGCGACCCCCCTCACGGCGATGGGCCGCTTCCAGCACGAGGCCGTGGCGATCGACCCGTACACGGGAGCCGTGTACGAGACGGAGGACGCGTTCGACCGCCCCTTCGGCCTCTTCTACCGCTTCCTCCCGGCGAAGCCCTTGTGCGGCCCGGGTTCGCTCCGCGCGGGAGGCCGCCTCCAGGCGATGCGCGTCCCCGGCGTACCGGACCTCTCGTCGATCCAGGAACCCGGCACGGCGTTCGACCGCGTCGAGTGGGTGGACGTCCCCGACCCGCAGGCCGTCTCGACGCCGACCCGCCTCCAGGACTACGGCCGCAAGGGCATCACGCACGCCCAGAAGCTGGAGGGCTGCTACTGGGGAGGCCGGAGCGTCTACTTCGTCTCGTCGTTCGCCCGCTCGGCGGAGGGTTCCGCCGCCGACCACTTCGGCCAGATCTGGCGGTACGACCCGGCCGACCGCCGCCTCACCCTCGTCCTCGTCTTCGGCCCGGACACGGACATCCAGCTCCCCGGTGAGTCCCCCGACAACATCTGTCTCGCGCCGAGCGGCGGGCTGATGGTGTGCGAGGACGGGGACGGGGCGCAGCACGTGTACGGGGTGACGCGGAAGGGGGAGGTGTACGCGATGGCGCGCGGCCGGCAGGCGATTACATCAGCCGCTACCGCGGCGGGCGGCACGCCGGAGAAGCCGGAGTGGGGTGAGTTCGCGGGGGTGACGTTCTCGCCGGACCGGCGGACGATGTACGTCAACTGCTACACGCCCGGAACGACGTTCGCGGTGACGGGGCCCTGGCGGTAGGGACGACGGGGGCCGGGGAACCTCGGCCCCCTCTGCCCACCTGAGTGAACCCCTCGGAGCGGCACCCCGGACGTTCGATGTGATTGTCATACCGTCCTACGGTGATCACTCCCGTACGCGCCCTCGCCACCGCCTGCGTCCTCGCCGCCGCCCTCACCTCCTGCGGCACCACGAACGCGACGCCCCCGTCCTCGGCCCCGGAACGCGCCCCCTCCTCCGCGCCACCGTCCCCCGCCGCGGCCCCCTCGCTCTCCCCGCCCCCCACCCTCGCCGCCGGCCCCTCGGGCCTGACCCCCGTCTTCGAACACGCCCCCCGCGGCAAGGACCGCACCGTCGCCCTCACCTTCGACGCCGACATGACCGCCGATCAGGGCCCCCGCGCGGCCCGGGGCGAGCGCTTCGACAACCCGGCGCTGATCGCCACCCTCCGCTCCCTGAAGATCCCCGCGACCGTGTTCATGACGGGCCGCTGGGCCGAGGAGTACCCCGACCAGGCCCGCTCGATCGGCCGCGACCCCCTCTTCGAGGTCGCCAACCACTCGTACAGCCACCACGCCTTCACCGCCGACTGCTACGGCCTCCCGACGGTCCCCGAAGCCGCCATGCGCGCCGACGTCGAGAAGGCGTACGCCGCCTTCCGCACGGCGGGCGTCCCGCACGCGATGCCCTACTTCCGCTTCCCCGGCGGCTGCTACGACAAGACGGCCCTGCGCGCCCTGAACGCCACCGGCGTCACAGCCGTCCAGTGGGACGTCGTCAGCGGCGACGCCTTCGCGACAGACGCGGACGCGGTGGCCCGCCAGGTCCTCGACGGCGTCAGGCCCGGTTCCGTGGTCGTCATGCACTGCACCCGCAGCGCCGCCCCCACGACGGAACGCGCCCTCCGCACGATCGTCCCGGAACTGCGCCGCAAGGGCTACCGCTTCGTGAAGGTCTCCGACCAGATCAGAGCGGCCGTGCGCTGAAGGACATGACCGAGAGGCCGGCCTGCCCGGGGCGAGCCCCGTCCGCGAGGTCACGTAGCCTGCTCGGCGTGAGCGACAGTCCGTTTCAGTCCGAAGTGAGCCCGCGCGACGAGGCGCCGCAGTTCGTCCTGCCGCTGGTCGTCCGTATCGAACGCGACGCGCCTCCGGCCCGTACCGACGCCCTGGAGACCTCGGCCCGCGCGGTCCTGCGGATCCTGGACGACGCGCGCTCGGTCGGCGACGGCGCGTGGGCGCGGGCGATGGCGGACTGGCAGGACGCCCGCATCCGCAAGGTGGTCCGGCGTGCGCGGGGCGCGGAGTGGCGGCGCGCTCAGGCGCTCGACGGGATCACGGTCACCGGCAAGTCCGCCGAGGTGCGGGTCTTCCCGCCGGTTCCGCTGGACGGCTGGCCCAAGGACCTGGCCCGCCTCCAGGTCTCCGGCACGGACCTGGACGACCCCGAGGCCCCGGCACCGGCCGACCCGGACGTCCCGGTGCTGTGGCTCAATCCCGAGCTGGACATGTCCGCCGGGAAGACCATGGCGCAGACCGGGCACGCCGCCCAACTCGCCTGGTGGGAGCTGGGCGACGAGGAGCGGGCCGCCTGGCGCGACACCGGTTTCGCGCTCGCCGTCCGCACGGCCGACTCCGGCCGCTGGTCCGAACTCACGGCGAGCGGGCTGCCGTTGGTCCGTGACGCGGGCTTCACAGAGATCGCGCCGGGCAGTTGCACGGTCGTGTCGGATCACCCCGCGCTGCGCCGACGGCTGCCCTGATCAGAAGCCCGGTTTCCAGTCCTGGAAGGTGGAGGTGCAGAAGTCCGGCGGGAGTATCGGGTCCGGGTTCGGGCGGTAGTCCGTGAAGGACAGGTAGGGGCGCTTGCCCGTCGTGTCGCGGACCAGTCGGCGTCGGCCGGTAAGAGCAGCCAGGGATCGAGGGACGGCCGGGCGTGCGTCATGACTTCCGGCTGCCAGGTGGGGCTGCAATCGGCGCAGACCGGCCTGAGATACCCCGAGGTCGCCATGCTCTGGATCTGCACCGTGTACCAGACCTGGCCGGGCTGATCGCCGGCCTGCGCGGGGCTCGCGGCGACACCGGCTCAGCGCCGTTCTGAGGTGGTCCGACATCGTCGGTCCTTCCGTGACCGGGTCGGACCAGGGCGCCCTCGGCCCGAAGCCGACAGGTGATCAGCCAGCAGGACGGGTGGACGCGCGGTCCGGTTCCACAGACCGGTAGCGCCCTCACGGAAGGCCCCGGAACGGGGAGTTGTACGGTCTGGTCCCAGCGGATCGTCCCGCGCCGCGCAGGCGGCTACCGTGAGATCCACAACGGCCTTAGAGCTCGCACCGGGAGTCGTCATGTCGCTCGACCGTCCGCCGATCAACAGCGAGGTGCCGCACTCCGCGCGCATCTGGAACTACTGGCTCGGCGGCAAGGACTGCTACCAGATCGACCGTCAAGTGGGCGACCAGATACGGTCGTTGAACCCGGAGATCGTCGACATCGCGCGCGCCCAGCGGGCGTTCCTGAAGCGGGCGGTGACCTATCTCGCCGGTGAGGCGGGCATCCGGCAGTTCCTCGACGTCGGCACCGGGCTGCCGTCCCACGACAACACGCACGAGGTCGCCCAGTCCGTCGCACCCGACGCGCGGATCGTGTACGTCGACCACGACCCGGTCGTCCTCCAGCACGCGCACACGCTCCTCGCGGGGACGCCCGAGGGGGCGACCGACTACATCGAGGCCGACCTCCGCGACCCCGCCGCGATCCTGCGCGCCGCCCGCGACACCCTCGACTTCGACCGCCCGGTCGCCCTCATGCTCCTCGGCATCGCCGCGCACATCCCGGACGACTCCGCGTACGACCTGGTCGGCGAGCTCAAGTCGGCGCTCCCGTCCGGCAGTCACCTGGTGTTCTGCGACAGCACGGAGGTGTTCCACGCGGCGGAGATGCGGGCGATGGTGGAGCGCTGGAACGAGGCGGGCGACAACCCGCGCGTCAACCGCACGCCGGACCAGCTCTCCCGCTTCTTCCAGGGCTTCGACCTCCTGGACCCCGGCCTGGTGCCGGTCGCGGAGTGGCGGACCCCGGCGGACGACACCGACCGCAGAGACGTCGACAGCTTCGGAGGCGTGGCCCTGAAGCCCTGACTTCCCCCCCTGCCGCCCAACCTCAAATGTTCCTCTGAACGCGCCCTCCGAGGGTTCGCCCGGGGGTGACGGGGGCCATACCTCCGTCACCCGCAACGGGACCGGCACGTCGAAGGAGGGGGCATGACGCGACAGGGCACGAACACGGGCCTGAAGCCAGCGGCACGACCGGAAACGGGCCACGCCGCCCGCCTGGCGCACCACGCCACGGACGACCACGCCGACACACCACCGGCCCCCTCCCCCGGCACCGGCCCGGACGCCTCCCACGTTCCCGGGCCGAGCCCCACAGCTCCGGCTGCCGGGCACCCCTCGTCCCCGCCGCCCACGACGCTCCGGCCCGGGGCCGAGAGCCGATCCGGCACTCAGGCCCACCCCGCCGCCGGGCCGCAGGCCATGTCCGCGCCCCGCCCGGCCGCCGGCCCAGGAGCCGCAGTGCGGGCCGCCGCCCCGCCCCAGTCCGCCGATCGTGCCGAGGACGGCGAACTCCCGGCTCGGCCTGAGGGGTTCGCCGCGCCGGAGGGCCTCCGCCCGGCCCTCTCCGCCGCGTTCCGGGCCGCCCCGGCCGTCCCCACCCACCCCCCGTTCCGGCTCGGTACCGGTATCGGCTGGCGGCCCGAGATCGCGGATGCGATAGAGCGGATGCCCGGGGTCGACTGGGTGGAGGCGGTGGCCGAGAACCTGTGCCCCGGGCATCTCCCCGAGTCGCTCCAGCGGCTGCGGGCACGCGGCGTCACCGTCGTCCCGCACGGCGTGTCCCTGGGGCTCGGGGGTGCGGAGCGGCCGGACGAGGGGCGGTTGAAGGCACTGGCCGAGCGGGCCGAGGCGCTCGGCTCGCCGCTGGTCACCGAGCACATCGCGTTCGTGCGGGCGGGCGGGGCGCTGACCGCCACGGCCGCGCTGGAGGCCGGGCACCTGCTGCCCGTACCCAGGACCCGGGACGCCCTCGACGTGCTGTGCGAGAACATCCGCATCGCCCAGGACGCCCTCCCCGTCCCCCTCGCCGTCGAGAACATCGCCGCGCTGCTGGCCTGGCCCGGCGAGGAGATGACCGAGGGCCAGTTCCTGTACGACCTCGTCGACCGGACCGGCGTACGGCTCCTCATCGACGTCGCGAACCTCCACACGAACCACGTCAACCGGGGCGAGGACCCCTTCCGCGCGCTCGCCGAACTCCCCGTCGAGGCCATCGCGTACGTCCACGTCGCGGGCGGCGTCGAGAAGGACGGCGTCTGGCACGACACCCACGCCCACCCCGTCCCGCCCGCGGTCCTGTCCCTCCTCACCGGCCTCACCTCCCGCACGTCCCCGCCCGGAGTCCTCCTGGAACGCGACGACGACTTCCCGGAGCCGGCGGAGCTGACGGGGGAGCTGGAGGCGATCAGGGAGGCGGTGTCGAGGGGATCGCTGGCGAGGACGAGGACGGAGACACTGGCGGCGGTACGCCCGACGGCGGCGACGGGAACGGGGGTACGTGCGACGGCCTCGACGGCGCCGGAGGCCGGCACGCGCCCGACACCCCCGGCAGCCTCGACGGCGGCGCCCCTCCCGGGCGCCCGCCAGCGTCTGGCCCTAGCCCAGGCCTCCCTCCTCTCCGCCCTGGTCGCCGGCACCCCCGCCCCCGAGGGGTTCGACCGTGCCCGGCTCGCCGTCCAGGCGCGGGCGTTGGCGGCGAAGCGGGCCGGTGTCGTGGCGAAGGTCGCCCCCGAGCTGCCGAAGATCCTCGGCGACAGGTATCGGCCGGCGTTCCTGGCTTACGCGGGCGCCCGCCCCCTGCGCGGCGGTTACCGCCAGGACGCGCTGGAGTTCGCCGAACACCTCCTCCAGGAACCGGAGTCGCTGGCGCCGCGCCCCCGCAGGGCCCTGCGGAGCTGGTGGCTGGACCGGTCGGGCCCGGCGCCGAGGAACCAGTCGCGGCTGGCCCGGACCGTGCGTGCGCTGACCGGCCGGTGACGCACCTCTCATTCACCCCCGTCCGGCCGTTCACACAACTCCGCCGGTAAACTGCCGATCCCGCACCCGACACACACGAACCACCGAAGTGCGGTGCCACACCCGGGAGGCACCATGCGAGCGCGCCGTCAGGAGAGCTGGGGGAGGAACCTCCTCAGCGGAACCGGCGTCATCATCGTCGGCCTCACCCTGACGATCGCGGCGCTGGCGTTCCCGCTCTGGTCGTACGCGGACCGTCAGGACACGGGCGGCGACGGCCCGAGCCTGCTGAACGCGCAGACCGTGCGGACGCAGTACGGCCCGCTGTCCGCGCTGGACCGGGACTTCATCGAGAAGGTGCGGCTCGCGGGCCTGTGGGAGATCCCGGCGGGCAGACAGGCGCGGCAGAAGGGCACGACGGCGGCCGTACGGACGGCGGGCGAGCACCTCGTGGAGGGCCACACGTTCCTGGACGAGCGGGTGCGCACGGTGGCGGCCCGCCTGGACCTCACCCTCCCGGACCGCCCGACGGACCAACAGCAGGGCTGGCTGAGGGAGTTGGACGAGGCCCAGGGCACGGGCTACGACTGGAAGTTCGCGAACGTCCTGCGCCTCGCGCACGGCAGGATCTTCTCGGTCGTCGCCCAGGTCCGCGCGAGCACCCGCAACTCCCTGGTCCGTGACCTCGCGGACGACGCCAACGCGACGGTCCTGGACCACATCAAGATCCTGGAGGCGACGGGGTACGTGGACTTCGACGCGCTGGCCCGGGACCTGGCGACGAACTCGCCGCCTCCGCTGACGGTCCCGGTCAACCCGTAGCGCTCAGGGGCCTCTTGGGCATCAGCGCCCCCGACTCCCGGTAAGCGGAACGTCACATACCCACAACGCTCCGTCCGTATCGTGAACAAAGCATGGCGGTACCACGGGAATCTGGCATAGAAACACGGCATGTTCTGGGTGCTTCTGCTGGTCCTGGCCTGGGCGGTCGCGGTCGCGGCGTGCACACGCCTGTGCCTGGCCGCCGTGCGCGCGGCGGCCGTCGGGACGACCGCGGCGCGCGCCGCCGAGACCGCCGAGTACACCGCCCCGGCACACGGCCTGACGCTGTACGAGGCGGCGTTCCTGTCCGGCGGCCCCGCCCGGGTCGCGGACCTGACGCTGGTGTCGATGGCCAGCGACCACCGCCTGCTGCTCGCCCACACCGGCTGGGCGACCGTCGTCGACCCGCACGGCCGGGACGAGCTGGAGCGGTCGGTGCTGGGCGCGATCGGCCCGGAGGGCCAGTCCCCGATCGCACCGGTCCGCGCCCGCGCGGCGACCGGCGACGCGGTACGGGGTCTCGCGGACCGTCTGGTGAGCGCGGGGCTGGCGATGCCGGACGGGGCGCGGACGACGGTGGCGGCGGGCCTGCGCGGAGTCCGTGCCGCCGCGACGGCCGTCCTCGTCCTGGGCGGCCTGGCGCTGCTGCTCCCCGCGCCGAACGTCCCGCACGCCCTGGTCGCCCTCTGGTTCGCGCTCCCCCTGGCCCTGACGCTGAGCTGCCTGGCGATGGCCCGCGTGGAGATCCCCCCGTACACCCGCTGGGCCTCCCCCGCGGGCCTGCGCCTCCTGGACACGCTGGCCCAGGACCGCACGTACCTCACCTCGGTGGCGGTCCACGGCATCCGCGCCCTGAACGAACCGAACCTGCGGGCGGCGTTCACGCGGGGAACGCATCCCTGGCACGAGTAACCAGGGCGGCACTCCCTCACGGGCCGCACCTACGGCGCAAGTGACCGCAGCGGCATTCCCGCCCAGGCGCGCCCTCCCCTCCGAGAGACCCCGGCGCGCGAGCGCCCCCGCGGCGGGGCTGCCTGGGAGGCGGCCTCGTCCGAGAGAGACCCCGGCGCGCGAATACCCCCGGCGGGGGCGCATCATGGCATTGGCGCGGCGGACCACGCCTGCGGCACGAGTGACCGCAGCGGCGTTCCCGCCCAGGCGCGCCCTCCCCTCCGAGAGACCCCGGCGCGCGAATGCCCCCGGCGGGGGCGCATCGGGGCATTGGCGCCGACACCCGCCCGCCGGTGCTTGCCTTCCGCCACTCCCGGCCCCAAACATCCCTTTTGTCGCCGCCGTGCACCGAAGGGACCCCGATGCGAGCCGCCGCCCTCCACTCGGCCGCAGGAGCCCTGCTCCTGACCGCCCTCGTCGCAACCCCGGCAGGAGGCACCCCCGCAACCACCCCGAACTCCCCCACACCTCTCGGCCTCTCCACCCTCCCCAGCCTCACCACACCCCCCGGCTCGCCCACCACCCCCGGCCTTGACACGGCCCTCGGCTCCCCTACGACCCCCGGCCTCTCCCCAGCCCCCGGCCGCCCCGTGTACCCCGGCTCCCCCACGGCCCCCTACCCCGGCTCCCCCGCCACCCCTGGCTCTCCAGAGCTACGCGGCACCTCCCTCGCCGCGGCCCGTGCCGCTGCGAAGGGGCTCGACTTCGGTGCCTGTCCGGGCGCGGAGGACCTCCCCGGCAGCATGAAGTGCGCGACCGTGGAGGTACCCCTGGACTACGCCCGCCCCGACGGCGCCCGTATCCCGCTCACGGTCAGCCGGGTCGAGGCGACCCACCGGGACCCCGGCAACAGCAAGCGCCGTGTACCCCGTCAGGGTGCCCTGGTCTACAACCCGGGCGGGCCCGGCGGCTCGGGCCTGTACTTCCCGCTGATCGGCCTGGTCCCGGAGTGGAAGCGGATCGCCGCCGCGTACGACCTGGTCGGCTACGACCCGCGCGGGGTGGGCCGCAGCGCGCCGCTGTCCTGCCAGGACCCGAAGAACTTCGTCAAGGCCCCGTCGATGTCGCCGACGCACCCGTCGGAGTCGTACAAACGTGAACGCGTCGCCCAGGCACGCGCGTACGCGCGCGGGTGCGCCGACCGCTCCGGCGACGCCCTGCGCCACTACCACTCGCTGAACAACGCCCGCGACCTGGAGGTCGTCCGCGCGGCGCTCGGCGAGAAGGGCCTGACGTTCATGGGCGCGTCGTACGGCACGTACTTCGGCGCCCTGTACGCGTCGATGTTCCCGGGCCACGTCCGCCGCATGGTGTTCGACTCGGTCGTGAACCCGGACCCGTCCCGGATCTGGTACCGCAACAACCTCGCCCAGTCCCTGGCGTTCGAGAGCCGCTGGACGGACGTCCGCGAGTGGATCGCGAAGCACGACGCCGTGTACGGCCTCGGCGACACCCCGGAAGCCGTCCTGCGCAGCTACGAGCGCGCCCGCGCGCAGCTCGCGGCGGAACCTGCGGGCGGGGTCGTGGGCCCCGGCCAGTTGCAGCGGGCGTTCCTCCAGACCGCGTACTACGACGACTACTGGCCGCACCGCGCGCGGGCGCTGTCGGAGTACCTGAAGGGCAGGCCGCAGCAGCTGATCGCGCAGGCGGGCCCGGTGCGAGAGTTCGCGGCGGAGGCGGAGAACGCGAACGCCGTCTACACGGCCGTGGAGTGCAACGACGCGCCCTGGCCGACGAGTTGGCGGACCTGGGACCGGGACAACACGCGCATCGCGCGGGTCGCCCCGTTCGAGACGTGGGACAACGCGTGGACGAACCTGCCGTGCGCGTTCTGGACGGCCCCCCGCCAGCGCCCGCTGGACGTCCGTACGGCCCCCGGCGAGCTGCCGCCGACCCTCATCCTGGCCGCCGAGCGGGACGCGGCGACGCCGTACGAGGGTGCGCTGGAGCTGCGGCGCAGGCTCGCGGGGTCGGTGCTGGTGACGGAGCGGGACGCGGGCAGCCACGGCATCGGCGGAGCCTCGAACGCGTGCGTCAACCGGCACCTGGAGGCGTACCTCCTGACGGGCCGTCTCCCGGGCCGCCGGGCGGCGTGCGCGCCGCACGCCGAGCCGAGGCCGGCGGACCGCCTGCGCGAGGCGGCCCGTCGGCTGCGGTGAGGCCTTACGCGAGACCCGCGACCAGTTCGCTCACGGACTTGCGGCGGCCCGTGTAGAACGGCACCTCCTCGCGCACGTGCATCCGCGCCTCGGAGGCGCGCAGGTGGCGCATGAGGTCGACGATGCGGTACAGCTCGTCGGCCTCGAAGGCGAGGATCCACTCGTAGTCGCCGAGAGAGAACGAGGCGACCGTGTTGGCGCGCACGTCCGGGAAGCCGCGGGCCATCTTGCCGTGGTCGGCGAGCATGCGGCGGCGGTCCTCGTCGGGCAGCAGGTACCAGTCGTAGGAGCGCACGAAGGGGTACACGCTGACGTACTCGCGCGGGGTCTCGTCGGCGAGGAACGCGGGGATGTGCGAGCGGTTGAACTCGGCGGGGCGGTGCAGCGCCATGTTCGACCAGACCGGCGTGAGCGCGCGGCCGAGCTTGGTGCGGCGGAAGAGGTTGTACGCCTCCTGGAGCTGGTCGCTGGTCTCCGCGTGCCACCAGATCATCAGGTCGGCGTCGGCGCGCAGGCCGGAGACGTCGTAGGTGCCGCGCACGGTGACGTCCTTCGCGGCGAGCTGGTCGAACAGCTCCTGGACCTCGTCGGCGTAGCCCGCGCGGTCCTCGGGGAGGACGTCCTTCAGCTGGAAGACGGACCACAGGGTGTAGCGGATGACCTCGTTGAGGTCCTTGGCCAGCTTGCCCTTGTTGGGGATCCTGCCGGGCTCGGTGGTGGGGGCGTTCTCGCTCATGTCCGTCATTCTCCCGCTCCCCCGTGCAGACTCTGCACCGGGTTCGCCGCCAGCTCCCGCACGGCGCTCAGGTCGCCGCCGATCTGGTCGACGGCCGCGTTGGCGCTGGCGATGCAGGCGGGGATGCCGACGCCGTCGTACTGGGCGCCGCAGACCGCGAGGCCCGGGAGTTTCGCGACGTGTTCGCGGATGCGGGCCACGCGCGCGTGGTGGCCGACGGGGTACTGCGGGAGGCCGTCGGTCCAGCGGATCACGCGGGTCTCCAGCGGGGTCGCGTCGAGGCCGGTCGCCTCGCGCAGGTCGTGGCGGGAGAGGTCGGTGAGGGCGGCGTCGTCGCGCTGGAGGATCTCCGTCTCGCCGTAGCGGCCGAGCGAGGTGCGCAGGACCAGGACGTCCGGGTCCTGGTCGGCGACCCAGGCCCATTTCTGCGAGGAGAACGTGGACGCCTTGATGCTGTGCCCGTCGACCGGCGGGACGAGGAACCCGCTGCCCGCCGGGAGCCCGGCGTCCGCGCGCCGGTAGGCGAGGGTGACCAGGGCCATCGACGCGTACTCGATCGCGCGCAGTTCGGCGGCGGCGCCCGGCGACTCGTCGGCGAGCAGCGCGGCGGCGACGGGGGCGGGTACGGCGACGACGACGGCGTCCGCGCGCAGTTCGCGGTCCCCCGCGGTCACCCGCCACCCGTCGGCGTCCCGGCGCAGCTCCCGCGCGGGCGTGCCGGTGAGGATCTCGCCCCCGCGCGCGCGGACGGCGTCGGCGACGGCGAGCGGCAGGCTCCCGATGCCGCCCTCGATGCCCGTGAACACCGGGCCCGTCTGCTGATTGGCGGCCATCTTGGCCTGGAGTTCGCGCACGCCCTCGGTGAGCGAGGTGTGGGCCTTGGCGATCTGGAAGAGCTGCGGGACGGCCGCGCGCATCGAGATGCGGTACGCGTCGCCCGCGTACACCCCTCCCAGCATGGGTTCGACGAGCCGGTCGACGACCTCGCGCCCGAGCCGCTCCGCGACGTACGCGCCGACCGCGACGTCCTCTCCGACCTCCGTGCGCGGCAGGTCGCTGTCGCGGCCGATGCGGGCGAGGCCCTCCTCGGAGAGGACGCCCGCGAGGGCCTCGGCGGCGCCGGGGACGCCCATCACGTGCCCCTTGGGCATCGGGCGCAGGGCGCCGCGGGTCCAGATCGAGGCGGTGGCCGTGGCGGGCGGCTGGAGGCGGCCTTCGAGGCCCACCTCGCGCGCGAGGGCGACGCCCTCGGGGCGGCGGGCCAGCATGGACTCGGCGCCGAAGTCGGTGCGCACACCGGCGATCTCGCCCGGCAGGAGCTTGCCGCCGACCCGGTCCGCCGCGTCGAGCACGGTCACCCGCGCCCCGCGCTCCAGCAGCCGGTGGGCCGCGGCCAGACCCGCGATCCCGGCTCCGATGACGACGACCTGCCCTGTACCGCCCGTACCTGCTGCGCTCATGGATCCAGCCTCTCAGACCCGACTGACAACGCTTCCCTCGCGGTGTGGCCGGGGCGCGTCCCGAACGTGACCTCTTCGGAACCCGGATACGCCAACGTCGAAGCGGGTCCGCGCGTCGAAGGAACGTCCGTCGACGCGCCGCGTCTTCACACCACTCGGGGGGATCTCCACATGCCCGCACGCAGATCCGCACACGCTCTCGCCGCGTTCCTCGCGGCCGTCGCCCTCGCACTCGCCGGGTGCAGTGCCGGCGGCGAAGCCGGTTCGACGTCCCAGGACAAGGCCGCCGTCAAGGAAGGCGCCGCCAGGGAGGACGCCGGCGCCGCGCCCGGGGCCACCGGTTCGGGCCCGTCCGGCGCCAAGGCGTCCACGCCGCCCAAGGCCGCCGCGAGCCACATCATCCGCACCGCCACGGTCAGCGTCCAGGTCGAGGACGTCGCCAAGGCCCTGGACGCCGCCCGCACGGCCGCCGTGGACGCGGGCGGCTACGTCGGTGACGAGACCACCACACGCGACGAGGAGGACGCCGAGCACACGGAGGTCGTCCTGCGCGTCCCCGTGGAGCGCTACGACGCCGTCCTGAGCGCGCTCCAGGGCACCGGGAAGCTCCTGGAGCGGACGTCGAAGGCCGAGGACGTCACCGACCAGGTCGTGGACGTCGCGAGCCGCGTCCAGTCGCAGCGGGCGAGCGTCGCGCGCGTGCGCGAGCTGATGGACCGGGCGACGTCCCTGAGCGACGTCGTCAGCCTGGAGGGCGAGCTGAGCCGCCGCCAGGCCGACCTGGAGTCGCTGCTGGCCCAGCAGGCGTCCCTGAAGGACCGCACGAGCCTCGCCACGATCACCCTGACGCTGTCCCGAACGCCCCCGAAGGCGCCCGAGAAGGCCGACGACGACCCCGGCGTCCTGGACGCCCTCTCCGGCGGCTGGGACGCCTTCGTGACGGCGCTGCGCTGGATCGTGATGGTGCTGGCGGCGATCCTGCCGTTCCTGCTGGCGGCTGCGGTCCTGGCGATCGTGTGGTGGCGGGTGGTCCGCCCCCGGCGCACACCCCGCCCGGCGGCCACGACCCCCGCGTTCGTCTCCGGCTTCCCGCAGACACGCCCCGGCACCGCTCCCGCCCCGGAGCGGCCCGAGGAGGGCGGCGAGGGCGAGAAGACCGAGCGCCCCTGAGCCGTCGCAGTCCTGCGCGCGGGCGCACGGGCCGACGCGTCCCCCCGACCACCCCCGTAGCGTTGCCGCATGAGCATCAGCGCACGGCACCGGCTGGTCGTGATCGGCGGGGACGCCGCGGGCATGTCCGCGGCGTCCCAGGCCCGGCGGGCGAAGTCCCCCGGCGAACTGGAGATCGTCGCCTTCGAGCGGGGCCACTTCACCTCGTACTCGGCGTGCGGCATCCCGTACTGGGTCGGCGGCGCCGTCCAAGGCCGCGACGACCTCATCGCGCGTACCCCCGAGGAGCACCGCGCGCGGGACATCGACCTGCGCCTGCGCACGGAGGTCACCGAGATCGACGTCTCCGGCCGGCGCGTGCGCGCGCGGGACGTCGATTCCGGCGCCGAGTCCTGGACGCCGTACGACCGGCTGGTGATCGCGACCGGCGCGCGCCCGGTGCGGCCGGACATCCCCGGCATCGGCGCGCGGGGCGTGCACGGGGTACAGACCCTGGACGACGGCCAGGCGCTGATCGACACGCTGTCCCGCGCGCGGGGGCGGCGCGCGGTGGTCGTCGGCGCCGGGTACATCGGCGTCGAGATGGCGGAGGCCCTGGTCGACCGGGGTTTCGAAGTGACGGTCGTCAACCGGGGCCGCGAGCCGATGTCGACGCTCGACCCGGACATGGGCCGGCTGGTGCACCGGGCGATGGAGGGGCTCGGCATCAGGATGGTCGACGACGCCGAGGTGACCGCTCTGCGCGCGGACGCGGAGGGGCGGGTGAGCGCGGTGGTCACGGCGGACGCCGAGTTCCCGGCGGACGTCGTCGTCCTGGGCATCGGGGTCCGCCCGGAGACGTCCCTCGCGCGGGCGGCGGGACTCCCATTGGGCGAGCACGGCGGGCTGCTGACGGACGACCACATGCGGGTGCGCGGGCACGAGGACGTGTGGGCGGGCGGCGACTGCGTGGAGGTCTGGGACCTCGTCTCGGGGCGGGAGCGGTACGTCCCGCTGGGCACGCACGCCAACAAGCACGGGCAGGTCATCGGGACCAACGTGACGGGTGGCGACGCGGTGTTCCCGGGGGTCGTCGGAACGGCCGTCAGCAAGGTGTGCGACCTGGAGATCGCCCGGACCGGGCTGCGCGAGAAGGACGCCGTGCGCGCGGGGCTGTCGTACGAGACCGTCACGATCGAGTCGACGTCCCGGGCGGGCTACTACCCGGGCGCTGCACCCCTGACGGTCAAGATGCTCGCGGAACGCCTGAGCGGCCGTCTGCTGGGCGTTCAGATCGTCGGTGGGGAGGGAGCCGCCAAGCGGGTCGACATCGCCGCTGTGGCGCTCACAGCGGGCATGACGGTGCGTCGGATGACGACCCTGGACCTGGGCTACGCGCCGCCGTTCAGCCCGGTGTGGGATCCGGTGCTGGTGGCGGCGCGCAAGGCGGCCCAGAAGGTGGCCGGTTAGGCGGTGCCGGTGAGGCGCGGCAGGGCGGAGACGGCCGCCGCCTGCTCGACGGGCTTCGCGTGGGTGGCGGTGGCCTGGCGGGTGCGCAGGCGGTGGCCGACCGCCTCGTCGAGGGTCACGGGCCGGCCGGTCTGGGCGGCGAGGCGCCCCGCCTCCTGGCCGAGACGGGCCACGTCCTCCCAGGGGAGCCGGATCACGAGAGAGAGTTCGGCCTCGCCGTCGGGCAGGGCGTGCATGGGGGTGACTCGGTCGTTCATCGCCTGTTCCTCACGTCGTCTCCGCGAGCGCCTTCCCCACGCCGCGGGTGCTTGCCGGTTCATACGCACGCGCGCCGGGCGGCGTTCACCGGTTCGCGCGGCTCATCGCGGGAAGTAGTCCCTCGTGGTCATCCCCGTCCATGACGTGAACCCTGTGCGCCGTACGCCCGTGGTGACGTACGCGCTGATCGCCGCGAACGTGCTCGTCTTCCTGTGGATGCCGGGCCTGGCGGGCTCGGTGAAGGGCGACAGCACCCTGGTGCAGACGTGCCATCTGCACGCCTTCCTCGACCAGTGGGCGGCCGTCCCGCGCGAGCTGATCCACCAGCAGATGCCGACGCTGGTGGCGACCGGCGACGTCCGCGCGGGCGCCTGTCTGGCCGGTCCGCCGGACTACGACAAGTCGCCCGTGCTGAGCGTGTTCACGGCGATGTTCCTGCACGGCGGGTGGCTGCACCTGCTGGGCAACATGCTGTTCCTGCTGATCTTCGGCAACAACATCGAGGACCGCATGGGGCACGTGCGGTTCGCGCTGTTCTATGTGATCTGCGGCTACGCGGCGTCCTACGGCTTCGCCCTGCTCAACGCCGACTCCACCGACCCCCTGATCGGCGCCTCGGGGGCCATCGCGGGTGTCCTGGGCGCCTATCTGGTGCTGTATCCGAAGGCGCGCGTGTGGGTGCTGGTGCCGTTCCTGGTGTTCCTGCCGCTGCGCCTGCCCGCGTGGCTGGTGCTGGGCTTCTGGTTCGGGCTCCAGGCGTTCTACTCGGCCGGCGAGGGCGTCTCCTCGGCGGGGACGGTGGCCTACGCGGCGCACGTCGTCGGTTTCGTGGCCGGAATGCTGCTGGCCTGGCCGCTCAAGCGGAACACGATCCCGCCCCCGGAGCCGCGCGGCCTGCTGTTCGGCAGGCGCGCGCGACCCCGGCACTCCTGGTGACGGCCTAGGCCGCCGTCTGCGTGTGGACGTACTCCGCGAGCCGCGTGAGCGCGTCCGGGTCGGTCTTCGGCATCACGCCGTGGCCGAGGTTGAAGACGTGCCCCTCCAGGCCCGCGGCGGCGTCGAGGACCTCGCGCGCCTTGGTCTCGACGACCTCGGTGCCGGCGAACAGGACCGTCGGGTCGAAGTTGCCCTGGAGCGCCTTGCCGGGGCCGATGCGGCGGGCGGCCTCGTCGAGCGGGACGCGCCAGTCGACGCCCACCACGTCCGCGCCGGCCTCGCCCATGAGGCCGAGGAGTTCGCCGGTGCCGACGCCGAAGTGGATGCGCGGGACGCCGTACCCGGCGACCGCGTCGAAGACCTTCGCCGAGGCCCCCATGACGGAGCGGCGGTAGTCGGCCGGGGAGAGCGCGCCCGCCCAGGAGTCGAAGAGCTGGACGGCGGAGGCACCCGCCTCGATCTGGACCTTGAGGAACGCGGCCGTGATGTCGGCGAGGCGGTCGAGGAGGTCGGCCCACAGCTCGGGGTCGCCGTACATCATCGCCTTGGCGTTCTCGTACGTGCGCGAGGGGCCGCCCTCGACGAGGTAGCTGGCGAGCGTGAAGGGGGCGCCGGCGAAGCCGATCAGGGGTGTGGCGCCGAGTTCGGCGGTGAGCAGGCCGACCGCCTCGGTGACGTACGAGACGTCCTCGGGGGTGAGGTCGCGCAGCTGCGCGAGGTCCTCGCGGGTGCGGATCGGGCGCTCGACGACGGGGCCGACGCCCGGCTTGATGTCGAGGTCGACGCCGATGGCCTTGAGGGGGACGACGATGTCGCTGTAGTAGATCGCCGCGTCCACGTTGTGCCTGCGGACCGGCTGGAGCGTGATCTCCGCGACCAGTTCGGGGCGGGTGCAGGACTCCAGCATCGGGATGCCCGCGCGCACCTTGTGGTACTCGGGGAGCGAACGGCCGGCCTGCCGCATGAACCACACGGGGGTGTGCGGCACGGGTTCGCGCCTGCACGCCTTCAGGAAGGGGCTCTCGTACGTCGCTGTCGGCGGGCGGCCCGCGGGGCTCTCGTTCGCACTCACGACGGAAAGTCTCGCACGCCCCTGTGACAGTCCCTCCCCCGCCTCGTCCGCCGATTGTTCGCCGAGCGCGCACCCGCGCGTGGGCGTGCGCTCGGGTGTCTTGCCCTGCGCGAAGGTCCCGTTCCCCTTACTCTTCCCCGCATGGCTGCGGCTCAGGGACGACTGTCGGACGGCGCGGGGATGGACGACGCGAACGGGGGTGGGCGGGAGGCTCCGGCGGCCTTCCTGGCTGCCGTGGAGGCATTGCGGGCGGCGCGCGTGCGCCCCCAGATCGAGATGGAGCCGACACCGGCGCCGCAGCGGCTCGCGCCGTACGCGTACGCGCTGGAGGCGACCGTCGTGGACGGCGACCAGGATCTCGCGGACGGGCGCCTGGTGCTGCTGCACGATCCGGACGGGCACGACGCGTGGCGCGGAACGTTCCGGCTGGTGACGCTGGTGCGGGCGGAGCTGGAGCCGGAGATGGCGGTGGATCCGCTGCTGCCGGACGTGTGCTGGTCGTGGCTGACGGGCGCGCTCCAGGCGCGCGGGCTGACGTACGGCGAGGCGAGCGGGACCGTCACGCGCGCGGGGTCGCACTACTTCGGCGGGCTGTCCGAGCGTCCGGCGACCTCGCAGATCGAGATCCGGGCCTCCTGGACGCCCCGTACGGGCCTGGGCGGGGTACCGGACGCGGCTGCGCACCTGGCGTCGTGGTGCGACCTCCTGGCGCAGGTGGCGGGGCTTCCGCCGGCCGGTCCGGGGGACGCGTCCGTGGTCACGCTGCCCCAGCGTCGCGGGCCGCAGTCACGCTGATCCAGCCGCGTCTCCCCCGTTCGGGCGCAACTTGGTCATCCTTTTGTCGATACGGCCACTTTCCATCACCCAAGCGCACCCGAGTGAACCGACTCGATCTTCGGATGATCGATCGCATGTCCGAATTGCACGGATTCTTGCTCACTAGATCGTGATCATTTTCTAAAGGACCCCGGGCTCACTGCCGAAGACGACTGTGACCTTGAAGCTCCGCCCCACTTTCAGGAGGCCCGGTGTCCGTTCTCCTTGAGCAACCCGCAAGCCTGGTCGCCTACCGCCCGAACAAGCCCACCGCGATGGTGGTCGTGGCCGACCCGCGCGTCCGCTCCACCGTCACCCGTCACCTCTGGGCGCTCGGTGTCCGCGACGTGATCGAGGCCTCGTCCATCGCGGAGGCTCGTCCGCGCATCGGCAACCCCCGCGACATCTGCGTCGCCGACGTCCACCTCCCCGACGGCTCCGGTCTCACCCTGCTCTCCGAGACCCGCGCCGCGGGCTGGCCCAACGGGCTCGCCCTGTCCGCCGCCGACGACATCGGCGCCGTCCGCAACGCACTCGCCGGCGGCGTCAAGGGGTACGTCGTCACCGGCACCCGGGCCGGCGTCGGCCTGCCCGGCCGGCCCGGCGCCGCCCCCATGGGCGCCTCGGCCGCGCGCATGCACCGCCGCCCTCCGGGTGCCCCGAGCCACCCGGGCGGCTACCGCGAGCTCTCCGGCCGCGAGGTGGAGGTGCTCCGGCTGGTCGCCGAGGGCCAGTCGAACAAGGCGATCGGCGTCTCGATGGGCCTGTCGGCCCTGACCGTCAAGAGCCACCTCGCCCGCATCGCCCGCAAGCTCGGCACGGGCGACCGCGCCGGGATGGTCGCGGTCGCGCTGCGGACCGGAATCATCCACTGACTCCCGTCCACCGTCCCTGACCCCCCGCGATCCATGCGGAACGAGGGACTCCGGCTGGTTTCACACAAAGAATTCAGGCGGAAGCAAGCCCTCCGGACACCCCTCCGCAACCGTCCGTCCACGCCCCGTCCCGACCCGGCCGGAGCCGTGCGTACGGCCGTCCGCACCGCAGCAGGAACCGTTTCTGCCGGTCGTCTCCACCGCGCCCCGCACGGGTCGCACGGCTGACCGGTTTACGCCCCTCCCCCGCCCGTCGACGGAACGTTCCGTCGGCGGGCGGCCTTCTTGCATGGATACCCTTGACAGGTGACCGACGCCCAAGAAACCGCAGCAGCCAGTTCACTGCGAACCACCGGAGGCGCCCCTCCGGACGACGGCGGATCAACTGCTCCGGGGGCGCCGACTCCCTTGCTGGACCCCCGCGAGGGGATTCCGCCCGTGGTCGCCGACGAGGAAGCCCTCGCGGAGGTGATCGCCGCGTTCGCCGCCGGCAGCGGGCCCGTGGCCGTCGACGCGGAGCGGGCCTCCGGTTACCGCTACGGACAGCGGGCCTACCTCGTCCAGCTGCGCCGCGCCGGAGCCGGCACCGCGCTCATCGACCCCGTCGCCTGTCCCGACCTCTCCGCGCTCGGGGACGTCCTCGCCGACACGGAGTGGGTGCTCCACGCCGCGACCCAGGACCTGCCCTGCCTGCGCGAGATAGGCATGATCCCCACGCGGCTCTTCGACACCGAGCTGGCCGGGCGGCTCGCCGGGTTCCCCCGGGTCGGGCTCGGCGCCATGGTCGAGAGCGTCCTCGGGTACGTGCTGGAGAAGGGACACTCCGCCGTCGACTGGTCCACCCGTCCGCTGCCCGAACCCTGGCTGCGGTACGCCGCGCTCGACGTCGAACTCCTCGTCGACCTGCGGGACGCGCTGGAGAAGGAGCTGGACCGGCAGGGGAAGCTGGAGTGGGCCCGGGAGGAGTTCGCCGCGATCGCGGCGGCGCCGCCCGCCGAGCCGCGCAAGGACCCCTGGCGCCGGACGTCCGGGATGCACAAGGTGCGGCGGCGCCGGCAGCTCGCCGTCGTACGGGAGCTGTGGCAGACGCGGGACCGGATCGCCCAGCGGCGGGACGTGTCGCCCGGGAAGGTGCTGGCGGACGCGGCGATCGTCGAAGCGGCGCTGGCCGTGCCGGTCAATGTGCACGCCCTCTCGGCCCTGAACGGGTTCGGGCACCGGATGGGGCGACGGCAGCTCGAACAGTGGCAGGCCGCCGTCGACCGGGCCCGCGCCCTGAGCGAGGCCCAGCTGCCGATGCCGGGGCAGCCCGTCACCGGGCCGCCGCCGCCCCGCGCCTGGGCCGACAAGGACCCCGCCGCCGCGGCGCGGCTGAGTGCGGCTCGTGCGCGGATCTCCACGGTGGCCGAGCAGTTGAACATGCCTCAGGAGAACCTGATCACTCCGGACACGGTGCGGCGGGTCTGCTGGGAGCCGCCGGTCTCCGCCGACGCGGAGGGGGTGGCGGAGGCGCTGGTCGCCCTCGGGGCCCGGCCGTGGCAGGTGGAGCTGGTGACGCCGGTGCTGGTGGAGGCGCTGGGGGCTGATGCCGCCTAGCACTCCGGCCTGACTTCGCGACCTTGTGGCGAAGTCAGGCCGCGCACGGCCAAGGGGCGGCAAAGACAATTGACAGGGACCACTGCGCGGTAGTTATCTGACGAAGCAGAGTTTGAATCTTTCATCTTCCTCTGGTTTCGCACGCATGAGACGTCTGGAGCGCACCGTGCCCCCCACCACCCCCACCACCCCCGCCCGCAGGGCCGCCGCCGCCCTCCTCGCCGCCACCGCGGTGCTGGGCGCTGCTGCCGTACCCGCCGCGGCGGCCCCGCACGGCCCGGCCGCCGGACACGCGGCGCACGGCCGGGGCGGCTACGGCGACCCCGCCCGCCTCGGCTACCAGAAGGCCGTCGCCACCGCCCTCGTCAAGGGGGTGTTCGAGCGCGGGGACACCGCGGTCGTCGACCGCTTCGTACGGCCGGACTACATCCAGCACAACCCGACCGCGGCGGACGGGGCGGCGGGCCTCAAAGGCCTGGCCGCCTCGATCCACCAGCAGTTCCCCGACGCCCGGTACGACGTCGAGCGGGCCATCTCCCAGGGCGACCTCGTGCTGCTCCACTCCAACGTGGTGCTGGTCCCGGGCACCAAGGGCGCGTCCGTCGTCGACATCTTCCGCTTCCAGGGCGGGAAGGTGGCCGAGCACTGGGACGTGGTCCAGAACGTGCCGGACACCACGGCCAGCGGCAACGACATGTTCTCCACGCTGAGTTCACCGCGTGTCTCGCAGCCGCTTGACCACCGGCTCACCCAGGCCAACCAGGCGCTGGTCACCAAGGCGTTCGACGAGCTCATGGTCCACAAGGACCTGACCGCCCTCGACCGCTACTGGGACCCCGGCTACCTCCAGCACAACACGCAGATGCAGAGCGGGGTACCCGCGGCGAAGACCGGCCTCGGCGGTTACTTCGCCTCGGCGCCGCAACTGACGGTCACCCCGAAGCGGATCATCGCCGAGGGCGACCTGGTGGCCGTCCACAGCCACTACGTCAACTATCCGGGAGACCGGGGCGCGGCGATCCTGGACCTGTTCCGGGTGCGGAACGGCAAGATCGTCGAGCACTGGGACATCATCCAGAACGTCCCGGAGACCTCGGCCAACGGCAACGGCATGTTCTAGGGACCGTCGCCGGACTCACGCGTTCGCGTCGCGGAGTGTGCGCAGGATGCGCTCGAGGTGGCGGCGGTCCTCTGCCGAGAGCGGTCCGGCGACGTGGTGGCGCAGGTGGGAGACGTGGGCGGTCAGTGCGCGGTCGAGCGCCTGACCGCCCTTGTCGGTCAGTACGGCGAGTGCGGCTCGCCGGTCGGCGGGGTCGGGGGCGCGGCGGATGAGTCCGTCCTTCTCCATGCGGTCGGCGAGGCGGGTGAAGCCGCCCGAGCTGAAGGACACGGCCCCTGCCAGGTCCGTCATGCGGAGCCGGTGGCCGGGGGTGCGGCCCAGTCGCAGCAGTACCTCGAACCAGGTCTGCGGTATGTCGAGATCGCGGTTCACCAGGGGCTTGAGGCAGCTGTAGGCCTCCACGAAGAGACCGAAGAGTGTCACGTCGTCGTCGTTCAGCAGGTGCTCGTTCACTCCTCAAGGGTGACAGAAGGACATGAACGGAAGAAACTGCCGTTGCAATATCTGCTTACGCAGCTATATTGTCTGAGTCGGCAGACACTTCGCCGTGAGGCGTTCCCCCCGATCGCCACCCTTCACCCGAGGAAGCACGCATGAGCACTCTCTCCTTCAAGGTCCTCGATCTCGACTTCCCGGCCGGCAGCAAGAACAAGACGGCCACACTCGTCACCGGTGAGAACGAAGCACTGCTGGTGGACGCCGCCTTCACCCGCGCCGACGGCCACCGCCTGGCCGCCGAGATCCTCGACTCCGGCAAGACCCTCACCACCGTGTTCGTCAGCCACGGCGACCCCGACTTCTACTTCGGCGCCGAGGTGATCGCCGACGCCTTCCCCGAGGCGAAGTTCGTCGCCACCCCGATCGTCATCGAGCACATCGCCCACTCCTACGAGGGCAAGCTCAAGGCCTGGGCCGCGCTCGGCCCGAACCTCCCCACCCGCCTGGTCGACCTGGAGCCACTGACCGGCGACCTCACCCTGGAGGGCCACACCTTCGAGCTCAAGGGCGGTCCGGCCGGCCTGCCCGACCGGCACTACCTGTGGCAGGCCGAGTCCCGCGCGCTGCTCGGCGGGGTCCTGCTCTTCCAGCGGGAGCACGTCTGGGTCGCCGACACCGCGACCCCCGGCGACCGCGCCGCCTGGATCGGCCTGCTCGACGAGATGGCCACCCTGGACCCGCGGCTGGTCGTCCCCGGCCACCGCCTGCCCGGCACCGCGGCGGACGCCTCCGCGATCACCGCCACCCGCGACTACCTCGTCGCCTTCGAGGAGGAGCTGGGCAAGGCGGCCGACGGCGCCGCGCTGACCGAGGCGCTGGTGGCGCGCTACCCGGACCACGGCATGCTGATCGCCGCGCAGCTCGGCGCGAAGGTCGCCAAGGGCGAGATGACGTGGGGCTGACCATGAGCGACTTCGCCGCCTCCACCGCGCCCGCCGATGTCGTACGGCGCCAGTACCTGGCCTCCGCCGCCGGTGACCTCGCGGCCCTGCGCGCCACCCTCGCCCCCGACGTGGAGTGGACGGAGATGGCCGGCTTCCCGCTGGCCGGCACCTACCGCACCCCCGACGGCGTGACCTCCAACGTCATGGAGCAGCTCGGCAAGGAGTGGGACGGCTGGACCGCGCACGACGACACCTACGTCGTCGACGGCGAGAACGTCGTCGTCCTGGCCCGCTACACCGCGGCCAACAAGGCCACCGGCAAGGCGATCGACGTCCGCGTCGCCCACCACTTCGTGGTCCGCGGCGGTCTGATCGTCCGCTTCGAACAGTTCGTCGACACCGCCCTGGTGCGCGACGCGATGACCGGCTGACCAGCCCGAGCAGGACATTCCCACGACGGAAGGTTTCATCAGCATGTCCATCTTCCCCAGCAGGCGACGCGTCCTGGCGACAGGTGCCGGTGCCGCTCTCGGCGCCGGAGTGTTCGGCGCCTCGACGGCCTCCGCCGCTGCCGCCGCGTCCCCGCACACCGCCGGCGCCGAGGAGACCCGGTCGCTCGACGAGCTCTACCAGGCCGCCCTCGCGGAGGGCGGAAAGCTCGTGATCTACGCGGGCGGCGACATCACGACGCAGGCGGACGGCGTGCGCGCCGGTTTCAAGAACCGCTTTCCCGGCATCGACCTGACGGTGGTCATCGACTACAGCAAGTACCACGACGTCCGGGTGGACAACCAGTTCGCCACCGACACGGTCGTACCCGATGTCGTGCAGTTGCAGACCGTCCAGGACTTCGTGCGCTGGAAGGAGCAAGGGCGTCTGCTCGCGTACAAGCCGGCCGGGTTCTCGAAGGTGTACGCCCCCTTCAAGGACCCGCAGGGCGCCTGGGTCGCCGTACAGGTGGCCGCCTTCAGCTACATGTACGGTCCGGCGGCGGTCGGTTCGGACGTGCCCGCGAGCCCGCTCGACCTCGTCGACGCCCGGTGGAAGGGGCGGATCGCCTCCTCCTATCCGCACGACGACGACGCGGCCCTCTACCTCTACACGCTCTATGTGCGGAAGTACGGCTGGGACTGGCTGGCCCGGCTGGCCGCCCAGGAGCCGCAGTTCGCGCGCGGCAGCTTCAGCCCCAGGGATGCCGTCACCAATGGGCAGAAGGCCATCGGCATCGGTGGCTCCGGCGCGCCCCTGGCCACCGGGCCCGTCAAGTGGGTGCTCCCCGACGGGGCGACGCCGTTCATGTCCTGGGGGCAGCGGGCCGCGATCCTGAAGCAGGCCAAGAACCCCACTGCCGCCAAGCTCTACCTCAACTGGCGGTTGTCCACCGCAGAACAGCAGGCCGCCACCAACGGCTGGTCGGTCCGCACGGACGTCACTCCGCCCACGGGCCTGAAGCCGGTCTGGGAGTACCCGAACGGCAACCTCGACGGGTTCCCCCGCTTCATGGCCGACCGCGCCGCGGTCGAGCGCTGGAAGCAGACGTTCGCTCTCTACTTCGGCGAGGTCAAGGGAGACCCGACCCCGGGCTCGCTCGGCCTGCATCCGGGCGCCTGACCCATCATCTGGTCGCTCCTCTCATGAAGCCGTTGTAGATGAACTTCTGGAGCGCCAGGAAGATGATCAGGGTCGGGAGGATCACCAGGATCGCTCCCGCCGAGATTGTTTCCCAGTGGGCACTGAAAGGGCCTTTGAAGCGGAACAACGATGTCGATATCACTCCCAGGTCCTGTGACGGCATGTACAGGAACGGGATGTAGAAGTCGTTGTAGACGGTGATGCCCTTCACGATCACCACTGTCGCTATCGCCGGTTTGAGGAGGGGGAAGATGATGCGGCGGTAGATCGTGAAGGCGTTCGCTCCGTCCAGGCGGGCGGATTCGTCCAGGGAGATGGGGATGGAGCGGACGAATTGCAGGAAGATGTAGATCGAGACGATGTCCGTGCCCATGTAGAGGGTGATGGGGGCCCAGAGGGTGTCGAACATTCCGAAGCCGTTGACTATCTGAAAGGTGGCCACCTGGGTGGTGACGCCGGGGACCAGGGCCGCCAGGAGGAAGAGGGTCACCACCAGTTTCCTGAAGCGGAACGTGAAGCGGTCTATCGCGTAGGCCGTCATCGAGCCGATCAGGACCGTGCCGGTGATCGAGAAGAGCAGGATGACCGCCGTGTTGCCGAAGGCGGACAGCATGTGGCCGTCCTGGAACGCCGTGACGTAGTTGTGGAAGTTGAGGAAGTCGTCGGGGAGGGCCAACGCCTGGTCGTCGCGCGCGAGTTCGTCGTCCGTCTTCAGGGACGTCAGGAAGACGACCGTGAGCGGGAGCAGGACGATCAGCGTCGCGAGGATCAGGGAGAGGTGGACCAGGGCGCGGGAGACCGAGCGGCGCGTCATGTGAGGTCCACCCTGTCGTCGGGGACGAGTCTGCGCTGGATCCAGGTGACCGCGAGGACGATCAGCAGAAGGACCAGTGCGCAGGCCGAGGCGAGGCCGGTCTTGTTGAACTGGAAGGCCAGTTTGACGGTCTGGATGACGAATGTCTCCGTGCCGGTCGCACCGCCGGTCATGATGTACGGGACCTCGAAAACGGCGAGGGAACCGGAGATGGAGAGAATGACCGTCAGCGTCAGAACAGGTTTGATGCCGGGGGCGATGATGTAGCGGAACTGGTGCCAGCGATTCGCGCCGTCGAGTTCCGAAGCCTCGTACAGCTCGCTCGGAATCGACTGGATCGCGCCCAGGAACAGGACGAAATTCAGGCCCAGGTAGCGCCAGACGGAGACGCCCGCCAGGGAGACGTTCGCGGAGACCGGCGTACCGAGCCACGCGTGGTCCGTGTGGACGCCGATCAGGGCGAGGACGGAGTCGAGGGTGCCGCCGTCCTGGAAGAAGTACAGGAAGACGAATCCGATGGCGACGCCGTTGATGAGATAGGGGAAGAAGAGGATGCCCTTGAGGAAATTCCGGAACCGGACGTCGAAGCTGAGGACCGTCGCGAAGTAGAGCGCGGCGACGATCTGGACGGCGGACGCGGCGAGGTAGTAGCCGCTGACGAAGAACACCTCGAACAGGTCGGGCCGGGTGGCGAGTTCGCGGTAGTTCTCGGTACCGGTGAAGTGCAGTTCGGGGCTGACGCCGTCCCAGTCGGTGAAGCTGTAGCCGATCATGTTGACGATCGGGACGTACGTGAAGGTGATCAGCAGGGCGAGCGGCGCGAGCAGGAACAGCCAGGGGGTGAGCCCGCGCAGGAGGCGGGCGCGGCGCGGGGGCGGCGCCGGTACCGGCACGGCGTCCTTCTCCCCCCGCCGGTCCACCGCCGCCCGCTGTGCGGTGCCCGCCATCAGGACCCCACGTTCTTCTCGGCGGCCGTCCACTTCCTGCCGAGGTCGCCGAGGAAGTCGTCGAGGTTCCCCTTGCGGGCGCCGCGTGCGAGGTCGACGAGGTTGAGGCGGTAGTCGGGCGCGTAGATGCCGACCTCGGACTCGTTGTCGATCAGCTTGACCCTGGCGCCCTGGGTGTCGTCGAGTTCGATGAGCTTGACACCGGCGTCCTCGTACGGCTTGAGGACGGCGGGCAGGGGGGCGTTCTGGAGCGGGGAGATCGCGAGGTTGTCCTTGTCGTAGCCGGACTTCTCGGTGAACCAGTCGATCCAGGCGCGGGCGGCTTCCTTGTGCTTCGAGTGGACGTTGACGGCCTGGTTGTAGTCGGGGCTGACGGTGGAGCAGAACGTGCCGCCGGTCTGCGCGGGGAACGGCATGAAGCCGATGTCGTCGGGGTTGACGCCGGCCTTCTTGGCGGCGTCCTGGAACTGGACGATGGCCCAGGTGCCGAGCCACTGGGTGGCGATCTGCCCCTTGGCCAACTGGGGTTTGGACAGTTCCCAGTTGGTGGTCGTCGGGTCCTTCTCGGCGAGGCCCTGTTCGACGATGTCGTGGAGCAGGGTGTCGCCGACGCGCAGGTCGGCGCCCTCGGCCCAGGGGTTGCCCGAGGCGAGCTTGGTGGTGGCTCCGGGGTCGCAGTGGACGAGGCCGTTGACGGCCGTCCAGGAGCTGAGCGTCCACTGGGCGGCGAAGTTCGTGTAGTACGGCGTCGCGTCGGTCTTGTCCTTGATCGCCTTGAGGGCGGTGAGGAACGCGGCGGGTGTGGTGGGCCAGTCGGTGACGCCGGCCTCGCGCCAGATCCGCTTGTTGTAGACGAAGCCGGGCATCACCCCGATCGGGGTCTGGCCGTAGACCTTGCCGTCGACGGCGGTGAAGCCGGTGAAGCGGAACTTTTCGGCGCGGTCCTCGACGGTGCCGAGGGAGGCGAAGAACTTCGGGTAGTCGGACTTCTTGATGACCGCGGGGATCATCAGGACGTCGCCGTAGTTCTCCGTGTTCATGCGGATCTTGACTTCGGACTCGTAGTTGGTGAGCGCCTGGAACTCGACCTTCACCTTCGGGTACGTCTTGTTGAACGCGGCGGCGTACTCCGTCATCCTCCCGTTCTGCACGAGGTCGGTGCGCTGGGTGAGGACGGTGATGGTGCCGGAGACCTTGGCGGGGTCGTCGGGGGCCTCGGCGTCGGCGCCCTTGGCGGTACCCCCGGTGGAGGTGCAGCCCGCGGCGAGGAGAGCGGCTCCCACGGCCAGGGCCAGGACGGTACGGCGGTTCATGTGCATCGACTCCGTTCAGTGGGACGGAAGAGCACGTGCGGGTTGGCTGATTCGGCACTCTGACAGCGCTTTCTCAACCGGTAAAGTCCCATTCCCGCCAAGGATGTGAAACTCGTCGTCCTCCCTTGAGGTGGACCGGTTTAGGGAGAACGCATGCTTCAGGTCGCACCGCTGCACGACGGCTGGACCCTGCGGCACGACGGCGAGGCGCTCCCGGCGGTGGTGCCGGGCTGCGTGCACACGGACCTGCTGGCCGCCGGGGTGATCCCGGACCCGTTCCTGGGGCTGGGCGAGACCGAGGTGGCGTGGGTCGGGCGGCGGGAGTGGACCTACGAGCGCGACCTGGTCGCGGAGGCGGACGGGCACGAGCAGACCGACCTCGTCTTCGAGGGCCTCGACACGGCCGCCGAGATCCGTCTCGACGGTCAACTCCTGGGCCGGGTACGGAACATGCACCGCTCGTACCGCTTCGACGTGACCGGCCTCAGCGGCCGGCTCACCGTCCGGTTCGCCTCCGCGTACGCCGAAGCGGAGGCGGTGCGGGGGCAGGTGGGCGAGCGGCCCGGCGCGTACGCCGAGCCGTACCAGTACCTCCGCAAGATGGCCTGCTCCTTCGGCTGGGACTGGGGTCCGACGCTGGTGACGGCGGGCATCTGGCGCCCGGCCCGCCTGGAGCGCTGGGCGACCGCCCGCATCTCCCGGGTCCGGCCCCTGGTGACCGTCGAACAGGGCGTGGGCGTCGTGGAGTTGCACGTCGAGGTCGAGCGCGCCCGCGTCGAGGCGGCCCTGTCCGTCGAGGCCCGGGTGGGCGGCGTCCGGGTGCGCGGCGCGATCGACGGCACGAGCGGCACCGTCCGCCTCAGGGTGCCGGACGTCGCGCTGTGGTGGCCTCGCGGGTACGGCGAACAGCCGCTGTACGACGTGGAGTTGACGTTGCTGCACGGCGCGGAGGCGCTGGACGTGTGGCGGCGCCGGGTCGGTTTCCGCACGGTCGAGCTGGACAGGTCCCCCGACGAGCACGGCACCGGGTTCACGCTGGCCGTCAACGGTGAGCGGCTCTTCGCGCGGGGCGTGAACTGGATCCCGGACGACGCGTTCCCCTCCCGGGTCACCCGCGAGCGCTACCGGACGCGCCTTCAGCAGGCCGCCGACGCGGGCGTGGACCTCGTCAGGATCTGGGGCGGCGGGATCTACGAGAGCCGTGAATTCTACGACGCCTGCGACGAGTTGGGGCTCCTGGTCTGGCAGGACTTCCCGTTCGCGTGCGCCGCCTACCCCGAGGAGCAGCCGCTGCGCGGCGAGGTCGAGGCGGAGGCGCGGGAGAACGTCGTCCGGCTCATGCCGCACCCCTCGCTCGTGCTGTGGAACGGCAACAACGAGAACCTGTGGGGGTTCAGGGACTGGGGGTGGGCGGAGGCGCTGGGCTCGGACTCCTGGGGCGAGGGGTACTACCTGGGCGTACTGCCGCGTGTGGTCGCGGAGTTGGACCCGACGCGGCCCTATACGGCAGGCAGCCCCTGGTCCGGGTCCTGGGACCGGCACCCGAACGATCCGGCGCACGGCACGCATCACTCGTGGGAGGTGTGGAACCGGCTGGACTACTCGGCGTACCTCGACGAAGTCCCGCGTTTCGTCGCCGAGTTCGGGTGGCAGGCGCCTCCCGCGTACGCGACGCTGCGGCGGGCGCTGCCGGGCGAGGAGCTGGCGCCGGACTCGCCCGGGGTGCTGCACCACCAGAAGGCCGACGACGGGAACGGGAAGCTGGAGCGGGGGCTCGCGCACCATTTCGCGCTGCCCGGCGGGGACTTCGACCGGTGGCACTATCTGACGCAGGTCAACCAGGCGCGGGCGGTGGCCGCCGGGGTCGAGCACTGGCGGTCGCACTGGCCGGTGTGCGCGGGGGCGGTCGTGTGGCAGCTCAACGACTGCTGGCCGGTGACGAGTTGGGCCGCGATCGACGGGGACGGGCGGGAGAAGCCGCTCTACCACGAGCTGCGGCGGCTGTACGCGGACCGGTTGCCGACGTTCCAACCGCGGGGCGGGCGGCTGGTGCTGGCGTGCGTGAACCAGGGGGGCGGGGAGTGGGGCGGGGTGGTGTCGCTGCGGCGGATGACGGTGGACGGGGTGGTGGTCGCGCGGGCCGAGGTGCCGATCGCCGTGGGGGGCAGGGCGGTTGAGGAGGTGGCGGTGGAGCGGGAGTTGGTGCCGGACGGGGTGAAGGAGTTCGTCGTGGCGGACGTGGACGGCCTGCGCGCACTCTGGTTCCCCGCCGCCGACCGTGACATCCCCTACCCCCGGCCCGAGTTCGAGGTGGAGGTCGGGCCGGGTTCGGTGACCGTGACCGCGCGCACCCTCGTCCGGGATCTGCTGCTCCAGGCGGACCGGCTGGGGCCCCAAGTGCGCGCCGACCGGGGGCTGGTGACGCTGCTTCCGGGTGAGCGGGTGACGATAGGGGTGAGCGGGTGGGAGAGTCCCGACGCCGCCGCCGCGCGAACCGCGCTGTACTGCCAGGAGCCCGCTCGATGACGAGTACCAGTCCCCGCGTCACCATCAAGGACGTCGCCGCGCGTGCGGGCGTCTCGAAGGGGGCCGTGTCGCTCGCGTTCAACCACAAGCCGGGGCTGTCCGAGGCGACGCGGGACCGGATCTTCGCGGCTGCGCGGGAGCTCGGGTGGGCGCCGAGCCCGACCGCGCGCTCGCTCGCGGGGGCGCGGGTGGACGTCGTGGGGCTCGCGATCTGCCGGCCCGCGCGGATGCTGGGACTCGAGCCGTTCTACATGGAGTTCGTGTCCGGGGTGGAGAGCGTGCTGATCGAGCACTCCTGCTCGCTGCTGCTGCGGCTCGTGAAGTCGCCCGAGGAGGAGGCGGGGCTGCTGGAGTCGTGGTGGCGGGGGCGGCAGATCGGGGGGTCGATCCTCGTCGACTTCCGTGCGGACGATCCGCGGGTCGCCGTCGCCGAGCGGCTGGGGATGCCGGTGGTGGCCGTGGGGCATCCCGCGCTGGCCGGATCCCTCACGGCCGTATGGACCGACGACGCGGCGGCGATGCGGGAGGCGGTGCGGTATCTCGCGGCGCTCGGGCATCGGCGGATCGCGCGGGTGGGGGGCGCGGCGGAGCTGGGGCACACGGCGACGCGGACCACCGCGTTCGCCTCGGCCGCCCGGGAGCTGGGGCTCGCGGGGGCGTGGCAGGTGGCGACGGACTACTCCGGGGAGGCGGGGGCGCGGGCGACTCGGGCGATGCTGACGGCCGCCGACCGGCCCACGGCGATCGTCTACGACAACGACATCATGGCCGTCGCCGGGTTGTCGGTGGCCCAGGAGATGGGGGTGCGGGTGCCGGACGACGTGTCGCTGCTGGCGTGGGACGACTCGCAGCTGTGCCGGCTGACGCATCCGACGCTGTCGGCGATGAGCCACGATGTGCACGGGTTCGGGGCGGAGGTGGCGCGGACGCTGTTCGGGGTGATCCTGGGGCAGGAGACGGGGTCGCATCCGGTGGCCACACCGGTCCTGGCTCCGAGAGGGTCGACGGCTCCGCCGAGGAGCTGACGCGGAGATCGTGTGACCTTCGCCGCTTGGGCCCCCGGGACTGGGCAGTCACGTTACTGATAAGTAGCATGGGGGCTGAGCGCCCGCTCAGCGATCCGCCGGGGGTGGCGCGTCGCAGCAGTGCCATCCCGCACCCTGGAGGAGCCATCGTGCCTCGTACCGTCAGGGACGTCGTCTTCGTCGACGGCGTCCGTACCCCGTTCGGCAAGGCGGGCCCGAAGGGCATCTACCACGAGACCCGGGCCGACGACCTGGTCGTGAAGGCGATCCGGGAGCTGCTGCGCCGCAACCCCGGTCTGGACCCCGCAAAGATCGACGAGGTCGCCATCGCGGCGACCACGCAGATCGGCGACCAGGGCCTGACCATCGGCCGCACGGCCGGCATCCTCGCGGGCCTCCCCCAGTCGGTCCCCGGCTACTCCATCGACCGCATGTGCGCGGGCGCCCTGACGGCCGTCACCACGGTCGCCGGCTCGGTCGCGTTCGGCGCGTACGACATCGCCGTCGCCGGTGGCGTCGAGCACATGGGCCGCCACCCGATGGGCGAGGGCGTCGACCCGAACCCGCGGTTCGTCAGCGAGAAGCTGGTCGACGAGTCCGCGCTGTTCATGGGCATGACCGCCGAGAACCTGCACGACCGCTACCCGCAGATCACCAAGCTGCGCGCGGACGAGTACGCGGTGCGCTCCCAGGAGAAGGCCGCCAAGGCCTACGCGGACGGCAAGATCCAGGCCGACCTGGTCCCGATCTCGGTGCGCCGCACCAACGCAGAAGCCGGCGAGACGGGCTGGGGCCTGGTCACCGCCGACGAGCCGATGCGCCCGGGGACGACGCTGGAGAACCTCTCCGGCCTGAAGACCCCCTTCCGCGTCCACGGCCGGGTCACCGCCGGTAACGCGGCCGGTCTGAACGACGGGGCGACGGCCTCCCTCATCGCGTCCGAGGACTTCGCCCGCGAGAACGGCCTCCCGGTCAAGATGCGCCTCGTCTCCTACTCGTTCGCGGGTGTGGAGCCGGAGGTCATGGGCTACGGCCCGATCCCGGCCACCGAGAAGGCCCTCGCGCAGGCGGGCCTGTCCATCGAGGACATCGGCCTGTTCGAGATCAACGAGGCGTTCGCCGTCCAGGTCCTCGCCTTCCTCGACCACTACGGCATCGCGGACGACGACGAGCGCGTCAACCAGTACGGCGGCGCCATCGCCTTCGGCCACCCGCTGGCCTCCTCCGGCGTGCGTCTGATGACGCAGCTCGCCCGGCAGTTCGAGGACCAGCCGCACGTCCGCTACGGCCTGACCACGATGTGCGTCGGCTTCGGCATGGGCGCGACGGTCATCTGGGAGAACCCGCACTTCGAGGGGGACAAGTGAGCACCACCACCGAGCTGTTGAAGGGCGCGGCCGAGCTGTTCCCCGACGAGGTCGTCACGTCGGCGCACGTACGCCACCTCGACCTCCCCTTCGGCGCGGGCCGCTTCGCGCTGATCACGCTGGACAACGGCCTGGACCACACCAAGCCGACCACCTTCGGCCCGGCCTCGCTGGCGAAGCTGGACGCGGCCCTCGACCAGGTCGAGGCGGAGGCCGCGGCCGGTGAGATCACCGGCGTCGGCATCACCGGCAAGCCGTTCATCTTCGCGGTCGGCGCCGACCTCAAGGGCGTCGAGCTGCTGAAGGAGTGGGACCACGCCCACGCCATCGGCAAGGGCGGCCACGACGTCTTCAAGCGGATCGCCGGTCTTTCCGTGCCGACGTTCGCGTACTACAACGGCGCCGCGATGGGCGGTGGCGTCGAGGTCGGTCTGCACTGCGAGTACCGCACGGTCTCCAAGGCGATCCCCGCGTTCTCGCTGCCCGAGGTCTTCCTCGGCCTCGTGCCCGGCTGGGGCGGCTGCACGCTGCTGCCGAACCTGATCGGCGCCGAGAAGGCCGTCTCGGTGATCATCGAGAACAGCCTCAACCAGAACAAGCAGCTCAAGGGCCAGCAGGTCTTCGACCTCGGCATCGCGGACGCGCTCTTCGAGGGCGCGGACTTCCTGGAGCAGTCGCTGGTCTGGACCGCCCGGGTCCTCAACGGTGACGTCAAGGTCGAGCGTCCCGTCGTCGACCGCGGCGAGGCCTGGGACCAGGCCGTCGCCAAGGGCCGGGCCTTCGCCGACTCCAAGGTGCACGGCGCGGCCCCGGCCGCCTACCGGGCGCTGGACATCGTCGCCGCCGCGAAGGACGGCGACCTCCAGGCCGGGTACGACGCCGAGGACAAGGCGCTCGCCGACCTCATCATGGGCGGCGAACTGCGCGCCGGGATCTACGCGTTCAACCTGGTGCAGAAGCGCGGCAAGCGGCCCGCCGGCGCGCCGGACAAGTCGCTGGCGCGTCCGGTCACCAAGGTCGGTGTCGTCGGCGCCGGGCTGATGGCCTCGCAGCTCGCGCTGCTGTTCCTGCGCCGCCTTGAGGTGCCGGTCGTGCTGACCGACATCGACCAGGAGCGCGTCGACAAGGGTGTGGGCTACGTCCACGCCGAGATCGACAAGCTGCTCGGCAAGGGCCGTATCAACCAGGACAAGGCCAACCGCCTGAAGGCCCTGGTCAGCGGGGTTCTCGACAAGGCCGAGGGCTTCTCCGACGCGGACTTCGTCATCGAGGCCGTGTTCGAGGAGATCGGCGTCAAGCAGCAGGTGTTCGCCGAGGTCGAGGCGGTCGCCCCGGCGCACGCGATCCTCGCGACGAACACCTCCTCGCTGTCGGTGTCCGAGATGGCGTCGAAGCTGAAGCACCCCGAGCGGGTCGTCGGCTTCCACTTCTTCAACCCGGTCGCGATCCTGCCGCTCCTGGAGATCGTGCGCGGCGAGCAGACGGACGACGCCTCGCTCGCGACCGCGTTCGCGGTGGCCAAGAAGCTGAAGAAGACGGCCGTGCTGGTGAAGGACGCCCCGGCGTTCGTCGTCAACCGCATCCTGACCCGGTTCATGGGCGAGGTGCAGAACGTCATCGACGAGGGCACGTCCGTCGAGGTCGCGGAGAAGGCCGTCGAGCCGCTCGGGCTGCCGATGTCGCCGCTGGTCCTGCTGGAGCTGGTCGGTCCCGCGATCGGCCTGCACGTCTCCGAGACCCTCAACCGGGCCTTCCCGGACCGCTTCACCGTCTCGCCCAACCTCAAGGCGGTCGTCGAGGCGGGCAAGCGGGGCTTCTACGTCTACTCCGCGGAGAACGGCTTCAAGCCGGAGCTGGACCCCGAGGTCGCCGCCCTCCTCAAGCAGGGCTCCACGGCCCTGTCCGGGGAGCAGGTCCGCGCCCGCGTCCTGGAGGCCGTCGCGCAGGAGATCGGGCTCATGCTGGACGAGGGTGTCGTCGCCGAGGCGCAGGACATCGACCTCTGCCTGATCACCGGCGCCGGCTGGCCCTTCCACCTGGGCGGCATCACGCCGTACCTGGACCGCGAGGGCGTCTCCGAGAAGGTGAACGGCAAGAAGTTCCTGCCTGCCGGGGTGGCGTCGGTTCCGGCGTAACCGCTTGACGCACGAGAGGGCCTCCGCAGAACGCGGGGGCCCTCTTCTTGCACCGAGCCCGCACAACGGGGTGATCGAGTCGGCCCGGCGTGACCATCCCGGGCTGCGGTTCGAACCCGGCTCCACGACGGACCTCAGCCTTCCGTGAAATCCCTCATCCGGTAAGCCGCCGGCAGCAGATGAGGGTGGCGGCGCCGCCGGACACGAGCAGGGTCTCGCCGGGCGCCATCGGCAGCACGCCGGGGTTGCCGATCTGCGGTGCACCGGGCACGTGGGTGATGGCCCGGCCCAGCTCCTCGTACGTGCTGCCCTGCCTGAGCGCCACGTCCCCGAACGTCTTCCGGAGATCGTCGAACACGACGCGCAGGCGCTGGTTGAACACGATGCCGGTGTGGGGGGTGTCAGTTGTTGTGACGTCGCTTCAGTCCGGCGTCGCCGCCGACGGACGGCGCGCCCAAGGCCGGACAGCCGTTGTGCATGAGGTGGGTGTGGATCATGGGGTGGGTCATCCTCGGGTGTTCCAGACGAGGGGGGCTTCGCGGATCCAGGTGTCGTCCTCGGTCGTCCGGACGAGGAAGTGGGCGAGGTCGGCGCGGTTGATGCGGGCGCCGGGTTTCTCGGTGCCGGCCTCGGCTGCCCGTACGGGGCCGTTGAGGGGCTTGTCGGTCAGGGTGACGGCGCGGGCCAGGGTCCAGTCGATGCCGGACGAGGCGCGGACGAGCTGGTCGACGCCGGTGTGGTCCTCGAAGCCCGCCTTGATGTTCGACCGGTTGATGAACGCCTTGACCAGCGGGTTGAGCCGGGCCCAGTCGTCGCCGGCGCTCTGCGTGGAGGTCAGCACGATGCGGCGGATGCCCTGTTCGCCCATGACGGTGAGCGTGTTGCGGGTGGCGTCGGTCATGAACATCGGCGGGCTGACGGGCTTGGCCCACGGGTTGTCGGAGGCGCGGGCGTTGTTCAGCGCGCTGATCACCGCGTCGGTGCCTTCGGCGGCCTTGCGGAGGTCGTCGATGTCGGCGGGGGTGCCCTGGATCAGCTCGACGCCGGCCGGTGCCCGCACCGTGGCGGGGTCGCGGACGAGGGCGCGGACGCGGTGGCCGCGCCGGGCCGCGTGCTCCAGGACGTGGGCGCCGGTGCGGCCACTGCCGCCGAGGACCAGGAGGTTGCTCATGGTGATCAAACGCCTTTCGGGCAGGTCAGGGGGATCAGGCGGTCGGCCGGCCGGTCGGGGCGGAGCCCAGGCGGCGGGCCTCGTCGTGCGCCTTGGCCAGGGACGCCTCGTGGAGGGGGAGGAGCGGGGCCATCATCGGCACGTGCGGGGCCATGGTCAGTTCGGGCAGGACCGTCGTCAGGTCGAGGCCGAGGTTGGCCGGGTGGCCCAGGACGGTTTCCAGCGCCGGCACCAGGTGGTCCATGCCGTGCTTGGGGGCGCCGGGGCCGTAGCCGCCGCCGCGTGCGGAGATCACCGTGGCGGGGCGGCCGAGGGTGGGAGGGGTTCCGTCGAAGCTCAGGGTGCGCCCGGCGACCATGATCTGGTCCAGCCACGCCTTGAACACGGACGGCATCGTGAGGTTGTACATCGGCACGGTGAACAGGTAGGCGTCGGCGCCGAGGAACTCCTCGATCAGCTCGTCCTGGACCGCCAGGGCCTTCGCCTGCTCGGGGGTGCGCTCGGCGGGGTCGGTGGTGCGGGCGGTGATGCCCGCCGCGCTGAGGTGCGGGGCGGGCGAGACGGCCAGGTCGCGGTGGACGACCGGGCCCTGCCACGCGTCACGGAAGGACCGGGCGACCTGACGGGAGACGGATGCCTCGCCGAGCGAGGACGCGTCGATGTGCAGCAGGTAGGGCATGGTGAAGTCAGCCTTTCGACATGGTCGAGGGTGTGTCGTGGGGTGAAGGGCGGGGGTCAGCCGCGGGCCGGTACGGCGCAGCCGTCGGGGCCGCAGACCGGAGCGTCGTCGCCGGTCGCCGGGGTGAGCGGGTGGGACGCGTCCCAGGCCGTGCGCAGCACGTCGAGAAGGCCGTCGCTGTCGTGGGCCCCGGGGATGCCGTACCTGCCGTCGACGACGATGAAGGGCGCGCCCGTGGCGCCCAGGCGCTGGGCGCGGGCGGCATCGTCGGCCACCTGCCGCCGGTAGCGGTGTGCGGTGAGCGCCCGGCGGGTGCCCTCGCGGTCCAGGCCGATCTCCTGGCCCAGGTCGAGCAGGTCGTCCATGCCGAAGACGGGGCGGGCCTGGCCGAAGTAGGCGCGGAAGATCGCGTTCCAGGCTTCGCGGTTCCTGCCCTCGGCGGAGGCGTGGGCGAGGAACTCGTGCGCCAGGCCGGTGTTGCCGACCAGGTTGTCCAGCACCCTGTAGGGGGTGAGCCCCTCGGACTCGGCCAGCGCCTCGATCCGACGTGTGGACGCCTCGGCCTGGGAGCCGCCCATGCCGTGCCGGCGCAGCAGCGCGTCACGGACGCCGAACGTCTCACCCACGGGGAAGGAGTCGCTCAGCGGGAACGAGTGGTGGACGACCTCCACCTCGTCGCCGTGCTCGAACCGCTCCACGGCCCGGTCCAGACGGTGGCTGCCCAGTCCGCACCAGGGGCAGGTGACCTCGGCCCAGATCTCGATCTTCATGACGCGCGCCTCTCGTGCTTGCGCTTGATTCCTACGTTTTGTTCGTAGCGCCATGATGGGCCAGTATGGAAGTCGATACAAAAGGCACATCGGTGTTCGTGCCGGAGAGGAATGTGCGTCATGGAGGTCACCGGCAGTTCGGGCGGCGCGGCGGCGGTGGGGCCCTGTGCCCGCATCCCCGCCGAGCACATGGAGTTCATCCGGCAGGTCCTCGACCGCGTCGGCGACAAGTGGAGCCTGCTGCTCATCGCGGTGCTGGAGGCCGGCCCGCTGCGCTACACCGACCTACAGCGCCAGGTCCCCGGAATCTCCCAGCGGATGCTCACCCTCACGCTCCGCCAGCTCCACGAGGACGGCCTGATCACCCGCACCGCGTACGCGGAGGTGCCACCGCGCGTCGAGTACGCCCTCACCCCGCTGGGCCGCGGCCTCCACGAGATCGTGACCTCCCTGATCGGCTGGGCCACCGACCACCACGACGAGATCCGCGAGCACCGGGCCCGCGCCGCGGCACCAGCGGCCCGGTCCTGACCGCAGGGTCGGCGGTCGGCGCCGGCCCGTCCGCCCGTGCCTACTTGCCGGCCGGCACTCCCCCGCCCCGCTGCTCCAGCTTGCTGTTCCGCCTCCCGTACAGGAAGTACACCGCGAACCCGATCGCCATCCAGATCCCGAACCGCAGCCAGGTCTCGGCGGGCAGGTTCAGCATCAGCCACAGGGAGGCGGCCACCGAGAGGATCGGGATCAGGGGGACCCAGGGGGTGTGGAAGGCGCGGGGCAGGTCGGGGCGGGAGCGGCGCAGGAGGACGACGCCGATGGCGACGACGACGAACGCGAACAGGGTGCCGATGTTGACGAGTTCGGCGAGTTCGCTGAGCGGGGTGAATCCGGCGACGATCGCGATGACGACGCCGAGGAGGATCGTGGGGCGGTGCGGGGTGCGGTAGCGGGGGTGGACGTGGGAGAAGAACGTCGGCAGGAGCCCGTCGCGGCTCATCGCGAAGAAGACGCGGGTCTGGCCCAGGAGCAGGATCATGCAGACCGTGGTCAGGCCGACCGCCGCGCCGAAGCTGATGAACCCCGCGAACCAGGGGTGTCCGGTGGCCTTGAAGGCGTCCGCGAGCGGCGCGGTGACCGAGAGGTCCGTGTAGCGCTGCATGCCGGTGACGACGATGGAGACGGCCACGTACAGCGTCGTACAGATCAGGAGGGAGCCGAGGATGCCGCGGGGCATGTCGCGCTGGGGGTTCTTGGTCTCCTCGGCAGCCGTCGCGACGACGTCGAAGCCGATGAAGGCGAAGAAGACGACGGAGGCGGCCGTGAAGATGCCCATCACGCCGAAGTTGGACGGGGCCCAGCCGAACATGAGCTGGACCAGGGGGGACTGGAGGTCGCCGCCCGCCTCGACCGGCTGGGACTTCGGGATGAACGGGTCGTAGTTGTCGCCCTTGATGAAGAAGGCGCCCGCGATGATGACGACGAGGACGACGGTCACCTTGATGGCGACGACGAGCGACGTCACGCGCGCGGAGAGCTTCGTGCCGAGGACGAGGATGCCGGTGAGGACGAGGACGAGGGCGGCGGCGAGGATGTCGAAGCCGAAGCCGTCGGCGCCGTCCCGGCCACTGAGCGCCGCCGGCAGGTGCCAGCCCGCGTTGTCGAGCAGCGAGGCGATGTACCCGGACCAGCCGACGGCCACCACCGCCGTGCCGAGCGCGAACTCCAGGACCAGGTCCCAGCCGATGATCCAGGCGGGCAGCTCGCCCAGCGAGGCGTAGCTGAACGTGTACGCGGAGCCCGCCACCGGGACCGTGGACGCGAACTCGGCGTAGCACAGCGCGGCGAGCGCGCAGACGGTCCCGGCGACGACGAAGGCGAGGGCGGTGGCCGGGCCCGCGTTGTTCTTGGCGACCGTGCCGGTCAGGACGAAGATGCCGGTGCCGATGATGACACCGACGCCGAAGACCGTCAGGTCGAGGGCCGACAGGGACTTCTTGAGGGCGTGCTCGGGCTCCTCGGTGTCCTCGATCGACTGCTCGACCTGTTTCGTCCGGAAGATGCTGCTGCTCACGGGTCTGACCTCCCACGCCTGATCATCGAGAGGGGCGTAGGTCGTATTCCCGGCTTTCACTCCGTTAACGCGAATGGGCCGAATCCATCACCCTAAGTAGTGAAGAATCCGGCCCATCCAGGCGTGTCAGTCGCGCGCGGGCTCCACGGAACCCACCTCGGCGGCGGTCCCGTACTTGCCGTCGAGCTTCGAGACGAGGCCGGTGACCTGGCGCGCGATGTCCGGCGCGGTCAGCCCGATCTCCGCCATGACCTCCGCGCGGGAGGCGTGGTCGAGGAAGCGCGGCGGGATGCCGAAGTCACGCAGAGGTACGTCGACGCCCGCGTCCCGCAGCGCCTGCGCGACGGCCGAACCGACGCCGCCGACGCGGGAGTTGTCCTCGACGGTGACGACGACCCGGTGCCGCTCGGCGAGCGGTGCCATGGCCTCGTCGACCGGCTTGACCCAGCGCGGGTCGACGACCGTGGTGGTGATGCCCTGCTTGTCCAGCAGCGAGGCGATCTCCAGGCACATCGGCGCCAGCGCGCCCACGGAGACCAGCAGGACGTCCGGGGAGTCCGTCCCCGGCTCCCGCAGCACGTCCATGCCGCCCACCCGCCCCACGGCCGGTACAGCGGGCCCCACGGCGCCCTTGGAGAAGCGCACGACGGTCGGCGCGTCGTCCACCGCGACGGCCTCGCGCAGCTGCGCGCGGACCTGGTCGGCGTCGCGCGGGGCGGCGAGCCTGAGGCCGGGGACGACCTGGAGGATCGACATGTCCCACATGCCGTTGTGGGAGGCGCCGTCGGTGCCGGTGATCCCCGCCCGGTCCAGGACGAACGTCACCCCGCACTTGTGCAGGGCGACGTCCATGAGGACCTGGTCGAAGGCGCGGTTCAGGAACGTGGCGTAGACGGCGAAGACGGGGTGCACGCCCGCGTGCGCGAGTCCTGCGGCGGAGACGGCGCCGTGCTGCTCGGCGATGCCGACGTCGTAGATCCGGTCGGGGAACTCCTCCGCGAACCGCTTCAGGCCGACCGGCTGGAGCATCGCGGCGGTGATCGCGACGATGTCCTCGCGCTCCTTGCCGAGCGCGACCATCTCGTCGCCGAACACGGACGTCCAGTCGGCGCCGGACGCCTTGACGGGCAGGCCGGTGTCGGGGTGGATCGGGCCGATGCCGTGGAAGCGGTCCGCCTCGTCCTGGAGGGCGGGCCGGTAGCCGCGGCCCTTCTCGGTGATGCAGTGGACGATGACGGGCCCGCCGAAGCCCTTGGCGCGCGCGAGGGCCGACTCCAGGGCCTCGATGTCGTGGCCGTCGATCGGGCCGAGGTACTTCAGGCCGAGGTCCTCGAACATGCCCTGGGGGGCGATGAAGTCCTTGAGGCCCTTCTTCGCGCCGTGCAGGGTGTCGAAGAGGGGCTTGCCGACGACCGGGGTGCGCTCCAGGAGGTCCTTGCCGCGCGCGAGGAAGCGCTCGTAGCCGTCCGTGGTGCGCAGGGTCGCGAGGTGGTTGGCGAGGCCGCCGATGGTGGGCGCGTAGGAGCGCTCGTTGTCGTTGACGACGATGACCAGCGGGCGGTCCTTCGCGTCGGCGATGTTGTTGAGCGCCTCCCAGGCCATGCCGCCGGTGAGGGCGCCGTCCCCGATGACGGCCACGACCCGGTCGTCCCGGCCGAGGATCTCGTTGCCCTTGGCGATGCCGTCGGCCCAGCCGAGGACCGTGGAGGCGTGGCTGTTCTCGATGACGTCGTGCTCGGACTCGGACTGCGCGGGGTAGCCGGAGAGGCCGCCCTTCTGTTTGAGCTTCGAGAAGTCCTGGCGGCCGGTGAGGAGCTTGTGCACGTAGGACTGGTGGCCGGTGTCCCAGAGCACCTTGTCCCGGGGGGACTCGAACACGCGGTGCAGGGCGATGGTCAGCTCGACCACGCCGAGGTTCGGGCCGAGGTGGCCGCCGGTCTTGGAGACGGCTTCGACGAGGAAGGTCCGGATCTCCCCGGCAAGCTGGTCCAGCTCCTCCAGGCTGAGCCGGTCCAGATCGCGCGGTCCCGTGATGCGGGTCAGCAGCGGCACCCGTGCCTCCTTGCAGTAGAGCTGTTCGAGCTGTTACCGGGCTTGACGAGTCTAATGTTCCGTCCCGGCGGCCTGACTTCGGGCCGTGCGTCGTACGTCACTCGTTCGGCCGTACCCATCATCCGGTGAACCTATGACATGACTGTGCCCGGCACTCGTATTCGAGTGCCGGGCACTGTCAGGTCGGGCAGGTGGTCAGCCGCGGCCGGACGCCTTCTGGCTCCTGCGCGACACCGAGTCGATGACCACGGCGCCCAGGAGCACGCCGCCGGTGATCATGTACTGGATCGACGTGTCCATGTTGAGCAGGTACAGACCGGTCTGGATGGACTGGATGACCAGCATGCCCAGGAGCGCGGACCACACCGTGCCCCGGCCGCCGAAGAGCGACGTACCGCCGATGACCGCGGCGGCGATCGCCAGCATCAGCGTGTTGCCGCCGCCCGCGTTCAGCGTCGCGGACGCCGTCTGGCCCGCGAAGAACATGCCGCCGACCGCCGCGAAGCCGCCGGAGATCGCGAAGACGGTGATGCGGATCATGGACACGTTGATACCGGCGCGGCGGGCCGCCTCGATACCGCCGCCGACCGCGAAGACCTTGCGGCCGTACGTCGTACGACGCAGCACGAAGTCCACGATCACCAGGGACGCGAGGAAGATCACCAGCGCGTTGGAGACGCCGTTCGAGCTGTTCAGGACGGCCGCGGCGACGAACGCGGCGACGGCCAGCAGGCCGACGCGGATCAGGATCTCGGCGGTCGGCCGGAACGGGACGCCCGCCTCCTTGCGGCGGCGCTGCTCACCGAAGTTGCCGACCAGGGAGAGGACGACGGCGAGACCGGCGAGCAGGTAGGCGCCGATGATCTGCTGGTCCATGAAGAAGGAGCTCTTGCCCAGGATCTGCACGGGGCCGGAGTCCGAGGGGAGGTTGATCGTGCCGGAGGAGCCCAGCAGCCACAGCATCAGGCCGTTCCAGCCGAGGAAGCCGGCCAGGGTGACGACGAACGCGGGCACGCCGATCTTCGCGAAGAACCAGCCGTGCAGCGCGCCGATCGCGGCGCCTGTGAGGACCGTCAGGAACAGCGACAGCCACGGGTTCATGGAGTGGTCGACCACGAACACCGCGAACACCGTCGAGGCGAGGCCGCTGACCGAGCCGACGGACAGGTCGATCTCGCCGAGCAGCAGCACGAACACCAGGCCGATGGAGAGCATGCCGGTGGCCGAGAGGAAGTAGCTGATGTCGGAGAGGTTGTCGGCGCTCAGGAAGCGGTCGTTCTTCACCTGGAAGATCGTCCAGATGACGATCAGGCCGAGGACGACCGGGATCGAGCCCAGCTCACCGCCCTTGACCTTGCGCAGGAACTCCGTCCAGTAGCCCTTGAAGCCCTCCTCGCGCACGAGGAGGCGGGGGTCGACGACGGTGACCGGCGCGGCCGTCGGGTCGTCGGCGGGGGCGACGGTGTCCTGGGCCTCGGCGGCCTTGGTCACCTCGGCCTTCGCGGTCTTCTCGGCCTCGGCCTGCTCGGCCTTGGCGCCCTGTTCGGTCTTCTCGACCTTGGTGTCCTTGGGTGTCTCGCTCACTTCGCAGCCTCCGTGGTGCGACGTCCCGCACGACGGGTCACGGCGTTGTCCGTGGCTCCGGTGATCGCGGCGATGATCTCTTCGTGGCTGGTGTCCTTCACCGGGAAGGAGCCGTTGTTCTTGCCCAGGCGCAGCACGTGGACGGTGTCGGCGACCGCCTTGACGTCCGCCATGTTGTGGCTGATCAGGATGACGCCGAGGCCGCGCTCGCGCAGCCGCTCGACGAGGTCGAGGACCTGCGCGGTCTGCTCGACGCCGAGGGCGGCGGTCGGCTCGTCCAGGATGACGACCTTGGGGTCGCCGATGAGGGCGCGGGCGATCGCGACGACCTGGCGCTGACCGCCGGAGAGGCTCGCGATCGGGATGCGGACGCTCGGGATGCGGATGGAGAGCGTCGAGAGCAGCTCGCGCGCGTTCTTCTCCATCGTGACCTCGTCGATGATGCCGCGGCGCAGCAGCTCACGGCCGAGGTACAGGTTGCCGACGACGTCGAGGTTGTCGCACAGCGCGAGGTCCTGGTAGACGGTCGCGACACCGAGGCCCTGGGCGTCGTGCGGCTTGTTGATGCTGACCGCTTCGCCCTCCCACTCGATGACGCCCTCGTCGATCGGGTGGACCCCGGCGATCGTCTTGACCAGCGTGGACTTTCCTGCGCCGTTGTCGCCGACCAGGGCGACCACTTCTCCGGCGTGGACCTCCAGATCGACGTCGGTGAGGGCCTGGACCGCACCGAATCGCTTGGAGACTCCGCGCAACGCCAGCACGGGCGTAGCGGACACGTGAACCATCTCCTTCGCCGCCTGACCGGCGGGATGCCGCGCCGGCACTGACGGACGCGGAGGTGTGTGCGCGGATGGGCGCACAGGGTTTACAAGATGAACATGCGCGCGGCCACCGCACTTGGCAACGGCGGCGCGCACCCCTGATCCGTCCGGCGTCCGTCCCGGTAGCGGGACGTAGAGGTGGGACGGACACCGGACGAGCCTTGGGGAGCAGGGGCCGGGTGAGGAGCCTCAGGGGGACGAGGGTGCCCGGTGCCGCGGCACCCTCTCGCCCTTCTCCTCGCCCGTGGCGCCTACTGGAGCCCGGCGGCCTTGCAGGGGGCCGCGAACTCGCCGGTGCAGATCTGCGCGGCGGTGTAGAGGCCGTCCTTGATGACCGTGTCCTTGATGTTGGCCTTGGTCACGGAGACCGGGGTCAGCAGCTGGGACGGGACCTTGTTGCCGGACCCGCTGGTCAGGGTGGTGGTGGCGAGGGAGGCGATGTCCTTGCCGTTCAGCAGGTCGACCGCCATGGTCGCGGCGGCCTCGGCCTCGGGCTTGAACGCCTTGTAGACCGTGGAGGACTGCGTCCCGGCGACGATGCGCTGGATGCCCGCGAGCTCGGCGTCCTGGCCGGTCAGCGGGATGCCGCTGATGCCCGCGCCCTTGAGGGTGTTGGCGATGCCGCCGGCCATGCCGTCGTTGGCGGCGTAGACGCCGGCGATGTTCTTCGCGCCGAGCTGCGTGATCGCGGCGGACACCTTCTCCGCGGCGACGGTGTCCTTCCACAGGCCGGACTGCTCGTAGGCGATGGTGACCTTGCCGTCGAGGGCCTGGTGGGCGCCCTTCTTGAACTCGGCGGCGTTCGGGTCCGCGTCGTCACCGTTGATCATGACGATCTTGGACGCCTTGGTGGCCTTCGCGCCGAGCGAGGTGAGCAGCGCCTGGCCCTGGAGCTCGCCGACCTTGACGTTGTCGAAGGAGACGTAGCCGGAGACCGGGCCCTGGGCGAGGCGGTCGTACGCGACGACCTTGACGCCCTTGTCGACCGCGGCCTGGATCGAGGACTTGATCGCGGCAGAGTCCTGGGCGGAGATCACGATCACCTTGACGCCCTTGGTGATCATGGTGCTGACCTGCTGCGCCTGCGTGGCGGCGCTGGCCGCCGCGTTCGCGTACTCGACCTTGCAGTCGGCGCAGAGCGCCTTGACCTTGTCCTCGAAGTACGGCTTGTCGAACTTCTCGTACCGCGCGGTCACGGTGTCGGGAAGGAGCAGACCGATGGACTTGCCGCCTCCACCGGAGTTGGTGCCGGCGGAGGACGCGTCGCTGCCGCCGTCCTTGTCGTCACCGGCCTTGCCGCACGCGGCCAGGGCGATCGCCATGGTGACGGCGGTGGCGCCGATGGCGGCTCTACGCATCGTTGCGTTCATTGGGGTTGCCTCCCTGACAGGGCCGCAACGCTGCGGCCGAGGTGGCTGGAAGTCAACTCGGCCGTACGTTCGGCGTCAAGAAGTAAATACTTAACGAGATGGCAACGGCGCAATGCGTTCTCTAAGTGAACGCGGGTGCCGCGGCGGTCAGCGTGCCGTCCAAAAGCGTCGAATCGCCCATCTCGCTCAGGGCCAGGGCGAGCGCCCCGAGCACCTCCGCGCGGCCACCCAACGCCCCCGGCAGCACGGTCAGTTGACGTGCCGCGCTGGGGATCGCGTACCGCGAGACGGACTCCCGGATCGGCCCCAGTACCAGTTCCCCGGCCTCCGCGAGGTCCCCGCCGAGGACCACTCTGCTGGGGTTCAGGAGGTTGCACAGGTTGGCGACACCGCTGCCGATGTGCCGCCCCACGTCGGCGATCACGCGGCGGCAGCCGGGGTCTCCGTCGCGCGCGAGCCGCACCACGCCCTCGACCGTGAGATCCGGGCCGTGACTGGGCTGAAGGAGTGGCAGGACGTACCGCGCGGCGGTGAACGTCTCCAGGCAGCCGCGGTTCCCGCACCGGCAGACGGGGCCCGACTCGTCGAGCGTGATGTGCCCGATCTCGCCCGCCGTGCCGCCCGGACCCCGGTAGATCCGGCCGTTGATGACCAGGCCCGCGCCGACCCCGCTGGCGACCTTGATGTAAGCAAGATCACGGACGCCCCGGCCGCTCCCCCAGACCATCTCGCCGAGCGCGCCGAGGTTGGCGTCGTTGTCGACGTGGACCGGGACGCCGAGTCTGTCGCGCAGCTCCTCGGCGGGGCGGGTGCCGATCCAGCCCGGGAGGATCGCGGAGGAGCCGAGCGTCCCGGACTCCAGGTCGATCGGGCCCGGTACGCCGAGACCGACCCCGGCGATCTTGGCGCGGTCCACGCCGGTCGCCTCGATCAGGCGGCTGACCAGCTGTTCCGCCCGGTCGAAGCCCTGCGCGGAGGAGGCGTCGACGTCGAGGGGCTCGGCCTCCTCGGCGAGGACCTGGTGGGCGAGGTTGCCGACGGCGACGCGCAGGTGCGTGTGGCCGAAGTCGACGCCTATGACGATCCCGGCGTCCCCGCTGAGGCTGACGCTGCGCGCCCTGCGGCCACCGGCCGAGGTGGGCGTGACCTCGACGGTCCCGCCTTCCTTCAGCTCCCGGACGATGTTGGAGACGGTCGCGGCGGACAGTCCGGTCGTACGGGCGATCTCCGCCTGGGTGAGCGATCCGGCCATCCGCACGGCCCGTACGACCCGCTCCAGGTTGGCTCTGTGCAGTGACGACTGCGACCCCGGAGTCTCCACGACGACCTCCCGCGCGCGAGGCCGCATCGACGAGGCCCCGACTATGTCCAACTAGTGAACTCTAAGCTGAGCCGTTCCGGTCGCCTCCCGTCAAGAGGTTGAACAGTTTCCGGGGAGATGGACGGCACGGCGCGGGGCCGCCCGTTGTGCAAGCGTTTTCTGCCGCTTTCATCAGGTGTACGCCGGTGCGGGCGCGGGACGCCCGAGCGCCCCGCACGGCTCATTTCAGGGCCCCCGCCGTGAGGCCGGCGACCACCTGGCGCTGGAAGACGATGTACGCCGCGAGGACCGGCAGCATCGCCATGACCAGGCCCGCGAACAGGCCCGACCAGTCGCCCTTGTAGCCCTGGCTGACGGCGAGCTGGACCAGGCCCTGGGTGAGGACGCGTTTGTCGGGGTCCGTGTTCAGGACCGTGGGCAGCAGGTACTGGTTCCACTGGCCGAGGAAGTTGAAGATGCCGACGCTGACCAGGGCGGGGCGGGCCATCGGCAGCATGATCTGGAAGAACGTCCGGCTGTGCGAGGCGCCGTCGACGAACGCGGCCTCCGCGACCGAGGTGGGCAGGGTGCGGAAGAACGCCGTCAGGAAGAACACGGTGAACGGCAGCGAGTAGGCGATGTAGACGAGGATCAGGCCGTGGATGGTGTTCAGGAGGCCCAGGTTGTTCACGACGTAGAACAGCGGGACCAGGGCGAGGATCACCGGGAAGCTCATGCCGCCGATGAACAGGTAGTAGATGAAACGGTTTCCCGGGAACTCGAAGCGGGCCAGCACATAGGCCGCCATGGAGCCGAGGACCAGCGTCCCGACGAGCGAACCTCCCACCACCAGCACGGTGTTGAGGAAGTAGTCGCTCATGTGGGCCGAGGTCCAGGCCCGCCCCCAGTTGTCGAGGTGCAGCCCGTCGGGCAGCGCCCAGGGCGAGTTGAAGATCGCCGAGTCGGTCTTGAAGGACGTCATCACCGCCCAGACCAGCGGCAGGACGACCATGATCGCCCAGATGATGAGCACGCCGTGGGAGAAGACGTTCAGTACGCCCCGGTCGCGTTTTTCGGTGGCCTGGTGGGAGACCGGTCCGGTTTTTCTCACCTCGGGAGGAGCCTCGGTCGTCTTCATCAGTACTCCAGCCGCTCCCGCCGCCCCAGCCGCATCACGACCGCGGCGAACGCGAGCGTGACGACGAGGAGGGCGACCCCGATGGTGGTGGCGTAGGCGGCCTGGCCGTCCCGGAACGCCGTCTGGTACACGTACAGCGTCATGACCGTCGTCGAGTAGTCGGGCCCGCCGGGGCCGACCGTCATGATCTGGACGACCGCGAAGGACTCGGCGCCGAGGGCGAGGATGCCCATGTAGACCCAGCCGGACTGCACGGTGTCCCACAGCAGCGGCAGGGTGATGCGGAAGAACGTCGCGGCCCGCCCGGCACCGTCGAGGAGCGCCGCCTCGTACAGGTCGGCCGGGATCGACGCCATGCCCGCGGAGAACAGTACGACGAAGAACCCGACCGTCGACCAGACGAGCACCGCCATCACGCACCACAGCGCGAGATCCGGGTCGCCCAGCCACAGGGGCTGCACGTTGTCGAGGCCCACGCCCCGCAGGATCGAGTTGATCGCGCCGCTGTCCGGGTTGTAGGCGAAGGCGAACAGCAGCGCGACGATGGCGATCGACAGGACCTGCGGAAAGAAATAGACGATCTTGTAGAACGACGATCCCCGGACCCCGGTGATCGCGGGTCCGCCCTTTCTCCGCCGGCCGCCCACATTGATCATGTAGGAGAGGAAGAGGGCGAGTCCGATGGTCACCAGCGGCAGCACGAGCGCGAAGAGCAGGCTGTGCTGGAGCGATTTCCAGAAGACGTCGTCGTGGAACATCCGCCGGTAATTGGCGAATCCGACCATCTTGAATTCGGGGCTCAGGCCGGTCCAGTCGGTGAACGAGTAGTAGATCGACTGGACGAACGGCCACAGGACGAACAGGGCGTACAGCCCCAGGGGCAGGGCGAGGAACCCCGCGATGAACCGGTACTGGCCGTGCCGCATCGCTCCACCGCTGCCTTTACTGGTGCTTGTAGTGCTTGATGGACGTGTCCTTCGCGGCGGCGTCGGCGTATCCCTGGATCTTCTTGATCGCCTCGGCCGGGGTGAGCCGTCCGGCCATCATCTCGCCGAGTCCGGAGACCCCGATCTGCTCCTTCTGGAGCTTCACGTACCAGTCCTGGAGCCGCGGGTTGAGGACGTTGTCGCCCGCCTTCTGGAGCGCGGCGACGCCCGACTTGAGGCCCGGCGTGAGGGTGATCCCGTCGGTGCCGCCGTTGTACGCGCTGAGCGACTTGACCTTCGAGGTGAAGTTCCGCGAGGCCGCCTCGCTGAGCATGATCCGCAGCTGCTCCATGCCGCCGAGCGCGTTGGCCGCCTTCGAGGGCACGATGAACGGCTCGCCGCCCGAGGCCCAGATCGTGCCGAACGGCATCTTGTCGGAGGCGTCGATGCCGGTCGGCGCGGAGACCGCGAGATCGAAGTCGGCGGGGATGACGTTCGCCGACTCGTTCTCGACCCAGGAGCCGTTGGGGAGGAAGAGCGCCTTGCCCTGCGCCCACGCGGTCTGCGACTGGATGTGGTCGAGACCGGGAGTGCCCTTGAGGACGTACCCCTTCCTGTACAGCTCGTAGTACGCCTCGAAGCAGGTCTTGACCGCCGGGTTGCGCCAGGCGTTCGGCTCCAGGTTGTCGATCGCGTCGAGGACCTCACGGCCGCCGACCTTGCCGATCATCGGGTACAGCGAGAACGGCAGGTAGTACGGGTACTTGCCCGCGTACGTCCAGCCCGCCATGCCCTTCTTCTTGGCCTTCTCGCAGACCGCGAGCATCTGGTCCCAGGTCTCCGGGTACGCCGAGTCGAGGGCGTCCAGCGCCTTCTGGGAGTACCAGACGCCGTACACCGTGTAGGCGTAGTACAGGATCCACACCGGGGCCCCGTCGAGCTGGCCCATCTCGACGATGCCGGGGCGCAGGGTGTCGCGGACCTTCTTGCCCGGGTCGTCGTAGGAGGGGGCGTCGAGCAGGGGGGTGAGGTCGGTGAGCTGTTTCTTGCTGGACAGGATGCCCATGTCCATCTGCTCGGCGCCCGAGTTGTCGATCAGGTCGGGCGGGGTGCCCTGGTTGAAGCGGGGCTGGAGGACGGACTGGATCTTCTGGGTGGCCGAGAACTTCACCTCGGCCTTGGGGAACGCCTTCTCGTACGACGTGACCGCGTCCTTGGCGTACTGGGTGCCGAAGCCGCCGTCGAACAGGACGAACTCCAGGTTCGCGGACTCGTCGACGCCGAGCGGGTTCTTCGCGGTCTTCGTGCCGGTCTTCGCCTTCTCCTCGCTGTCGCCGCCGCTGCTGGCGCAGGAGGTGAGGAACGACAGCGCGGGCGCGGAGACCAGTCCGAGCGCCGCGGTGGTTCTGATCATCGTCCGGCGGCCGACGCCTGCCGGTCCCCGGCTTTCTGCGGGTGTGGATCCCATGCTCAAGTCCTCGCCTTCTCCAGGACTCAGGGCGGCGCCGGATCAGTTCCGGGGCCGCGTCGGGTCAAGCAGGGTCGTGCAGGAAACGCCGACAGGTATAGTCCATTTCCCGGGGAGGGAGCAAGATCGAATGCAAGGTTGGCCAAGCCTGTTTTCCAAGTTGAGACCTCGTGGAAATCCGGACGGCCGCCACGGCACCCCGCTGCCGAATTCGCGCCACCGCAAACGCTTTCCCCGGTGAACGTCCTTGACATCACAGGCCACTTGGCCACCTATTGATTCCTGTACCGCCCAGTGGAAAACGTTGTCCGGTCCAGGGTGTCCGAGCGGTGGGGAGGCCCCGGTGGGGCAAGCGGTTTCACCCGTTCGTGGTGGTCCGTGCGAGCCGCCGAGTTGGGGGGATTCATGCCGTCGTCCGAGAGTCTCGACCGCCTCGATGCCGCGTGGCTGCCGCCGGAGGTGTTCCGGGCGGTGGGGGTCCGGCGGGTGTGCGTGCGCGGGGGCGGGGGGCTGGTGGAGACCGTGCGGGAGGAGGTACGGACGGCGTGCGGGCGGTTCGGTGGGGAGATCGTCCCCGAAGGGGGCGCGGCGGGGGTGTACGACCTGCTGCTGGACGGGAGGTCCGGCGAACTCACCGGCTCTGGCGAGGAGTTCACCTTCGCCTTCGACGGTACCCGTGCCTCGGTCACCGCGTCCGGCGGGGCCGGGCTGCTCTACGGGCTCTTTCACGTCGTCCGCCTCGGTGAGGCCGCGTTCGGTGGACCGCCGCGCAGTGAACTCCACTCCCCCGCCCTGCCGTTGCGGATGGTGGACCACTGGGACAACGTGGCCGTGCACCCGGTGATGGGGCAGGTGGAGCGGGGGTACGCGGGCGGGTCGGTGTTCTGGGCGGACGGGCGGGCCCGGGGGGATGCGGCGCGGGTGCGGGCGTACGCGCGGCTGCTCGCGGCCTGTGGGGTGAACGCCGTCGCCGTGAACAACGTCAATGTGCACGCGGTGGAGGCGCGGTTGCTGACCGAGCGGATCGGTGAAGTCGCCTTCATAGCCGACGTGTTGAGGGGCTACGGCATCCGTACGCATCTGTCGGTGACGTTCGCGGCGCCGATCGTGCTGGGCGGGCTGGGGACCGCCGATCCGCTGGACGCGGGGGTGCGGGAGTGGTGGGCCGGGGCCGTGCGGGGGGTGTACGAGGCGATCCCGGACTTCGGGGGGTTCGTCGTGAAGGCCGACTCCGAGGGGCAGCCGGGGCCGTTCGCGTACGGGCGTTCGCACGCGGACGGGGCGAACATGCTGGCCGCCGCGCTCGCGCCGTTCGGAGGGACGGTGCACTGGCGGGCGTTCGTGTACGACCACCGGCAGGACTGGCGGGACCGCTCGACGGACCGGGCGCGGGCCGCGTACGACCATTTCGCGCCGCTGGACGGGCGGTTCGCGGCGAACGCGGTGCTCCAGGTGAAGCACGGGCCGATGGACTTCCAGACGCGCGAGCCGGTGTCGCCGGTGCTGGGGGCGCTGCCCCGGACACGGTTCGCGGTGGAGGTGCAGGCGACGCAGGAGTACACCGGGCAGCAGCGGCACGCCTGTTGGCTGGGGCCGATGTGGAGCGAGGTGCTGCGGTTCAGGCCTCGGGGTGAACAGGGGCCGTGTGTCGGGGAGTTGGCGGGCGAGCTGGTCGCCGTGTCGAACGTGGGGGACGACCCGTTCTGGACGGGGCACCCGCTCGCGCAGGCGAACCTGTACACGTTCGGCCGGTTGGCGTGGCAGCCCGACGCCGAGCCGCTGGACATCCTGGACGAGTGGCTCCGGCTGACCTTCGGCGAGGGCCCGTTCGACGGGCTGCGGCGGCTTCTCGCCGGGTCCTGGGCGACGTACGAGAAGTACACGGCGCCGCTCGGGGTGGGGTTCATGGTGCAGCCGGGGCATCACTACGGGCCGAGTGTCGACGGGTACGAGTACAGCCCGTGGGGGACGTACCACTTCGCCGACCGGGACGGGGTCGGGGTAGACCGGAGCGTGGCGACGGGGACCGGGTACGCGGGGCAGTACGGGGAGCCGTGGGCGTCGGTGTACGAGTCGGTGGAGTCCTGCCCCGACGAACTGCTGCTGTTCTTCCACCATGTGCCGTACGGGCATGTGCTCAGGAGCGGGAAGACGGTGATCCAGCACATCTACGACACGCACTTCGAGGGGGTCGAGGAGGCGGAGGAGGCCCGCCGGGTGTGGGCGGGCCTCAAGGGGGTGGTGGAGCCGGAGCGGTTCGCGCGGGGGGTCGAGCGGTTCGAGGAGCAGGTGCGCTGCGCCCGGGAGTGGCGGGATCAGGTGAACACGTACTTCTTCCGCAAGTCGGGGATCGCGGACGAGCGGGGGCGGGTCGTCCACTGACCGGCTACTGGTCGGTCTTGAGGACGACGACGCCGAGCGGGTCGAGGACGAGGGGGGCTCCGGCCTCGGTCCGTTTGCCGGTGAGGAGGTCGGTCGTCGTGGTGTGGGCGGTCAACTCGGCTGTCTCCGCAGCGTGGTTGAGGAGGAAGAGGAGAGGGGTGCCGTCCTCGGTGACGCGGGTGGCGGTCTCGACCGCGGGGTGGTCGGCGTAGGGGCCGATCAGGTCGTGGCGGGCGAGGACGAGGCGCACGACGTGGTCGACGCCGGGCTGGTCGAGGGCCGTGGCGACGTACCAGCCCTCGCCGCCGTGGCCGCCGTAGCGGTTGCGGGTGACGGCGGGCGTACCGGCGTAGAAGTCCGCGCCGTAGGGGGCCACCGGGTGGGCGCCCTTGAGCTGGACGATCTCGAAGACCAGCCGGGCCTGTGACGCGGGGCCGTCCGGAAGTACCACGGGTTGTACGACCTCCGGGGGACGGGAGTCCCACTCGTCGATCCTGATACCCAGGAGGGAGGCGAGGGGTCCGGGGAGGTCGGTGAGGAAGGCGCGGTCGTGTTCGTCGGAGCGGGCGGACAGGAACGTCGCGAGGACGGTGCCGCCGCGCTCCGCGACCGCTTCGAGGCGGGTCGCCAGGTCGCCCTTGACGAGGTGGAGGGCGGGGGCGAGGACGACGTCGTACGGGGTGAGGTCGGCGGTGACGGGGACGACGTCCACGTCGGCGCCGGCCTCGCGGGCCGCGCGGTAGTAGGCGTGGACGACGTCGAGGTAGCGGACGAGGCGGGAGGGGCCGTCGGAGAGCTCCAGGGCCCACCAGCTGTCCCAGTCGAAGAGGAGCGCGGTGCGGGCGGGGGTGCGGGCGCCGAGCGTGAGGGCGCCGAGGTCGGCCAGCTCGCGGCCCAGGGCGGCGACTTCGCGGAACGTGCGGGTGTCGGCGCGGCCGGCGTGGCCGATGACCGCGCCGTGGTACTTCTCGCAGGCGCCGCGCGAGGCGCGCAGCTGGAAGTACAGGGCCGCGTCGGCGCCGTGCGCGACCGCCTGCCAGGTGGCGAGGCGCAGTTCGCCGGGGCGGCGCAGGGGGTTGACGTCGCGGCACGCCGTCGTGGACGGGGTCTGCTCCATCAGCCAGAAGGGGGCGCCGTCCTTGAGGCCGCGCATCAGGTCGTGGGCGAGGGCCGGGCGGGTCGGCGGGGCGTCCAGGGGCGGGTAGTTGTCCCAGGACGCGAAGTCCAGGTGCGGGGCCCAGCGGTGGTAGTCCAGGGGGCGGTAGGTGCCCATCATGTTCGTCGTCACCGGCGTCTCCGGGTCGTGCTCCCGGATCGCCGCCTTCTCCGCCGTGAAGCAGCCGAGGAGGGCGTCGGTCATGAACCGCTGGTAGTCCAGGGTGATGCCCTGGAACGCGGTGTGGTCGGGACCCCGCCAGTGCTCGGTGAGCGCGCTCGGGGGTTCGATCTCGGCCCAGTCCGTGTAGCGGTGGGACCAGAACGTCGTCCACCAGGCGTCGTTGAGGGCGTCCAGGGTGCCGTGGTGGGTCTTCAGCCAGTCCCGGAACGCCTGCGCGCACAGGTCGCAGTAACAGGCGCCGCCGTACTCGTTGTTGATGTGCCAGGCCAGCAACGCCGGGTGGGTGGCGTAGCGTTCGGCGAGGCGGGTCGCCAGCGCCGTGGACAGGCGGCGGTAGGCCGGGGAGCTGGGGCAGAAGTTGTGGCGCTGGCCGTAGCGGTGGCGGCGGCCCTCGAAGTCGGTGCGGTTGACCTCCGGGTACTTCTTCGCGAGCCAGGGGGGCAGGGCCGCGGTTCCGGTCGCCAGGCAGACGCCTCGGCCGTGGGCCGCCGCGCGGTCCAGGATGTCGTCCAGGACCGTGAAGTCGTAGGTGTCCTCCGCCGGTTGGGTCAGCGACCAGATGAACACGCCGACCGTCAGGGTGTCGATGCCGGCCTCGTCGAACAGGCGGTGGTCCTCCGTCCAGACCTCCCGGGGCCATTGCTCGGGGTTGTAGTCGCCGCCGTACCGGATCGTGTCGGTCATGCGGTGAAGTTCTCCTTCGTCTCGGCGATCACCGGGCGGGCGGTGTGCAGCAGGGAGAGGAGCAGGAGGGCCGACAGGAGCGCCGGGAGCGCTTCCGTGAGCAGGGCCGTCATCGCGCCGGTCACGATCAGCAGCGAGAGGGCGCCCAGGGTGACCTTGCCGTGGCGCAGGAGGAAGTACGCGGCGAGGCGGGCCGTGTCCCTGGCGCGGAACGTGAACAGGGAGGTGAGGACGAGGGCGTGGGCGCCCCAGAGGAGGGTGGTGAGGGCGGTCGCCGCGATGATCAGGGCCCACCAGGTGGGGAGGCCGGTGGCCTGGAAGTGGGTGAGGGTGAAGGCGGTCACCGTCAGCCAGACCAGGAGGGGAGTCCAGAGTTTCAGCGCGGGGAGGGTGTTGAGGCGCAGGCCCTGGAGGTAGAGGCGGGTGGGGTGGAGGTCGGTGAGGTCGGTGCCGCGGTGGTGGAGGGCGTAGAGGGCCGCGGAGGCGGCGGGGCCGAGGGGGAGGAGGAAGAGGGCGGTGAGGGGGGTGGGGCCGATGAGGAAGAGGGGGATCAGGCCGGGGGACGCGGTGACGAGGAGGAGGACTTCGGTGGTGAGGAGGGTGTGGATGAGAACGGCGGTACGGGAGAGGGGACCCGTACCGAAAGAAGTGATCGCACTGTTGGCGCTCATCACACCTCCCTCCCCAGCAGCCGCCTCTCGTCCCGCCATGCGAAGGTCTCGTCCGCCACGGGCGCCAGCTCCACGAGCGTGATCTCGTTGCGGGCCAGCGTCAGCTTGAGGTCTGCCCGGCCGTCCTCCAGCCGTACGCGGCAGTGCGTGCGGGCCGGCTCCGACGCCTCGTACAGCATGTCCAGTTGGCCCTGTTTCGGGGAGCGCGGGCTGCCCATCTCGCGCCATGCCGTGTACGCGTTGCCGTGGTCCTCGTCCACCGTCGAGCGGCGTACGAACGCCTCTGCCCCGGTGAGCGGGATCGAGAGGTGGACCTCGTGGTGAGCTGGGCCCGGCGTCTCTCCCGTGGGGTCGACCGGGGCCCAGCACAGGGCGGTCACCCGGCCGTCCCGGTGCCGGGTGACCAGGTGGTGGTCGCCCCTCGACAGGAGGTCCTCGCCCAGGCGGGCCATGAACGCGTACAGGTGGAAGGTGGGCTTCTTGACTTGACGGTGTGTCAAGAGGCCGAAGCCGCCGTGGAACAGGGCCGTCGGGACGCCCGCCTCCTCGAACATGTCGCTGAACGTCCAGTAGGAGAAGGAGTCGGCCAGCTCGCCGCCCTCCGCGAGGACCGGCGCCAGGTAGGCGGCGTTGAACGCGGTGTCGTGGATCGGGTTGTCGGGGCAGTAGGAGGAGTTGAACTCGGTGATGTGGACGGGGAGTCCGGCGTACCGGGTGCCTTCGAGCTGGCGGCGCGGGGTGGCGAACTGGTCGAGGAGGCCGCGCGCCGGTCCGAGGGTCTGGTACGAGGTGAACGGGACGCGCTGGGCGGGGCCGGAGGTGTAGGCGTGCCGGGAGACGAAGTCGAGGGGTACGTCGTTGCGGTCGGCGAACTCGGCGAAGCGGGGCAGCCATTCGTCGGCGCCGGGCGAGATCGCGGGGCCGCCTACCTGAAGACCGGCGTCGACTTCCTTCACGGCGTGGGCGGTTGCCTCGTACAGCTGGTGGTACGCCTTTTCGTCGGCGTTCTCCCAGAAGAGGTCGAGGTTGGGTTCGTTCCACACCTCGATGGGCCAGGTGCGGACCTCGTCGAGGCCGTGGCGGTCGATGAGGTGGGTCAGGGTGGCGCGGACCAGGTCGGCCCACTCCCGGTGGTCGCGGGGCGGGGTGACGTTGCCCTTCCACCAGAAGACCGTCTGCGAGCCGGAGGCCAACTCCTCGGGCATGAAGCCGAGTTCGAGGAAGGGGCGGATGCCGAGCTCCAGGTAGGAGTCGATGATCTGGTCGACGTAGGTGAAGTTGTGGTGGAGGCGCCGGGTGCCCTGGTGTTCGTAGGGGCGGACGACGCCCATGCTGTCGCCGAACAGGCCATGGCCCCGGATGTACCGGAAGCCGATCTCGCGCTGGACCAGCTTCAGGGAGTCGGCGTAGTCGCGGCGCAGGGCGAGTTCGGTCCGGCCGGTGCCGACGCAGTGGCGCCAGGCGGTGGAGAAGGGGCCGGTCGGCTCGGCGGGGACGCGGATCACGCGTGCTCCTTCTGGTAGCGCTGGTACGCCTTGTTGTGCAGGGCGACGAGCTGGTCCATGTTCTTGGACTTCAACTCCGAGACGTAGGAGTCCCATTCGGACAGCGGACGCTTGCCGAGGGCGAACTGGAGGGTGTTCTGGCCGACATGGTCCTTGAGGGGGGTGTCCCAGAGGGTGGCCTGTTCCTGCTCGAAGGATTCGAGGGGGTGGGCGGGGGCGACGGGGAGTTCCTTGCGCTGGGCCATCGCGTCCTGGAACTTCTTCTCGTCGGGGCTGAAGTTCGAGGAGACCAGCGCCCAGCTGCCGCCGTACGTGAACACGCCGTTGAAGAAGCCGAAGTCCTTCTGGAGGTCCTTGGGGGCATCCGGGATCGAGCCCATGAGGGAGATGCCGGGCTCCAGCTTGTACTGGCCGCCGCTGTAGGTGTAGGTCGTGCCCTGGACGCCCCACTTGCAGAACCGCTGGCCCTCGTCGGAGTACCAGAGCCAGTCGACGAACTGCATCATGGCGACGAAGTCGTCGCTCTTGAGGGCCTTGCTGGAGATCATGAGGCCGTTCTCCAGCCGGCCGCCCCCGAGCACGACGGGTCCGGCGGGGCCCAGCGGCACCGGGACCATCTCGATGGTGGCGCCCTTGACCTGCTTGCTCAGGTTGTAGCGGTACTCCTGGACCAGGACCTGCGGGTTGGCGCTGATCGCGAAGGACTTCTCGGCGAGGAGCTTCTGCTGCGCGTTGTCGTCGGTCTGGGTGAAGCTCTCGGGGTCCATGAGCTTCTCGGCGACCAGCTTCGCGACGAACTCGACCATCTGCCGGAACTCGTCACGGGCCCCGGTGAAGACGAACTCCTTCTTGGCGGCGTCCCAGCTGAGGTTGTCGTAGGACCAGCCGGCCTGGATGCCGTACGCCTGGCCGAGGTAGCCGAAGAACGCCCCTGGCGGGAACGGGGTGTTGACGTTCCAGCGGTCGGAGAAGGGGTAGCGGTCGGGGTATTCGGACTTGAGGGCCTTGAAGACGGTGTAGACCTCGTCCCAGGTGGTGGGCAGGGCGAGGCCGTGCTTCTGGAGGATGTCCGTGCGGAACGCCATGGAGTAGCCGGACTTGAGCTTCTCGTGGAGGCCGGGCAGCAGGTAGTAGTTGCCGTCGGACTGGCGGATCGCGTCGAGTTCCGGCTCCAGCTTCCATCTCTTCACCTTGTCCTGGAAGTTGGGCATCAGGTGGAGGTACTCGCTGACCGGGAGGATCGCGCCGGAGGAGACGAAGGCGGCCTCGGAGGGGTGGTAGGTCTTGGGGATCAGGAAGGGCGCGTCGCCGGAGCCGATGAGGAGGCTGCGCTTCTTCTCGTAGTCGCTGAGCGGCACCGAGATCGGCTTGAGGGTGACGCCCGTGCGCCGGGCCACCTCCTTCCAGAACAGCCAGCCCGTCTTCATCGGGTAGGCCGGGTTGTCGTTGTGCAGGACGTCGAAGGAGAGCGGCTTGGTCGCCTTGAACTGCTGGCCGACGCGGAAGTCCTCCATCGCGCCGTTCCGCTTCTTCGAGAGGTCCTTGGAGTCGCCGCCGTCGTCGCCGCTGCCGCAGCCGGTGAGGGTGGCGAGGCCGACGAACCCGGCGGCGGCCAGGATCTGACGGCGTGACAACTGGCCTGCGTTGGGGCGGGAGTTCTTCTGCACCGGAGTACTCCTTGGGAGGTGGGGGCGGTCAGCCCTTGACCGCGCCGAGCATCACGCCCGAGACGAAGTAGCGCTGGACGAACGGGTACACGCACAGGATCGGCAGCGAGGTGAGCACGATCGTCACGGCCTGGATGGACGCCGCGACCTGCGTGCCCTGCTCGGTGGTGGCGCCGGCGTTGGAGGCCCCGGTGGCGCCCGCGATGAGGTTGCGCAGATAGACGGTGACCGGCATGAGGTCGGTCCGGTCCATGTAGAGGAACGCCTGGAACCAGGAGTTCCAGAAGGACACCGAGTAAAACAGGATCATCGTCGCGACGACCGCCTTGGACAGCGGCAGCACGACGCGCAGCAGGATGCCGTACGTACTGAGCCCGTCGATCTGGGCGGCCTCCTCCAGCTCGCTCGGCAGGGACTCGAAGAACGCCTTCATCACCAGCAGGTTGAAGACGCTGATGGCGTTGGGCAGGGCGATGGCCCACACCGAGTTCTTCAGGCCGAGGCTGGTGACGAGGACGTAGTTCGGGATGAGGCCGCCGGAGAAGAACATCGTGAACACGGCGACACCGACGAGGAGTCCACGCCCCTTGAGGTTCTTCTTGGACAGGACGTAGGCGTAACAGGTCGTCAGAATCATGGCGACGGCGGTGGCCACGACCGTGTAGAGGACGGTGTTGCCGTAACTGCGCCAGAACACCGAGTCGTTGATGACGGTGCGGTACGTCGTGAGGTCGAACCCCTTGGGCCACAGGGTGACTTGGCCCGAGCGGATCTCGCGCTCGCCGCTGAAGGAGCGGGCGACGATGTTGAGGAACGGGTACAGCGTCAGGACGACGACGCCGGTGAGGATCACGCCGTTGACGCCCTGGAAGACGCGGTAGCCGCGCGTCGGCTGGTTGACCGAGGTGCGTACCCTGACCTTGCTCACCACAGGCTGGTCCCCACTGTGCGGCGCGAGAGCTGGTTCGCGGAGGTGATGAGGACGAGCCCGATGACCGCCTCGAACAGGCCGATCGCCGCCGCGTAGCTGAAGCTGTTGGACTCGACGCCGGCCCGGTAGAGGTAGGTCGAGACGACGTCGGCGGTCGGATAGGTCAGCGGGTTGTAGAGCAGCAGGATCTTCTCGAAGCCGACGGCCATGAACGTGCCGATGTTGAGGATCAGCAGCGTGATCATGGTGGGCCGGATGCCGGGCAGGGTGACGTGCCAGATCTGCTGCCAGCGGTTGGCGCCGTCGATGCGGGCGGCCTCGTACAGGTCGTCGTCGATGGTGGTGAGCGCGGCGAGGTAGAGGATCGTGCCCCACCCGGCGGTCTGCCAGATCTCGGAGCCGACGTACACCGTCCGGAACCACTCGGGTTCCTGGATGAACCGGATCGGATCGTGCCCGAGCCAGCCGAGGACGTGGTTGACCGGACCGTCGGTGGCGAGCATCTGCATCGTGATCCCGGCGACGATCACGATCGACAGGAAGTGCGGCAGATACGAAACCGATTGCACGAAGCGTTTCAGCGCGGTGCGGCGGACCTCGTTGAGGAGCAGCGCCAGCACGATCGGGATCGGGAAGCAGAAGACGAGGGTCAGCAGGCCCAGCCACAGGGTGTTGCGGAAGACCTGCCAGAAGGTGGGGTCGCTGAGGAACATGCGCACATAGCGCAGCCCCACCCACTGCTCGCCCAGGATCGAACCGCCCGGCTCGAACCGGCGGAACGCGATGACGTTCCCGATCATCGGCAGATAGCGGAAGACCAGGAAGAACAGCAGCGGCAGGATCACCAGCGAGTACAGCTGCCAGTCGCGCCGCAACGCCCGACGCCAACTGCGGCGCGCGGACGGGTACTTCGGGCCACCCGGGGACTTCGGGGGTGGCGGGTCCTGGGTGCCCGGCGGGGGCGCCGACGTGGTGGAGGTGCTCATGCTCGGGCCTCCCGGAGCAGGGACGCGGAACCGAAACTTTCGAGCTCTTACCGGTAACTTCGCGGCAACTTATGGGCACGTAGAAACCGCTGTCAATGGGTCATGCAGGAGATTCCTCAGGAAGGCGTGGTGCGTTGGAAGCGTCGCCAGAGGGGTAGAACAGGGAGGTCCGACCCTGCCCAGCTCCGCAAGTTTCCATTCCGTTACCGAATCCTGCGAGGTGTCGCCGTGGGTACGTTCGATCTGCCGCTGATCGAGCTGGAGTCGTTCCGGCCACCGCTGGACGAGCCGGCCGACTTCGACTCGTTCTGGCACGAGACGCTCAAGGCCGCCGCCGAGGTGCCGTTGCGCGTGCGGACCGAGCCGGTCAGCAACGGCCTCAAGCTGACGGAGACGTGGGACGTCACCTTCCCCGGGTTCGGCGGCCATCCCGTGCGGGCCTGGTACAGCCGGCCCGCCGGAGTGCCGGACGCGCTGCCGACCGTCGTCGAGTACGCCGGGTACGGGCGCGGGCGGGGGCTGTCCCACGAACGGCTCACCTGGGTCAACGCCGGGTACGCGCACTTGCTCATGGACAACCGGGCCCAGGGGGACAGTTACGGGAGCGGCGGGGGCGGGACCCTCGATCTTGGACCAACTGTCGCCGGGGGGCCGGGAGTTGTCGTACGAGGGCTGCTCGATCCGTATCAGTACCACTACCGGCGGCTCATCACCGACGCGGTGCGGGCCGTCGAAGCGGTGCGGACGTTGCCGGGCGTCGACGCGTCCCGGGTCGCCGTCGTCGGGAACAGTCAGGGCGGGGGGCTCGCCCTGGCCGTTGCCGGGTTGGTGCCCGACCTTGTCGCCGCGCTGGTGACCGCGCCGTTGTTGTGCGGGATTCGGCGGGCGTTGGACCTCACCGACGCCGGGCCCTATGGGGAGATCGCCGCGTATCTGGCCGTGCATCGGGGCGTCGAGGAGGCCGCGTATCGGACGCTGGCCTATGTGGAGGGGGTTTCGTTCGCCCGGCGGGCTCGGGCCCACGCGCACTTCGGGACGGGGCTGCGGGACCGGGTGTGTCCGCCGAGCGGGGCGTTCGCCGCGTTCAACCGGTATGGGGAGGTGGGGGGTTCGCAGCCTCGGCGGGAGATTCATACGTACGCGTACAACGGGCATGAGGGTGGGGACGCGGTGCATGTCGCGTTGCAGCTGGAGTGGTTGGCGGGGGTGTTCGAGGGGGTGGATTGAGCAGGGTGACGGGGTGATTCGTATCCGTCCGGGGAGCTGGTGCTTCATGATGGGCGGACCATGAGTGGAACGGGCTGGGGTTGTGGGGCGAGTGCGGCTTTGTTGTGGCTGGTCGCGCCCCGCAGCGGAGCTGCAAACAGATACAGCCCCGCGCCCCTCAAGTACGGCGCTGACGCGCCGGTACCTGTGGCTCGTGCCGGTGTGTTTGCTGCGGTTGGCGCCGCCTTGGGGTCAACTGCTCACCACCTCGTCGCCGAGGAACCTCCCCACTGGCAGCGCGTGTTGGTCGGTGCGGGCGTGTTGTTCGTGCTCGGACTGCTAGGCGCCCGCCGCCCCCGCTCGCTGCCCGTGATGACACTCGCCTGCGCCCTCGCACAAGGTGGATTGCACCAGTGGCTCGCGGCGAGCCATCACACGGGCGCACACTCCCACCACGCCCCGGAAGCGCACGCTTCCTGGACCATGACCGCCGCCCACGCCCTCGCCGCCCTCCTCGTCGCCGCCCTGCTCCAACGCGCGGACCGCGTCATCTGGCGGCTCGCCCAAGGCATCCGGAACCGCACCGCCGCTCTCAAGGCACTGACGGGATTCACCCCCGCCTCCCCCAACGCACAAGTCTTTCCACCCCGCATCACCCCCCTCCCTCGATGCGCCGGTGGCGTGACACTCGCGCACGTCGTTGTCCGAAGAGGCCCTCCAGCAGCCACGTCAGCCCACCCCAACTGACCTTCCACGGACGGCCCTTGAGCCGCTCCGCGCTACACCCCTGCCTGGAGACGACGAACCATGCTCAAGAAAACTCTCACCACCCTCGCCGCCACCGCCCTCGTCCTCCTCACCGCCCAATCCGCCGCCGCCCACGTGGAAGTGAGCGCCGACAACCCCCAGGCCCTCGCCCGGAACGTGGAGTTGACCTGGTCCGCCGAGTCCGAGTCGGCGACGGCCGGCATCAAGGAAGTCCGGGTCGTCCTCCCGAAGGGCATCGCCCCCGCCGACGTGACCTACGTGAGCGGCCCCAAGAGCTGGACCCTGACGGCGACTTCGGACGGCTTCGCGGTGACGGGCGCTCCCCTGCCGACCGGCGAGGACGCCGAAGTCTCCGTCACCGTCAAGCAGTTGCCGGACGCGGAGCAGCTCGTCTTCAAGACGCTCCAGACCTACGGCGACGGCAAGATCGACCGCTGGATCGAGCTGGAGGAGCCCGGCAAGGCGGAGGAGGAGGCCGGCCACTCCCACAGCGGAAACCCGGCACCGGTACTGAAGTTGAAGGCGGCGGCGCTGCCCCAGCCCACCCCCACACCGACCGCCCCGGCGACCACCCCGGCGCCCGAGTCGAAGCCGGCCCCCTCCGCCTCCCCGGTGGCCGCCGAGAAGGAGGACAAGGGCGGTATGTCCGGGGCGACTTGGTCGATCATCGGCGTCGGGATCGCCGGCGTCCTGGCGGTCACCTACTTCGCCGCACGCCGCAGGAACCAGGCGTCCGAATAACGCCCCCGGGGTCGGCCGACACACCGTCGCCCGGCCCCTCACACGTCAACTCATTTGACTGCCACGGCAGTTGAGGCTGTAAAGTACAAGTACAGACCTTCCGACAACGTTATCCGCCGACGGCGTTGTCACCCGCGCTCCCCCAGCTCCGTGTCGTCGTCCGGACGCCGGGGGACCACCCCGGACGGCCCCCTCCCCCCCCTGGGGCCGTCCGGCTCGCGGACCCGGTGGCACACGGCTCGATGCCACCGGGTCCGCTCAGAGCGGCCCAGCCGTCGGACGGTCGGTCGGCCTCAGCCGACCCGACAGGGCAGGGACGCCGTACTGTCCCCGCCGGCCCCGGTGACGACGTACCCGAAGGTCGCGCTCTGCCCCGGACTGAGCGAGCCGTTCCAGCCGGCGTTGTGGACCATCACGTCCTGGCCGGTGTAGGTGGCCGCGCCGTTCCAGAGGCTGTCGACCTTCTGCCCTGCGGCGAGCGTCCAGTTGACCATCCAGCCGAGCATCGGGACGTCGCCGGAGTTGGTGACGGTGACCTCGGACTGGTAGCCGTTCGCCCAACTGCCGGTCGTACGGCGGGTGGCGGTGCAGGTGCCGGGGACGGGCTCGTTCGGGTTGCCCGGCTCGTGGATACCGGTCACCTCGCCGTTGCCGCCGTCGAAGACGACGTCGGAGCAGGAGTAGAAGGTCTCCGCGCTGTCCGAGCGCTGCCAGACCACGTAGATGATGTGGCGGCCGGACTTGTTCGCCGGAAGCTGCCCGGTCCAGGAGTAGTTGGCCTCGACCGTGCCCGGTGAGCCGTGCAGCGGCGGGTGGTCGACGCTCAGGAAGGGCGTCGCCTCCATGTCGTCCCACGTGAGGGTCTTCGTGGGGTCGAAGCCGTCCTTCGTGACGTACACGTAGAACCAGCCCGGGTGCGCGGCCCAGGCGTTGTACGAGAAGTCCATCGTCGCGCCGGACGTCAGGTGGGTGAGCGGCCAGTCGTTGCGGGGCGCGTTGAAGCCGGTGAAGTTCGTGTTGCCGCCGCTACAGAGCTGGCCGTCGGGGACGAAGCCGCGGGTTCTGCCGGCGCCGTCCGAGCGCAGCACCGAGAACCAGTTGTAGAACGGCGTCGTGCCGCTGACCTGTTGGGCGTTCTTGCACGCCGGGTTGACGGGCTTGATCTCACCCGTGTTCGTCAGGCCGTCCTGCCAGCACAGGAACGTCCGGCTGCCGGGTTTCATCGGGGTGCCGTGCGCTTCCGCCTTGCCGCCGGTCGAGACGATCAGGCCGAGGGCGGGGACGACGGCGAGGAGCGAGAAGAGGACGAGGAGGAGGGGGCGGGTGCGGAGGTACCTCGATAAATTTGTCGTGATCATGCCATGCTTCGAGGTGGGGGACATGATGGGGAGCCGTCCTTTCTGTACGGCTGTGCGGGTATGGGGTGGGGGCGGCCCTGGTGGGTTCCGGTCCACGGGTGGGAGCGCTCCCACCCCATCTGTGCGGAAGGTAGCGCCACCGGGCGGTTATGTAAACGGGGATGAAGACAATTACCGGCGGGTACGGCGAAGGGCCGCGCCCCCGGCGTCCGGGGACACGGCCCTCAAGCAACCGCCTTGCGGCGAGCCTTACTTGCGGATCAGGCTGCGCAGCACGTACTGCATGATGCCGCCGTTGCGGTAGTAGTCCGCCTCGCCGGGGGTGTCGATGCGGACGACCGCGTCGAACTCCACGCCGGTGTCGGTGGTGACCTTGACCGTGCTCGGCGTCGTGCCGTTGTTCAGCTCGGTGACGCCGGTGATGGAGAAGGTCTCCTCGCCGGTGAGGCCGAGGGACTCGGCGTTCTGGCCGGCCGGGAACTGGAGCGGGAGGACGCCCATGCCGATGAGGTTCGAGCGGTGGATGCGCTCGTACGACTCGGTGATGACGGCCTTGACGCCGAGGAGCGCGGTGCCCTTGGCGGCCCAGTCGCGGGACGAGCCGGAGCCGTACTCCTTGCCGCCCAGGATGACCAGCGGGATGCCGGCGGCCTGGTAGTTCTGCGAGGCGTCGTAGATGAACGACACCGGCGCGTCCGCCTGGGTGAAGTCGCGGGTGTAGCCGCCCTCGGTGCCCGGCGCGATCTGGTTGCGCAGGCGGATGTTGGCGAACGTGCCGCGGATCATGACCTCGTGGTTGCCTCGGCGGGAGCCGTAGGAGTTGAAGTCGCGGCGCTCGACGCCGTGCTCCGTGAGGTACTTGCCGGCCGGGGTGTCGGCCTTGATGGCGCCGGCCGGGGAGATGTGGTCGGTGGTGACCGAGTCGCCCAGCTTGGCGAGGACGCGGGCGCCGGTGATGTCGGCGACCGGCGTGGTCTCCATCGTCATGCCCTCGAAGTACGGGGGCTTGCGGACGTACGTCGACTGCGGGTCCCACTCGAAGGTGTTGCCGGTCGGGACGGGCAGCGACTGCCACTGGAGGTCGCCGGCGAAGACGTCGGAGTAGGACTTGGAGAACATGTCCTCGCCGATCGCGTTGGCGACGACGTCGTTGACCTCGGCCTCGGACGGCCAGATGTCGGCCAGGTAGACCGGCTTGCCGTCCTGGTCGGTGCCGAGGACGTCCTTGGTGATGTCCACCTTCATCGAGCCGGCGATGGCGTACGCGACGACCAGCGGCGGGGAGGCGAGGTAGTTCATCTTGACGTCGGGGTTGATGCGGCCCTCGAAGTTCCGGTTGCCGGAGAGGACCGAAGTGACCGCGAGGTCATGGTCGTTGACGGCCTTGGAGACCTCCTCCGGCAGCGGGCCGGAGTTGCCGATGCAGGTGGTGCAGCCGTAACCGACCAGGTTGAAGCCGACCTTGTCGAGGTACGGCGTCAGACCGGCCTTGTCGAAGTAGTCGGTGACGACCTTCGAGCCCGGCGCGAGCGTGGTCTTGACCCACGGCTTGCGGGTCAGGCCCTTCTCCACGGCCTTCTTCGCGACGAGCGCGGCGGCGACCATGACGTACGGGTTCGAGGTGTTGGTGCAGGAGGTGATCGCGGCGACGGTGACGGCGCCGTGGTCGATCTCGTACGTCGAGCCGTCGGGGGCGGTCACGGTGACCGGGTTGGACGGGACGCCGTTGGTGGCGGCCGGGGAGTCGGAGGCCGGGAAGGACTCCTTGCCCGCCTCGTCGGCGGTGTCGACGTAGTTGCGGACGTCGGAGGCGAACTGCTGGGCGGCGTTCGCGAGGACGATGCGGTCCTGCGGGCGCTTCGGGCCGGCGATCGAGGGGACGACCGTCGAGAGGTCCAGCTCCAGCTTCTCGGAGAAGTCGGGCTCGGCCTGCGGGTCCAGCCAGAGGCCCTGCTCCTTGGCGTACGCCTCGACGAGCGCGAGCTGCTGGGCCGAACGGCCGGTCAGCTTCAGGTAGTTGATCGTCTCGGCATCTACGGGGAAGATCGCGGCGGTCGAGCCGAACTCCGGCGACATGTTGCCGATGGTGGCGCGGTTGGCGAGGCTCGTGGCGGCCACGCCCTCGCCGTAGAACTCGACGAACTTGCCGACGACGCCGTGCTTGCGCAGCATCTCGGTGATCGTGAGGACCAGGTCGGTCGCGGTGGTGCCGGTGGGCAGCTCGCCGGTCAGCTTGAAGCCGACGACGCGCGGGATGAGCATCGAGACCGGCTGGCCCAGCATCGCGGCCTCGGCCTCGATGCCGCCGACGCCCCAGCCGAGCACACCGAGGCCGTTGACCATCGTGGTGTGCGAGTCGGTGCCGACGAGGGTGTCCGGGTACGCCTGGCCGTTACGGACCATCACCGTGCGGGCCAGGTGCTCGATGTTGACCTGGTGGACGATGCCGGTGCCCGGCGGGACGACCTTGAAGTCGTCGAACGCGGTCTGGCCCCAGCGCAGGAACTGGTAGCGCTCCTTGTTGCGGCCGTACTCCAGGTCGACGTTCTGCTTGAACGCGTCGTTGGTGCCGAACTTGTCGGCGATGACGGAGTGGTCGATGACCATCTCGGCCGGGGAGAGCGGGTTGATCTTCGCCGGGTCGCCGCCGAGCGCCTCGACGGCCTCACGCATGGTGGCGAGGTCGACGACACAGGGGACGCCGGTGAAGTCCTGCATGATCACCCGGGCCGGGGTGAACTGGATCTCCTGGCTGGGCTGGGCCTGCGAGTCCCAGTTGCCGAGCGCGCGGATGTGGTCGGCGGTGATGTTCGCGCCGTCCTCCGTGCGGAGCAGGTTCTCCAGCAGGACCTTCAGGCTGTACGGAAGGCGAGCCGAGCCTTCCACCTTGTCCAGCCGGAAGATCTCGTACGACTCGTCGCCCACGCTGAGCGTGGCGCGGGCGTCGAAGCTGTTCGCCGACACGACAGTCTCCTTCATTGATGTGCGCGTACCACCGCATCCTGCCGCCATGCCTACTTGGCCGATCCGCTAAGGTAGGGCTAAGTTAGGTAACCCTTACTAGAGGGGGGCGGCTACGGTACGCCTCGGCAGATATCTCGATGTCGAGATAACTCTAGTACATGGGGGCTGGTTGGTCATGCCCGGGTGCGGTGACCGCCGTCATGTCAGGGCCAGGCGGTCCGCCAGGAGGGCCAGGCGCGCCCCGGTGTGCTCCGGGGGCAGCCGGCCCGAGCGGGTCAGGGTCGCGACGCCGTGCAGGGCCGCCCAGAACGTCTCGGTGAACAGGCCCTCGGCGACGCCGGTCCCGGCGACCTCGCCCAGGGACTCCAGGAGTGCGGCGAAGGCGTCCTTGAGGGGTTCCGGGGTGTCCTCGCGGGCGTACGGCAGGCCGCCGTCCAGCTGGAAGATCGCGTCGTACACCGCGGGGTTGCGCTCCGCGAAGTCCAGGTAGGCACGGGCCAGGGCGTGCACGCGGGCGCGCGGGCCGTCCGCCGCGGCCGTCGCGGCGCGGATCGCCGCCGCCAGCTCCGTGGCGCCCTGGAGCGCGACGGCGCCGATGATCTCGCGTTTGCCGCGGAAGTGGCTGTAGAGGACCGGCTGGCTGTACTCGATGCTCTCGGCGAGGCGGCGGGTGGTGACCGCGTCCCAGCCCTGCCGCTCGGCGAGTTCGCGGGCCGTCGCCACGATGAGGCGTTCGCGCTCCGCCCGCTCGCGCTGTTTGCGTTCCTGTACCGACATGCCTCGATGCTAGCACCGCTAGACAATCGAGCGGCAGCAGGTCTAGCGTTGACCTGACAGCTAGCAGCACTAGATTCCGAGAGGGTCGTCATGCTCAACGCACTCGAGATCGTCACCACCGTGGTCGTCGGCGTCATGGTGGGTGTCGAGTTCTCCGTCGCCTTCGTCATGAACCGGATCCTCGACGCGCTGCCCGAGGACAGCGGGCAGCTCGGTCACGCGCACGGCGGGCGGATGCTCGGCGCCGTCATGCCGGTCTGGTACGTCGGTTCGCTGGTCCTCGTCGGCGTCTGGGCCGCCGCCGACCGCGCGGGGCTCGTCGCCGCCGCCGGGACGCTCCTGCTGGTCAGCGTCGTCATGTCGGTTCTCCTGCTCGTCCCGGTCAACAACCGGAACAAGACCTGGACGCCGGAGAACCGACCCGCCGACTGGAAACGGCAGCTCGACCGCTGGGGCCGGCTCCACCACATCCGCCTCGGCGTCATCCTCGCGGCGTTCGCCTCGCTGGTCACCGCCCTCGCCCTCACCTGAACGCGTCGGTGTTCTCCGCCGCCCACTGCCGGTACGTCCGCCCCGGGGCGCCGGTGATCTCCGGGACCGTCGTGCGGACCCTCAGGAGGCCGTCGTTCACGTCCCCGCCGGTCAGGTCCAGGACCGCGTCCGCCGTCTCCGGGTCCAGGTACGCCGTCATGTCGTCGTGGGCCTCGGCGCGGGTGAGTTCGGTGAGGGTGAGGTCTCTACCGAGGGTGGTGGCGAGGGTCTCGACCTGTTCCCGGACGGTCACCCGGGCCGGGCCCGTGAGGGCGTACGTGCGGTTGCGGTGGGCCGGGGTCGTCAGGGCGCGGTGCGCAACCGCCGCGATGTCCGCCGGGTGGATCGTGGGCAGGCCCGTGTCGGCGTACGGGGCGCGGACCTCGCCGTGTTCGCGGATCGCCGGCGCCCACCAGAGGGTGTTCGACGCGAACTGGGTGGGGCGCAGGATCGTCCACTCCATGCCGCTGCCCCGGAGTGCCTCCTCCACCGCGCAGTTGCGTTTCGCCGCGGGGAGGTGGGGGTGCGTCTCCACGGTGATCGAGGAGACGAGGACGACGTGCTCGACGCCGGCCTTCTTCGCCCGGCCGAGGATGTCCTCCTCGGGGCCGAGCCCTTGCAGGAGGAAGAGTGAACGAACCCCGTCCAGGGCGTACTTGAGGGATTCAGGGTGGGCAAGATCGCCCTCCACCGCTCCGGGAAACCCCGCGCGTGCCGCGTCCCGGGTGAGGCCCCTCACCCGCATACCGCGCAACTCCTTGAGCAGCGCCCGCCCGATGTTCCCGGTCGCACCGGTCACGAGGATCATCGCCGTACATCTCCCTGGTCGTCGGTGGGGTGCACGCTAGGAACTCAACTCCGGTTGAGGTCAAGGGGGTTCGGGGGGTGGGGGGCGCGGGGCTTGGGGCCGGGGGTTCGCGGGGCGCGCGGGCGGGGCTTGCGGCGGCGAGTTCTCTGGGTGCGCGGGCTGGGGTTCGCAAAGCTTGCGGGTGGTGAGTTCGCAGAGGGGGCGTATAACCCCGAGCGCCCGCCCTCAACTCCCCCTACGATCACCCCACATGCCCCTCGACATCACCGAATTCCCCGTCCCCGACCCCAAGTCGGGCCCTTACGGCATCGCCCTCGGCCCCGACGGTGCGCTCTGGTTCACGATGGTCCACAGCGGCCACATCGGCCGGCTCACCCCCGGCGGCGACATCGCCACGTACCCCCTCGACTCCCCCGACACCGGCCCGACCGTCATCACGCCGGGGCCGGACGGCACGCTGTGGTTCACGGAGTTCCGGGGACACCGGGTCGGCCGGATCACCGTCGCCGGTGAGGTGACGTCCTTCCCGCTCCCCACCCCGGACGCGGGCCCCTTCGGCATCGTCGCCGGCGCGGACGGCGCGCTGTGGTGCACGGAGGCCAACGCCGGCCGCATCGCCCGGATCACCCCCGAGGGGGCGGTGACCGAGTTCCCGCTCCCCGACGCCGGGGCGTTCCCGTCGGGGATCGCCGCGGGCGGTGACGGCCGTCTCTGGTTCACGCTGAACCAGGCGAACGCGATCGGGGCCATGTCGTACGAGGGTGAGGTGGCCGTCTACCCGCTGCCCACGCCGGGTGCCGGGCCGGTCGGCATCACGGCGGGCCCGGACGACGCGCTGTGGTTCGTGGAGATCGGCGCGGGCCAGGTCGGCCGCATCGAACTCACCGGCGAGATCAGGGAGTTCCCCCTCCCCGACCCCACCTCACGCCCCCACGCGATCACCGCCGGCCCGGACGGGGCGTACTGGTTCACGGAGTGGTCGGCAAACGCGATCGGCCGCATCACCCCCGACGGCAGGATCACGTCCCACCCCCTCCCCACCCCGTCCTCCGAACCCCACGGCATCACCCTCGGCCCCGACGGCTCCCTCTGGACAGCCCTGGAATCCGGCACACTCGCCCGCCTCACCCCGCCCCTGGAAGGGCCATAAGGACCAGGCGCCTCCACCACCCACCTCGCCACACAGCACGTCCAGCCCCAGCCGCACCACCTCACACCACCGACTCCCGGTGCGGATCCGTCGGCAACAGGGCGTGTTCGTCGAAGAGTTGCTCCAACGCCTCCGTGCCGTGCTCCCGGCGGTACGCGATCTCCTCGGAGGTGACCGGGAGGGCCCAGAGGACGCGGGTCCCGCCGGGAGCGTGTTCGAGGGCGGGGCCGTGGAGGTAGGGGAGGCTGATCAGGAGGTGGTCGCAGCGGGAGCCGGGGAGCCAGGGTTCGCCGATGGGGAGGGAGTGGCCGACGTCCAGGGGGTGGCCGGTGCCGTGGTAGACGGCGAGCATCGTCATCAGGTCCACGAAACGCTCGTCCCGGACATGCCCCGCCATGACGAACTCCCGCCGCAGCCCGCCGTGTTCCCGCTCGGAGCAACCCACCGTCACGTAGGACCAGCTGTCCGCGCGGGGGCCGGGAGACACGGTGAGGACACGGACGTCCAGGTCCGTCGCTTCCACCGTGTGCCCGGCGAAGAAGGCCCGGACGTGTGCCTCCGCCTCGTTCACGCCGCCCCCCGTCGGAAAGCCTCGGTGGTCATACCCGCAACACCCGCCCCGTCACGTCGCCTTCGGTCGACTCCACGTACGCCTGGGCCACTTCGGCGACCGGCGTTCCGGGGGTCGTCTCGTCGCCGAGTTGTCGTAGCGTCTCGGCGACCCATCCCGGGCTGACCGCGTTCAGCCGTACCCCGCGCGGGAGTTCGTGTGCCGCGTTGGTGACGAAGCCTTCCAGGCCGGAGTTGACGAGGGCGCCGAGGGAGCCGTCGGGGAGGGGGGCGGGGAAGGTGCCGGACGTGAGGGTGATGGAGCCGCCGTCGCGCAGGTGCGCAGCCGCGCGGCGGGTGAGGGCGATCTGGCCGAGGAGTTTGCCGTGGAGGGCGGTGGTGAAGGCGGCGTCGGGGAAGGCGGGGAGGTCCAGGAGGGGGATCAGGGGGCCGCTCGCGGCGCAGCAGACGACCGCGTCGAGGGGGCCCGCCTCCTCGAAGAGCCGGGACAGGGTCGCCGGGGCCGCGAGGTCCGCCCGCAGGGGGCCGCCGCGTGACGCCCGCAGCACCTCGTGTCTCGCCGCCAGCGCCTCCGACACGGCCCGCCCGATCGTCCCCGTCGCCCCGATCACCAGTACACGCATACCGCCGAGGATGTCAGAGGCCGGGGAAACGGGGTATCCGGTTACGGCACCGCGACATCCGTAACAGCATTTCAGGCATAAGCCGATAAAAGTAGATCGGTCTGCATCGTTCACCCGAACGGACCCCCCGGCAGGCGCCATCTCATATCTGAGATAACCTCAGCCCCATGGCAGACGATTACCTCGTACGCATCGGCAAGCTCATCCGCGACGCCCGTCAACACCGTGGCTGGACACAGAGCCAACTGGCGGAAGCGCTGGGGACGAGCCAGAGTGCCGTGAACCGGATCGAGCGGGGCAACCAGAACATCAGCCTTGAGATGATCGCCCGCATCGGTGAGGCCCTGGACAGCGAGATCGTGTCGCTGGGGTACGCGGGCCCGATGCACCTGAGGGTCGTCGGCGGACGCCGCCTCTCCGGCGCGATCGACGTGAAGACGAGCAAGAACGCGTGCGTGGCCCTGCTGTGCGCCTCGCTGCTGAACCGGGGCCGTACGGTCCTGCGCCGGGTCGCCCGCATCGAGGAGGTGTACCGCCTCCTGGAGGTCCTCCAGTCGATCGGCGTCCGCGCCCGCTGGATCAACGACGGCGTGGACCTGGAACTGGTCCCCCCGGCCGAACTGGACCTCGCGGCGATCGACGCGGAAGCGGCCGTCCGCACCCGCTCGATCATCATGTTCCTCGGCCCGCTGCTGCACGAGGTGCACCGCTTCAAGCTCCCGTACGCGGGCGGCTGCGACCTCGGCACCCGCACGATCGAACCGCACATGATCGCCCTGCGCCGCTTCGGCCTGGACATCGCGGCGACGGAGGGCCAGTACCACGCGGTCGTCGACCCGACGGTCCGCCCGGACCGCCCGATCGTGCTGACCGAGCGCGGGGACACGGTCACCGAGAACGCGCTGCTGGCCGCCGCGCGCCACGGCGGGGTGACCGTCATCCGCAACGCCTCGTCCAACTACATGGTCCAGGACCTGTGTTTCTTCCTGGAGGCGCTCGGCGTCAAGGTCGAGGGGATCGGGACGACGACCCTGACCGTGCACGGCGTCCGGGACATCGATGTCGATGTCGACTACTCCCCCTCCGAGGACCCGGTCGAGGCGATGAGCCTGCTCGCCGCCGCCGTCGTCACGGAGTCCGAACTCACCGTGCGCCGCGTGCCGATCGAGTTCCTGGAGATCGAGCTGGCGGTCCTGGAGGAGATGGGCCTCGACCACGACCGCACGCCCGAGTACGTCGCCGACAACGGCCGTACCCGCCTGGTCGACCTGACCGTACGGCCCTCCAAGCTGGAGGCGCCGATCGACAAGATCCACCCGATGCCGTTCCCCGGCCTCAACATCGACAACGTCCCCTTCTTCGCGGCCATCGCGGCCGTCGCCCAGGGCAAGACCCTCATCCACGACTGGGTCTACGACAACCGCGCGATCTACCTGACGGACCTCAACCGCCTCGGCGGGCGCCTCCAACTCCTCGACCCGCACCGGGTGCTGGTGGAGGGCCCGACCCGCTGGCGCGCCGCCGAGATGATGTGCCCGCCCGCGCTGCGCCCCGCCGTCGTCGTACTCCTCGCGATGATGGCGGCCGACGGGACGTCCGTCCTGCGCAACGTGTACGTCATCAACCGGGGGTACGAGGACCTCGCGGAACGCCTCAACTCGATCGGCGCGCAGATCGAGATCTTCCGGGATATCTAGGGACCCTCTACGCGAAGGGCATCCTCCCGAACCGCCGGGCACCTCATGGTGGTTCGGGAGGCTCAACTCACGGCATCGGATTTCAGAGGGACCCACCTCGTCATCGAGTCCCAGGCCCCCAGAGCTTCTGTCAGGACTTCCACGCTGGGCGGGGAATCAGGTCCGACGACGCTCGTCGCGATGAGCAGCGTTCCCCCGTGTCGCCGCACCAGTGTGATGAACTCCTCGGTCGCGGGAGCGTTCCAGAGTTGGCCGAGCGTCGCCACCGCGACCTCACTGGGGGCAGCGAATGCCCAAGCACGCCCGTCGGACGACCTGGGCGGCAATCCGGACCACAGCGGCTGGAGGCCGAGCCCTTCGGCGAGGGCCGACCGGGGCCCGTAAGCAGATGTAGCCGTCCACTGGTCCCCGTTCTGGACCAACTGCGCCACCTCAAGAGAGGGGTTGACCACGAAAGCGGGAACGAGCAGGTCGTTCTGCTCCCCCACAGGCACACCGGCGGCGAAGGCCGTCCAGCTGATACCCGCCTCTTTCGCCACGTTGATCAGCGCCGAATCGTTCCAGTGCGGATACCGGCACAGTCCGAAGTGGAAGAGCCGTGCGTCCGCCCAGGTGTAGTGGTCGTCCACATAGAGTGCCGGAACGCCGTTGCCCAGCGGGTATCCGCAGTCCTGGCAGTCGCCGGCCCAGAGCAACTGCATGAGGGAACGGGCTTCCTCGTGCCCGATTCTGTCCAGGCAATCCTGGCTGAAGGCCAGGTGCGAGAGTCCGGCCGAGCTGTCCGCGGCATCCAGGACAACCCAGTTCAATGGGTGGCCGTGCTCCCGTGCCCGGCTCCACCACTCCTCCCCCATCGCGACGTTGCCGAAGGAGTACGCGGTCACTCCGGCCATCAGGCAGCCGATCGGGTCACCCAGACTCCCCTGCTTGACCGCCGCTTCATAGGCACGCGAGACGTAGGCGTTCGCCGTCTCGTGGTCCTCCCTGCGCAGGAGAACACCGGCGTACGAGAGCGAGGCGAACGGGATCTCACCGTCCGCGGCGATTCTCAGGGCCTCGACGGCCTCATCCGACTGCCACTTCGACCTCAGCCACTCCGAATAGCGCAGCGCGCTCCCGGGATCGCCGGCCTCGGTACCGCGCTTCCAGAGCGCAATCGCCTCATCCTGGTTCCCCAGCTTTTCGTGGACCAGGCCGAGGGCGCCGATCGACTCCCGATACCCACTCTCGATCGCACGCTCGAACCACTTCCGTGCCTCTTCCAGATTCCCCCTCACAGCGAACACGGCACCCATGTTGTGAGCCCCGGTGGAGTCGCCCAGGCAGAAAGCACGCTCGAAGCAGCGGCCGGCACCGTCATAGTCCTGCTCCGCGGCCAGCAGCGCCCCCAGGTTGATCAGGCCGTCGGGATCGTCCGCCTCCGCGAGGGGGCGGAGCACCTCTTTGGCCACGTCCGGCCGGCCCGCCACCTTGGCGACGGTCGACACCAGCACACGGCGCGTGTCGTCCACGATGTGCAGGACCTCGTCCCACACCTGTCCCGGGAGCTCGCCGGGACGGGAGTCGCGGGCGGCATCGGACACGAGGTAGTCGAACGGCTTCCACGTTCCTCCCCGGCCCGGGACCAGGGGGCTGGTCACGCCCAGCACGATCCTGGACGCCCAGTCCCAGGCTTCCTCCATGCCTTCCGGCCGCAGAGCCGGGCCGCCCGCCTGGTCGAGGAAGTATGTGTGGAGGCGTTCCAGGGACTCCGGCGCCAGCGCGGTGTCCACACCTGTGCGGGCGAGGGCGACGGCGGCCGCGACGAGAGCGGCACCGCGGGGGTTGCCCTTCACCCGGGAAGCGGCCTTCCACCGCTTGAGGACCTGCGGTCCCGCCGCGAGGTACTCCGCCACCCCATGTGCCTTGTCGGCGTTCAACGCGGCAACGATGCGCGGATCCTCGCGCGACGACGCGGCCCGCCGCTCGTCGTCGGTCCAGATCCGGTCCAGGGTGATGTGATGTGCTGCCCGGATCACTCTGCCGGGTGAGGACGGCAGACGCGGACCGGTCCTCCGCGAGAGCGACGGGCCGTCCTCCGCGTCCGTGTAATGCTCGTGGAACTCGGTGCGCAGCGTGGCGAGCACGACCGTGCCGCGGCGGACGAGCCGGTCCAGCAGGGACGGCGTCAACCCGTCCGACCGCAGGTAGTTGTGCAGGTCGTCGAGCCACACGACCTTCTCGCGATCACTTCCGGAGGAAGAGTCCAGGAAGGACAGGTCGGCGTCGGGGTCCGGCTTGCAGACCGACCAGTCGCCGAGATTGCGGACCATGCCTTCGAACAGGGTCCTCGACTTGCCCGCGGCCGAATCCCCTGTCAGCAGCACCATGCCGCCCGTCTCCGCCAGGGCTTCGAGCCGGGCGTCCACCTGCGCATCGACGCAGCGTGGCACGTACTGCACGACGTCCGGATGGCCGGCGGAATCCGGCACACGATGAACACCGAAGGAGACCGGGTCGGCGTCGGCGACAGGGAGCCAGTCACCTTCGCAGGAAGAGGCCGTGTGGACCACCTGCGGCGCCGGTCTGCCGATCTCCACCACCTCGGGACAGAACCCCGCAGTCGCCTCCACCGCCCGCCGGAATGCGGCATCTGCCACCACGACGGAGACGGGAACGGCTTCCACCCGCGCGTGACCCCACTGCGCAGGATCCCCGGAGACCACACCGATCAGGTATTCGCCGGCGAAGAGCGCCGCGCCCGACATGCCCTGCCACGGCGATGCGCCGGAGGCGCCGGCCGGCGGCGGGGCGTGGGAGCTGTCCAGGACATAGCGGCCGCGCAGGACGGACGATCCCGGCTTCAGCGTGCCCACGATCTGCTCGGTGTCCGGCCTCGTCCCGTCCCGGAGCGAGATCCGCGGGTAGCCCGCCGCTTCGCAGTTCTCCCAGGCGGCCAGGCCGGAGATCCGACCCCACCGGACGTCGGACATCCGGCACGTCGTGGCCTCCCCGACCAAGTCGTCATCCGCTTCGAGCAGGGCCGCGTCGCACGACTCGTCGTAGCGGCGCCACACGAGGCGGCAGCCGCGCATCCCCGTCCCTCCGGGGACGGCGACGCGAGCAGCCCCGCTCTCTCCTTCGAACAGGTGCGCCGAAGTGAGCACCAGGCGGGAGTCCAGCAGGAAGCCGCTGCCCTGCCGCGCTCCCTGGACGATGGCGACGCGTGCGACGGAGCGGGCGCTCATCCGCCGCGCAGTCCGGACGGGTGCTCGAAGTCACCCATGTCGACCTCGGCCTGATGTCCGATCTCGATCGGCCCGCCGTTGGCCGAATCCCTCGGCTTCAGCTTCACGGCCACCTTGTGGACGGCGTTCCGCGCCACCCCTACCTGGGCGTCGCCGGAGACCACCCATGCCTTGAACCCCGCCTTGGCCGTCGCGTCGCGCCGCAGCTCGACCGAGAAATCCAGAGTGATCTCGTCGACCTCGAACCTGATGCGCTGGCCGTCCGCAGCGTATACAGAGGCCATCAGCTGATCCCGCAAGCCCTGTACGGCCTCCGTGAGTTCCACGTTCTCCAACGGATCTCGCACGTCTCCGACTCCCCCATTCGGCCAACCGTCGCCCGCTACCCTTATCACATTGTCCACAGCACGAAACGGCGATCCGGACAGTGCTTCCCGGCACGGCAGGACGCTCTGTGACAACGCGGCACCGGTGACAGCAGGGTACGAGCGCGGGGCCCGCGATGGCGGTGTGAAGTAGGCAAAGGCAGCCGGGATCGTCAGCGGACACTTTCCACGGCGCCGGTCTCCGCGGAGCGTTCGATGGCGGCGAGCACCCTGTGGTGGGCCGCGGCGGTGTGGAAGTCGGGGTGAGGACTGCGGCCTTCGGCGATCGACCGGGCGATCTCCTGGTAGACGGCCGCGACGTTGGCGACCGGTCCGGCGGCGGGGTCGAAGGGGACGGTCCGGTAGCCGTCAGGTACCTTCACCCGCTCGCCGTCGACCCGGATGTCCCAGTCGGTCCAGTGCATGTACACGCCCGGCCGGGTGGGAACCACCGTCAACGTGCCGTCGGAGCCGACCAGTTTGACGAAGAATCCGTCCGGAGTCCCGCTGCCTCCGTGCACGGCGACGGAGGCAGCCGCGCCACTCTCCAGGACACCGTGGAGCAGTACCTGTGCGGGTACCCCGTTGGGCACCGTCCGGCCGGTTCCGGCGCCTTCGACGTGGTCCGGGCGGGGCAGCCTCGCGGAGACCTCGACCAGTCCGCCCACCATCCGGTCCAGCGTGGCGAGGAAGTGGCCGGCCATGACGGTCAGGAGCGAGGTGCCCGCGGCCGGATCGGCTGACCAGGCCAGTTCCGGCGGGATGCGGGCGCCGCCCAGCGGGTCGCCCGCGGCGACCAGTACGGCCGATTCGAGCCGACCGATCGCGCCTTTGGCGACCAGGTCGGCCACGTACCGGGCGTCCGGGGACTGGTGTCCTTGCAGGTTCACGGCGTGGACGACACCGGCGGCGCCGGCCGCCCGGGCGAGGTCGTCCGTTTCGGCGGCGTCCATGCCCAGCGGCCACTCGCACAGGACGTGCTTGCCCGCGTCCAGGGCAGCCCTGACCGCATGCGCGTGCCCGGCCGCTTGACCGACACCACGACCAGGTCCACGTCCGGATGGGCGACGAGTCCGCCCAGCCGCCGGCTCCGACGATCCCGACTTTCAGCATGCCAGGCGGTCGCCCGCGCGCCTTCGACCCGGAGACCGCGCTCGACCGGGCGCTGGAGGTCTTCTGGCGACAGGGCCACGAGGGGACGTCCCTGTCGGACCTGACCGCGGCCATGGACATCAACCGGCCCAGTCTGTACGCGGCTTTCGGCAACAAGGAGCAGTTGTTCCGCAAGGTGATCGACCGCTACTTCACCAGCCCCGGGGCCTACGCCGCCGAGGCTCTGGAGGCGCCCACCGTGCGGGAGGTCGTCGAGCTTCTGGTCCTCGGAGCCGTCGAGTTGACCACCGGACCGCACGCGCCTCGCGGGTGCCTGAGCGTCAACAGTGTGCATGCCTGCGGACCGGAGTCCGAACCGATCCGCCAAGAAGTGATCGCACGGCGGATGGCCGGTGAGGCCGCGCTCCGACGCCGCTTCGAGCAGGCGGCCGACCTGCCCGCGGGCGCCGACCCGCAGGTCCTTGCCCACCTCGTGCACACCGTCACCGACGGCATCGCCGTACAAGCGGCGAGCGGTCACACCCGCGGCCAATTGCGCCGAGTGGCCGACCTGGCGCTGCGTACCCTGTTCGGACCGGAGCCGACGGGAGCTGCGCCGGCCACGCCCCTCCCGTCGGCGGGCGTGGCCGAGAGTCCTGCGGTCACGCCTCCATGAGCGTCACCGGGCCGGTTTCACGGGCATGGAAGCGCGGCACCGGAAGGCCACTCTCCGGGGCGAGTTCCATCAGGGTCGCCTCGACTCTCGCGGTGCCGGGGGTGAGGGCGGACGGGGACGGTCTGCCGGTGTTCTGCCAGGCGTGCTCGGCGCCGTCGCACACCGCGGCCGTGCCGCCGATGCCGTGGCTGACGTCGCCGGAGTCCTGGTTCACGGAGCTGCTCACGAAGACGGGGCCCTCGCTGCCGAGGCAGCGGTACGTGCCGGTCAGGGTGACCGTGCCGTCGGCGGCGATCCGGCCCACCGGGTCGACGGTCACGGTCTCGGCGGGGTCCGCCTGCGCGGTGGGGACGGCCAGCAGGAGCAGCGCGGCGCCGGCCGCCGTGCCGAGTGCGGAGCGGAAGAGCATGGGGTACCTCCTGGTTCGGGATGTTCCCGACCAGCGATACCGGGGTGCGCGACCCGGTTCGGGGTGGGGGCGGGGGTTGCGGGGTGAGTCCATGCCATCGGTCGACGCGGATACGACCGTACGGCGGTGTCCGCGCGACCGCCCGTGACGGCGCCTCCACCGGCCGGTGACCGGCGTCGGGGAACCGTCCCGGAGTTGTCCTGGTGTTGTCACGCTTGCGGTGGAGCCGTTCCGATGAGTTCGCGGCGGGAGCATGGTCTGTGTATGCGGGACGGCCCGCTCGGGCCGACCCCCCAGCCATGGAGGTGCGCCATGTGTTCCCACACCGTCTCCGGGACCGCCGAGGGTTCCGCACACGTCGTCGCCGCCCACCCGGAGCAGGGCTGGACCCTGCTGTGCGACGGCACGATCGTCTTCGACGACTCCGGCGAACTGCTCCCGGACGGCAGCGTCGTGGCACCGGCCAGGCGGCTGGTCGCGGCCTGAACCCACGCCGGATTCACTCCAGCACCGCGAACCCGTCCAGCTCGATCAGCGCCTCCTCGTCCCACAGCCGTACGATGCCGACGACCGCCATCGCCGGATAGTCCCGGCCCGCCAACTCCCGCCAGATCCGGCCCAGTCGAGGCGCGGCGGCGCGATAAGCGGCGACGTCCGTGACGTACGCCGTCACCCGCGCGAGGTCGGCCGCCGAGCCCCCCGCCGCCGTGAGCGCGCCCAGCAGGTTGCGCAGCGCCGTCTCGAACTGCTCGGCCAGCGTCACCCCGACGACCTTCCCGTCCCCGTCGAGCGCCGTCTGCCCGGCGAGGAGGACGAGGCGGGTGCCGGTGGCGACGACGGCGTGGGAGAAGCCGGAGGGGGGCGACAGCTCGGCGGGGTTCACGCGTTCGAGGCTCATGGGGTACGTCCTTCCAGGTCACCGGTCCCGCTCACGCTGCCCCCTCCCCCGGCCCCTGCGCCCCCGACCCGTCCCACTCCGCGTACAACTCCCGCGCCACGATGCCCCGTTGCACCTCGCTCGCCCCCTCGTAGATCCGGGGCGCCCGCACCTCCCGGTACAGGTGCTCCAGCAGATGCCCCCGCCGCAGCGCCCGCGCCCCGTGCAACTGCACCGCCCTGTCGACGACGTACTGCGCGGCCTCGGTCGCGAAGAGCTTCCCCATCGCCACGCGCCGGGGCACGTCCGCGCCGCCCGCGTCGTACGCGCGGGCCGCCGCGCGGACCATCGAGCGGGCCGCCTCGACCCGTACGGCCATCTCGGCGACCTGGTGGGACACGGCCTGGAGGTCCCTCAGCTTGCCGCCGAACGCGTCCCGTCGGGACGTCCAGTCGAGGGTGGCGTCCAGCGCGGCCTGCGCCATCCCGACGGCGAAGGCGCCGACGCTCGGCCGGAACCGGTTGAGTGTCCCCATCGCGACCCGGAACCCCCGGCCGGTCTCCCCGATGACATCCTCGGGCCCGACGGGTACGCCGTCGAAGGTGAGCGTGCCAATGGGGTGCGGGGACAGCATGTCGAGGTGCTCACCGCCGAGCCCGGGCCGGTCGGCGGGCACGAGGAACGCGGTGATGCCCCGCGCGCCCGCGCCCCCGGTACGGGCGAACACCGTGTAGAAGTCGGCCTCGGGAGCGTTGGAGATCCAGCACTTCTCCCCCACGAGCCGCCAACCACGACCACCACCCGAGCCCGCCCCCGAGCTTGACCCCGAACCCGAACCCGAGCCTGAGCTTGAGCCCGACCCCGACCCCGACCCCACACCGCCACCGCCCTCAGGCACCGCCCGCAGCTCCAGCGCCCCCGCGTCCGACCCCGCCCCCGCCTCGCTCAACGCGAACGCGGCGACCGCCCTCCCCGCCCGCACCCCGGGCAACCACCGCTCCCGCTGCCCCGGACTCCCGTACGCGTGCACGGGATGCGCCCCCAGCCCCTGGAGGGCGAGCGCGGTCTCCGCCTCGGTGCAGCCGTACGCCAACGCCTCCCGCACCTCGCAGAGTTCGACGGCGCCGGATGTGAACAGCCGGTCCAGCAGCCCCCGTTGACCGAGCTCGGCGACCAGGGGGCGGTTGACCCTGCCGGGCTCCCCCTTCTCCGCGAGCGGACGGAGGACTTCCGCGGCCAGTGTGCGCAACTCGGAACGCTCCATGGCGTACACCCCCTCGGCCACGACCATATCGCGCTCCCTTGACCGCCGTCACCAACACGTTACGCTCGACGCACGACCCCGAACCGACAAGGGGGCGAGCCACCGTGCAGCTCTCGGCCCACGTCGACACCTTCGCGCGCGACCACCTCCCACCGCCCGACACCTGGCCCGAACTCCGCTTCACCACACCGGAGTTGGCCTACCCACCCCGCCTGAACTGCGCCACGGACCTGCTCACGGGCCAGCCGGACGGCGCCCCCGCGTTCCGCACCCCGGCCACGACCTGGTCGTACGGCGAACTCCGGGCCCACGTCGACCGCATCGCCCACATCCTGACGAACGACCTGGACGTGCTCCCCGGCAACCGCGTCCTCCTGCGCGGCCCCACCACCCCGTGGCTCGCGGCGTGCTGGCTGGCCGTCCTGAAGGCGGGCGCGGTCGCGGTCACGGTCCTGGCGCAGCAGCGCGCGCACGAACTGGCGACGATGTGCGAGATCGCGCGGGTCGGCCACGCGCTGTGCGACGCGCGCTCGCTGGACGACCTGGTCAAGGCCGAGGTCCCGGGCCTGCGGATCACCCCGTACGGCGGGGACACCCCGGACGACCTCCTCAACAGGCCGGCGCCCCGGCTCCCGTACCAGGCGGTCGACACGGCGGCCGACGATGTCGCGCTGATCGCGTTCACCTCGGGAACCACCGGCCGCCCCAAGGGCTGTGTGCACTTCCACCGCGATGTCCTGGCGATCGCGGACACGTTCGCGAAGCACGTCCTGCGTCCGACGCCGGACGACGTGTTCGCGGGCAGTCCGCCGCTCGGGTTCACGTTCGGGCTGGGCGGCCTGGTCGTCTTCCCGCTGCGCGTCGGCGCGAGTGCGCTGCTGCTCGAACAGGCGGGCCCGAAGGCCCTGTTGGCGGCGGTACCGGAGCACCGGGTGTCCGTCCTGTTCACCGCGCCGACCGCGTACCGCGCGATGCTCGCGGACCTCGGCGGGTACGACGTCTCGTCGCTGCGGCGCTGCGTGTCGGCCGGCGAGAACCTTCCCGCGGCGACCTGGCGCGCCTGGCACGAGCGGACCGGCCTGCGCATCATCAACGGCATCGGCGCGACCGAGCTGCTGCACATCTTCATCTCGGCGGCCGACGAGTCGATCCGCCCCGGGACGACGGGAGTCGCCGTGCCCGGCTGGGAGGCGCGCGTGCAGGACGCCGGGGGAAGACCGGTGCCCGACGGCACGCCGGGCCTGCTCGCGGTGCGCGGTCCGATCGGCTGCCGCTATCTCGCCGACCCCCGGCAGCGGGAGTACGTGCGGGACGGCTGGAACGTCACCGGGGACACCTATGTCCGGGAGACGGACGGGTACTTCAGGTACGTGGCCCGCGCGGACGACATGATCGTGTCGGCCGGGTACAACATCGCGGGGCCGGAGGTCGAGGAGGCGCTGCTGCGGCATCCGGACGTGCTGGAGGCGGCGGTCGTGGGCCGGCCCGACGAGGAGCGCGGGCAAGTCGTCGTGGCGTACGCGGTGTTGCGCGAGGGCGCGCGGCGGGACGTGGCGGCTCTGCGGGCTTTCGTGAAGGAGGAGCTGGCGCCGTACAAGTGCCCGCGCGAGATCCTCTTCCTGGCCGGACTGCCGCGTACGGCGACCGGGAAGCTCCAGCGATTCCGGCTGCGCACACCGGAGGTGACCAGCACTGATGCCGAAGACCTAAGATGATCAACGTGTCCGACCAGCATGCACCACGGTCTCTGATCGTCACGCTCTACGGCGCGTACGGCCGCTTCGTACCGGGTCCGGTTCCCGTCGCGGAGCTGATCCGGCTGCTCGCCGCGGTGGGGGTCGACGCCCCCTCCGTACGCTCCTCCGTCTCCCGGCTGAAACGCCGCGGGCTGCTGCTGCCCGCGCGCACCGAGCGTGGCGCGGCGGGGTACGAACTGTCGTGGGAGGCCCGGCAGTTGATGGACGACGGGGACCGCAGGATCTATTCCGACGGGCCGCCGGGCGACGAGGGCTGGGTGCTCGCGGTGTTCTCCGTGCCGGAGTCCGAGCGGCAGAAGCGGCACGTCCTGCGCTCCCGGCTGGCCGGGCTGGGCTTCGGGACGGCGGCGCCCGGCGTGTGGATCGCGCCCGCGCGCCTGCACGACGAGGCGCGGCGCACCCTGGAGCGGCTCGGACTCGGGCCGTACGTCGATCTGTTCCGGGGCGAGCACCTGGGGTTCACGGCGACGGTCGAGGCGGTGTCGCGGTGGTGGGACCTCGCGGCGATCGCCAAGGGGCACGAGGCGTTCCTCGACACGCACGAGCCGGTGCTGAGGGCCTGGCGGGAGCGCCCCGACACGCCCCCGCAGGAGGCGTACCGGGACTATCTCCTCGCCCTGGACACCTGGCGGCGCCTCCCGTACGCCGACCCGGGCCTGCCCGCACACCTGCTGCCGGCGAACTGGCCGGGAGTGCGGTCGGCCGAGGTCTTCCACGCCCTGCACGCGCGCCTGCGGGACGCGGGCGAGGCGTTCGTGCTGGCGGCCGGGCCGGGCACGGCGCAGGGCACCGGCTGAGGCGCCTCAACTCCTCAGCCGCAAGCGGGGTTTGGGGGCGTCCGTGCGTCCCGTTCGCGGTTTCCTGCTGCCCGCCCGGTACGGCAGCGGCCACACCACCCCCGGCCCCTCGTAGCCTTGCTCGGCCGCCGCGTGCAACGTCCAGTGCGGGTCGTACAGATGGGGCCGCCCCAAGGCGCAGAGGTCCGTACGGCCCGCCAATATCAGGGAGTTGACGTCGTCCCACGAGGAGATCGCGCCGACGGCGATCACCGGGACGCCCACCTCGCCCCGTATGCGGTCCGCGTACGGGGTCTGGTAGGAGCGGCCGAAGTCGGGGTGTTCGTCGGCGACGACCTGGCCCGTGGAGACGTCGATCGCGTCGGCGCCGTGGGCGGTGAAGGCGCGGGCGATCTCCACGGCCTCCTCGGGGGTGGTGCCGCCGGGGGACCAGTCGGTGGCGGATATGCGGACGGTCAGGGGGAGTTCAGGGGGCCAGGCGTCGCGTACCGCGTCGAGGACCTCCAGTGGGAAGCGGAGGCGGCCCGCGAGGGAGCCGCCGTAGGCGTCGGTGCGGTGGTTGGTCAGCGGGGAGAGGAAGCCGGAGAGCAAGTAGCCGTGGGCGCAGTGGAGTTCGAGGAGGTCGAAGCCTGCGTGGGCGGCGCGTTTCGTGGCCTTCACGAACTCGCCCCGGATCTGCGCGAGTTGGGGTCGGGTCAGCTCGCTCGGGACCTGGCTGTCCGGGCGGTGGGGCAGCGGGGAGGCGGCCACCACGGGCCAGTTGCCGTCCGGGAGGGGTTCGTCGATGCCCTCCCATATCAGCTTCGTCGACCCCTTGCGGCCCGCGTGCCCGAGCTGCACGCCGATCGCCGTACCGGGTGCCTGTTCGTGGACGAAGTCGGTGATCCGGCGCCAGGCGGCCCCCTGCCGGTCGTCGTAGAGGCCCGTGCAGCCCGGCGTGATCCGCCCCTCGGCGCTGACGCACACCATCTCGGTCATCACCAGCCCGGCCCCGCCCAGCGCGCGGGCGCCGAGGTGGACGAGGTGGAAGTCGCCGGGGACGCCGTCGGTCGCGGAGTACATGTCCATCGGGGAGACGACGACCCGGTTGCGGAGGGTCAGCTCCCGTAGCCGGAGGGGTGTGAACATGGGCGGCGTACCCGGCGGGCAGCCGAACTCCCGTTCCACGGACGCCGTGAAGGCGGCGTCGCGCAGCCGGAGGTTGTCGTGGGTGACGCGGCGGCTGCGGGTGAGGAGGTTGAAGGCGAACCGGCGCGGCGGCTGGCCGACGTACAGCGGGAGGTTCTCGAACCACTCCAGGCTGGCCCGGGCGGCGCGCTGCGTGGAGGCGACGACGGGCCGCCGCTCGGCCTCGTACGCGGCCAACGCGCTGGGTATGTCCGGCTGTTCGTCGAGGCACGCGGCGAGCGCGAGGGCGTCCTCGACGGCGAGTTTCGTGCCGGAGCCGATGGAGAAGTGGGCGGTGTGCGCGGCGTCCCCGAGGAGGACGACGTTGCCGCTGGACCAGCGGTCGTTGACGACCGTGCGGAACACCGTCCAGGCGGAGTCGTTGGACCGCAGGGGCCGGCCGCGCAGGGTCTCCCGGAACAGGTCGGCGCACCTCTCGATGGTGAACTCCCCCGTTTTCCACACCTCTTCGCGCATCTCGACGATGACGGTCGAGGCGTCCCGCGCGTACGGGTAGCCGTGGAGCTGGACGACTCCCGCGTCGGTCTCGGCGATGTCGAAGCGGAACGCGTCGAGGGCGAGGTCGGTGCCGAGCCAGATGTACCGGCAGCGGTGGGGGGAGAGCCGGGGCCGGAACGCGGTGGCGAAGGTCTCGCGGGTCGCGCTGTGCACGCCGTCGGCGGCGACGACGAGGTCGTACGTCTCGGAGAGCCACGCCGGGTAGGGGGCCTCGGTGCAGAAGCGGAGGTCGACGCCGAGTGCGCGGCAGCGGTCGTGCAGGACGGACAGCAGCCGTCTCCTGCCGAGCGCCGCGAACCCGTGGCCCGAGGAGACGTGGCGCCGTCCACGGTGGGTGATCTCGATCGCGTCCCAGCGGACGAACTCCCGCTCCAGCGCGGCGTACACGGCCGGGTCGGCGTGTTCGATGCCGCCGAGGGTCTCGTCGGAGAGGACGACGCCGAACCCGAAGGTGTCGTCGGGTGCGTTGCGCTCCCAGACGGTGATCTCCCGTGCCGGGTCGAGGCGTTTGAGGAGGGCCGCCGTGTAGAGGCCGCCGGGTCCGCCGCCGATGACCGCGATCCGGCCGGTCATCGCCCTTGCCACTTCGGCGGGCGCTTCGCGGTGAACGCGGCGTGGAACTCCCGGTAGTCGGCGCCGTTCATGAGCAACGCCTGGGTGTTCGCGTCGAGTTCGACGGCCGCCGTGAGCGGCATGTCCAGCTCGGCCGTCAGCAGCGCCTTGGTCTGGGCGTGGGCGAGGGCGGGTCCTTCGGCGAGGCGGCGGGCGAGCGCGAGGGCGGCCTCGTCGGCGCCGCCCTCCTCGGCCAACTGGCTGATCAGGCCGATGCGTTCGGCCTCGGGCGCCCGCACCGGGTCGCCCAGCATCAGCAGCCGGGTGGCATGTCCGAGCCCGACGACGCGCGGCAGGAGGTAGGCCGCGCCCATGTCCCCGCCGGACAGCCCGACCTTCGTGAACAGGAAGGAGAACCGGGCACTCGGGTCGGCGACCCGGAAGTCGGCGGCGAGCGCGAGGACGGCCCCGGCACCGGCCGCGACCCCGTGCACGGCGGCGATCACCGGGAACGGCGCCTCGCGCACGGCCCGGACGACCTGGCCGGTCATCCGGTTGAAGTCGAGGAGCTGGGCGGTGTCCATGGCGAGCGTCGCGCCGATGATCTCGTCGACGTCGCCGCCGGAGCAGAAGCCGCGCCCCTCGCCTCTGAGCACGAGCGCCCGCACGGACCGCTCCCGGGACAGCTCGGCGAACAGATCCCGCAGGTCGGCGTAGGCGCCGAAGGTCAGGGCGTTCAGTTTGGCGGGGCGGGCGAGCGTGACGGAGGCGACGGCGTCCGTGACGTCGAGGCGGAGGTGTTCCCAACGGGGTGTGCGCGCGGCGGATCCGGTGAAGGGACTCACGCCCTCGAAGTTATCACCCGTACGTGACTGTCGTCACGAGGGCGATATAGCAGTGTCACCGGTCGTCGATAAGGCGGTAACAGCGGGATCGGCGTGACGGGCGGGGCCGTTGGGACGGGTAGCTGCCGGTGGCCTCCCCTGGTGCGCCAGGGCCGGAGGCGGCCGTACCATTCCACAAAGTTGAAAGCAGGACTGCCTGATGTCGGACACGGGAACCTGCGCCATGAACGGACTCGCCTTGCCTGAACGACCGCCCTCGGCCTCCTGGCGCATCGCGCTGCCGCACACCGCCGCCGCCGTACCCGTCGCGCGCGCCCTGGTCCGTACGGCGCTGGCCGAGGTCGAGCACGGCGCGGACAGCGACACGGCGGAGCTGCTGACGGCCGAGCTGGTGGCGAACGCGGTCGAGCACACGGCGGGCAGCGAGCCGATAGAACTGGTCGTCCATCTGCTGCCGAGCGGCTGCCAGGTCGAGGTCCACGACCAGGACCCGGCCCCGCCGGGCGAGCTGACCCGCCCCTCCGGCGGCGACCCCGACCCCTGGCAGGAACACGGCCGGGGCCTGCTCCTGATCCGCGCCCTCTCCTCCTCCTGCGGCCACCGGCCGACGGAGAAGGGGAAGGCGGTCTGGTTCAGGCTGGCCGTGATCCCGGTCGGCCACTAGGCCAGCGTCGCCACCAGGATCGCCTTGATCGTGTGCATCCGGTTCTCCGCCTCGTCGAAGACGACCGAGTGGGCCGACTCGAAGACCTCGTCGGTGACCTCAAGGGATTCCAGGCCGTACGTCTCGAAGATCTCCCGGCCGACCTTGGTGCCCAGGTCGTGGAAGGCCGGCAGGCAGTGCAGGAACTTGACGTCCGGGTTGCCGGTGGCGCGCAGGACGTCCATGGTCACGGCGTACGGCGCGAGCGCGGCGATCCGCTCCGCCCACACCTCCTGGGGCTCGCCCATCGAGACCCACACGTCCGTCGCGACGAAGTCGGCGCCGGTGACGCCCTCCGCGACGGTCTCCGTCAGCGTGATCCGCGCGCCGCTGGTCTCGGCCAGCGCCTGCGCGCGGTCCACGATCTCCTGCGCGGGCCAGTACTGCTTCGGCGCGACGATCCGGACGTCCATGCCGAGCAGGGCGCCGGTGATCAGGTACGAGTTGCCCATGTTGAAGCGGGCGTCGCCGAGGTAGGCGAAGGAGATCTCCGCGAGCGGCTTCGCGCTGTGCTCGGTCATCGTCAGGACGTCGGCGAGCATCTGCGTGGGGTGCCAGTCGTCCGTGAGGCCGTTGTAGACGGGGACGCCCGCGTGCTCGGCCAGCTCCTCGACGACTCCCTGCGCGTCGCCGCGGAGCTGGATCGCGTCGAAGAAGCGGCCGAGCACCCGCGCGGTGTCCTTCGTCGACTCCTTCTTGCCGATGTGCGAGCCGGCCGGGTCGATGTACGTCGTCGAGGCGCCCTGGTCGGCGGCGGCCACCTCGAACGCGCAGCGCGTACGCGTCGACGGCTTCTCGAAGATCAGCGCGATGTTCTTGCCGGTCAGGTGCCGCGTCTCGGTCCCGGCCCGCTTCGCGGCCTTCAGCTCGGCGGCCAGCGCGAGCAGACCGCGCAGCTCCTCGGCGGTGAAGTCCAGCTCCTTGAGGAAGTGGCGGCCGGCGAGGGCGGTCGGGACTGTCGCCATGGGGGCGCTCCAGAGGTACGTGAACAGACTGACCTGTGGAAGTCTATACGACGATCAGCATTTCTATACAGAATCCCGTGTCCTATACGGCGTCCCGCTCCACCGGACAGCTCATGCAGCGCGGCCCGCCCCTGCCCCGCCCCAGCTCGCTCCCCGGGATCTCGATCACCTCGACGCCCTGTTTGCGCAGGTGGGTGTTTGTCGTCGCGTTCCTCTCGTACGCGACGACGACCCCCGGCTCCACGCACAGCACGTTGCAGCCGTCGTCCCACTGCTCGCGCTCCGCCGCGTGCACGTCCTGCGTCGCCGTCAGCACCCGGATCTCGTCCAGGCCGAGCGCCGCCGCGATGGCCCGGTGCATGTGCTCCGGCGGATGGTCGGTGACCTTCAGCTCTTTGTCCCCGACGCCGGGTTCGATCGTGTACGACCTGAGCATGCCGAGCCCCGCGTACTGCGTGAACGTGTCGCCGTCGACCATCGTCATCACCGTGTCGAGGTGCATGAACGCGCGGCCCTTCGGCATGTCCAGCGCCACGATCGTCTCCGCCGAGCCCGCCGCGAACAGCTTGTGCGCGAGCATCTCGACGGCCTGCGGGGTGGTCCGCTCGCTCATCCCGATCAGGACGGCGCCATTGCCGATGACGAGGACGTCACCGCCCTCGATGGTCGACGGATAGTCGGCCTGCCCCTGTGACCAGACGTGGAACCTCTCGTCCCTGAACAGCGGATGGTGCCGGTAGATCGCCTCGAAGTGCACGGTCTCCCGCTGCCTCGCCGGCCACCGCATCGCGTTGATGGAGACGCCGTCGTAGATCCAGGCGGACGTGTCCCGCGTGAAGAGGTGATTGGGCAGCGGGCCGAGCAGAAAATCATCCAGCTCCATCACATGGAACCGCACGGAGGCCGGCTCGGGGTGCGCCTCCAGGAACTCCCGCTTGGTCATCCCGCCCACCAGCAGCTCGGCCAGCTCGGCGGACGGCAGCGTCTCGAAGGCGGATCTCAGATGGTCGGTGGCGAGCGGCCCGTACTCCTTCTCGTCGAAGACGCGGTCGAGTACGAGGGTCCGCGCGGCCGGGATCGCGAGCGTCTCGGTGAGCAGGTCGCCGAACAGGTGCACGGCGACACCCCGGTCCCGCAGCACGTCCGCGAACCCGTCGTGCTCGGCCCTGGCGCGCCGGACCCAGAGGAGGTCGTCGAAGAGAAGGGCGTCCTTGTTGGTGGGGGTGAGCCTTTTCAGCTCCAGATCGGGCCGGTGCAGGATCACACGACGCAGCCGCCCGGCTTCGGAGTCCACATGGAATGCCATGTCTCCATCCTGACCATCGGGGGGCGGGTTCACCCGGTTTCGACGGGGGTCTTTCTGCCGGATGGCGTTTTCCGGAGGGACGGGTCGGGGCGCTTCCGGAAGGGGGAAGGCCGTTCCACGGGACGGGTTCCGGCGGGGCGGAGGCACGGGTGCCGTGGCAGCACGGCCGACGGGCTACCGGCGTGGGGAGGCTGACGCCATCGAGGCACCCGGAGGTCCGGACCCGGCGTCATCGAGACCCGCCGCAGGAGCCCGGCTCCGGCTTCTGGGTACGACGACCCTGCCCGCCACCGCCCGCTCGCCCCGATCCCCACGGAACCCGTCCACCGGCCCGGCCCGGTGCGGCCCACCCGGAATCGCACTCCGGCCCGAGCGAGGCGGCCCCGGCCCTGCGGGTCTCTCCTCGCGGCTGCTTCTCATGCCTGGCCCGGGAGACACCCCACCTGAGCCTCCGTGCCCGAGCCCCGGCTCCGGAAACATCTAGCCCGAGCCTCCTCCCCCGCTCCAGTCCTAGCCCCAGTCCCGGAACCATCTCGCCCAAGCCCCGGCCCGGAACGACTCCTTCCGGGCCGGGGCTCTCGGCTCACAGCCTCGGGTCCACCGGCTCCGACTCCAGGGCCAGGACGCCGAACACCGGCTCGTGGACGCGCCACAGGGGCTCGCCGTCCGCGAGGCGGTCCAGGGCCTCCAGACCGAGGACGTACTCGCGGATCGCCAGGGAACGCTTGTGGTTCAGGAAGCGGCCCCGGAGGCGGGAGAGCTGGTCGGGGCGGGTGTACTCCGGGCCGTAGATGATGCGGAGGTACTCGCGGCCCCGGACCTTGATCCCGGGCTGGACCAGGCGGCCCTCCCCGTCGCGGACCACCGCTCCGAGGGGCTTGACGACCATGCCCTCGCCGCCCGCGCCGGTCATCTCCAGCCACCAGTCGACGCCCGCCCGGACCGACTCGGGGTCGGCCGTGTCGACGTACAGGCGGCGCGTGGTCTGGAGCAGGCCCGTCGGGTCGTGCTCCACCAGCCGGTCCAGCAGGGCGAGTTGCTCGTCGTGCGGGAGCGCGGCGAGGCTGCGGCCCTGGACCGCGAGGAACTGGAACGGCGCCAGGCGGACGCCGTCCAGGCCCTCGGTGGGCCAGCAGTAACGCCGGTACGCGTCGGTGAACGCCGAGGCGTCGGCGGCGCGTTCACGCTGCCGGGTGAGCAACTCGCCGACGTCCACGCCGCGTCCGGCGGCTTTCGCCAACGCGTCCAGCGCACCCGGGAACACCGCCCCGGAGGCCGCGCCGACAGCGGCGTACTGGGACCGCAGCAGCCCGGTCGCCTTCAGCGACCACGGCATCAACTCGGCGTCCAGCAGCAGCCATTCAGTCTCCAGGGACTCCCACAGACCGGCCGCGTCGGCCGCCGCCCGGACCCTGCCGAGGATCTCCTCGGTGACCGTCTCGTCGTCGAAGAACGGACGCCCGGTACGGGTGTACAGCGACCCCGTGGGCCCGTCCACCCCGAACCTCTTGCGCGCCGCCTCCGCGTCCCGGCAGACCAGGACGACCGCCCGCGACCCCATGTGCTTCTCCTCGCACACGACCCGCTGGACCCCGCCCTCGGCGTACTGCGCGAACGCCTCCACCGGGTGCTCCAGGTACCCCTCGGCGCGGGAGGTCGCCGTCGGCGCCATGGTCGGCGGGAGGTACGGCAGCAGCCTCGGGTCGATCGCGAACCGGCTCATCACCTCAAGGGCCGCCGCCGCGTTCTCCTCACGGACGGACACCCGCGTCGACCCCTCGTACCGGGTCGTGACGATCCGCCGCCCGTGCACGTCGGCGAGGTCCAGCGGACGGCCGTCGTGGCCGCCCGGAGCCTCGGAGCGCAGCGGCTTCACCGGCTCGTACCAGACCTTCTCGGCTGGTACGTCGACGAGTTCGCGCTCCGGCCAGCGCAGCGCGGTCAGCTTGCCGCCGAACACCGCGCCCGTGTCCAGGCAGATGGTGTTGTTGAGCCAGGTCGCCTCCGGGACCGGCGTGTGCCCGTAGACGACGGCCGCGCTCCCCCGGTACTCCTCGGCCCACGGATACCGCACCGGCAGCCCGAACTCGTCGGTCTCCCCGGTGGTCTCCCCGTACAGCGCGTGCGAGCGGACCCGCCCCGAGGTGCGGCCGTGGTAGCGCTCGGGCAGTCCGGCGTGGCAGACGACGAGCTTCCCGCCGTCCAGGACGTAGTGGCTGACGAGCCCGTCGATGAACTTCCGCACCTCGGCGACGAATTCCTCGCTCTCGCCCGCCATCTGCTCGATGGTCTCGGCGAGCCCGTGCGTGTGCTGGACCTTGCGGCCCTTGAGGTGACGCCCGTACTTGTTCTCGTGGTTGCCCGGCACGCACAGCGCGTTCCCGGACTTCACCATCGACATGACGCGCCGCAGCACCCCCGGGCTGTCCGGGCCCCGGTCGACGAGGTCGCCCACGAACACGGCGGTACGGCCCTGCGGGTGCACCCCGTCCACGTACCCCAACTTGCCGAGCAGCGCGTCCAGTTCGCTCGCGCAGCCGTGGATGTCACCGACGATGTCGAACGGCCCGGTGAGGTGCGTGAGGTCGTTGAACCGCTTCTCGGTGCGGACGGTCGCGGCGTCGATCTCCTCCACGCCGCGCAGGACGTGCACCTTGCGGAAGCCCTCGCGCTCCAAGTGCCGCAGCGAGCGCCGCAGTTCGCCGATGTGCCGTTTGATGACCCGGCGCGGCATGTCGGCGCGGTCGGTGCGGGCCGCGTTGCGCTCGGCGCACACCTCCTCGGGGACGTCGAGGACGATCGCGATCGGCAGGACGTCGAACTTCCGCGCCAGCTCGACGAGTTGGCGGCGGGCGTCGGGCTGGACGCTGGTCGCGTCGACGACCGTGCGGCGGCCCGCGGCGAGGCGCTTGCCGGCGATGTAGTGCAGGACGTCGAAGGCGTCCTTGGTGGCGCTCTGGTCGTTCTCGTCGTCGGAGACCAGGCCCCGGCAGAAGTCGGAGGAGATGATCTCGGTGCGCTTGAAGTGGCGGGCGGCGAACGTGGACTTGCCCGAGCCGGAGGCGCCGACGAGGACGACGAGGGACAGGTCGGTGACGGGGAGTTCGCGTCCCCTGGTGTGCTGCTCGGTCATGCCGCGTTCGCCTCCTTCTCGGTTTCGGTCTTCTGGCTGTCGGTCTTCTGGGTGAACGTCGCCATCTGGGTCGGCGGGCCGACCTCGGGGTCGTCGGGGCCGATCGGCGTGAACTCGACGTCGTAGCCGTGCCGTTCGGCGACCGCGCCGGCCCAGGCGCGGAACTCCTCGCGGGTCCACTCGAAGCGGTGGTCGCCGTGCCGGACGTGCCCGGCGGGGAGCGTCTCCCAGCGGACGTTGTACTCGACGTTCGGCGTCGTCACGAGGACCGTGCGGGGGCGCGCCGCGCCGAACACCGCGTACTCCAGGGCGGGCAGGCGCGGCAGGTCGAGGTGCTCGATCACCTCGCTGAGCACGGCCGCGTCGTACCCCTTGAGCCGCTTGTCGGTGTAGGCCAGCGAGCCCTGGCGCAGGGTGACCCGGGACGCCTGGCGTTCGCCCATGCGGTCCAGCTTGAGGCGGCGGGCGGCGACGGTGAGGGCGCGCACGGACACGTCGAGGCCGACGATCTCCGTGAACCGGACGTCCTTCAGCAGTTCCTTCACCAACTCGCCCTGGCCGCAGCCCAGGTCGAGGACGCGGGACGCCTGCGCGGCGCGCAGTGCGGCGAGGATCGCCTCGCGGCGCTGGACGGCCAGCGGGGTCGGCTTCTCCTCCGCCTCCGTCTCCGCCTCGACCGCGTTGTCGATCTCCTCGACCTCGCTGTCGTCGGTCTCCGCGAGGCGGACCAGTTCGAGGCGCTCCAGGGCCTCCCGGGTCAGGGACCAGCGGCGGGACAGGTAGCGGCTGGTGATGAGCTTGTGCTCCGGGTGCTCGGCGAGCCAGCCCTCGCCGGCCCGCAGCAGCTTGTCGACCTCCTCGGAGGTGACCCAGTAGTGCTTGGCGTCGTCGAGGACCGGGAGCAGGACGTACAGGTGCCGCAGCGCCTGGGAGAGCGTCAGCTCCTCGGACTCCAGGACGAGCCGGACGTACCGCGAGTCGCCCCACTCCGGGAACTCGGCGTCCAGCGCGACCGGTTCGGCGGTGACTCTCCAGCCGAGCGGCTCGAAGAGGTTCCGGACGAGGGCGGCGCCGCCGCGGGCGGGCAGGGCCGGGACCTCGATGCGCAACGGGCGCCCCTGCGCCGGGAGTTCGGGGCGGGCGTGGCACGTCCCCTTCATCGCGCTGGAGAACACGGCGCCGACCGCCACGGCGAGCAGTGAACTCGCCGCGTACGGGCGGTCGTTGACGTACTGCGCGAGCGCCGCGTCCGGGGCGCCGCCCCGACCCTTGCCCTTGCCCCGCCGGACCAGCGCCACCGCGTCCACCTCCAGCAACAGCGCCGCCGTGCAGCGATGGGCGTCCGCCTCGGGGTAGAGGACGTGCGCCGTGCCGTAGGAGGTGGAGAACGTCTGCGCCTTGTCGGGGTGCTTGTGCAGCAGGTAGCCGAGGTCGGTCGCCGGGCGTTCGGGCGTGCCGGTGGTGGTGATGGTCAGGAACATGGGCCTCTCCGGCCGGGTGGAAGGTAGGTGAAAGCGGTCGCACAGACTTTCTCACACCCCGCTTGACCGGCGCCTTTGCTTTATGCGGCCGGTGTGCGGGGGGCCTTGTGCGCAGGGGGTCTCAGCGCTTCTCCGGCTCCCAGGCGCCGACGCCGAGCTGGCCGGTGGTGCCGAGGTCCAGGGACGGGGAGATGACGACAGGGGCGGCGCCGGGCTTGGCGCGGACGCGGACGTAGGGGACGTTCTCCGCGTCTCCGAAGCCGGTGGTGTTGCGCCAGGCCAGTCCGGACCGGGCCCGCTCGCCGGGTTTCAGGGTGATCCGGGTGGGCGGGGCGCTGTCGGGTGCCATGGGGATGTCGCCGGTGCCCTTGAGGATCTCGATGCCGTCGACGGTCCGGTGCTGGTCGTCGAGGAGGGTCAGCTCCGGGTAGCCGTCCAGGACGTAGGGGGTCGTGCCGCAGTTCTCCAGGTGGATGCCGACGACCCTGAGCCCCATCGCCGCGTCACCCCGGTCGGCGTACACCCGTACCCCCGAGGGGGGACAGGCGCCGCCCGTCGAAGGCGCTTCGGCGGTGGGCACCTTGGCGACCTCGACGACCTTCGCCGTGACCGCTCCGGCGACCCCGATGACCTCCGTCGTCCCGGTGACGGTCTTCCCGGGCGCGACCGCGTCCACGGTCACCGTCCGGTTGTCCATCGCCTCGCCGGACGCGGACCGGAAGGAGACGGTGACGGTGTACGTCATCGCCTCGGCCCCCTTGTTGACCACCTCGTACGCGGCCGTGAGCCTCGCGAGGCTGTCCGGCCGGACGACGTAGTCGCCGCTGGGGCGCGGGGACGGCGCGGGCGGGAGGGTCACCGAGGTGACGCGCACGCCGTCGATGCCGGGGTCGGTGACCGGAGAGGCGGACGGAGAGGCCGACGGCACCGAGCGCCCCGTACCGCTCCCCGCCCCGGTGTCCCCCGCCCGTTCCGCGCCGCAAGCGGTGACGGCGAGCAGGACGGCGAGGGCCGGGACGAGGAGCGGGAGTCTGCGCATCGGGCCACCTCACCAGCCGACACGATCACGGGGCTGTGGCGGAAGCCACACCTCCGGTCACAACCGCGTCACAGACCACACCGACCCCGGCCCACCCGCTCCCAGCCCAGCCGCCCGCCGGGCCTCACCCGCTCCCCGGTCCCAGGCCGGCCGCCCCCCGGTCTCAGCCCAGTTGCGTCTGCACCTGCGAAGAGATCAGCTCCAGGTGGTCCAGGTCCGCCAGGTCCAGGATCTGGAGGTAGAACCGCGTCGAGCCGGCCTCCGCGTACGCGCCGATCTTCTCGACGACCTCCGCCGGGGACCCCGCGAGGCCGTTCTCCTTCAGCTCGTCGACCTCGCGGCCGATCGCGGCGGCGCGGCGGGCGACCTCCGCGTCGTCCTTGCCGACGCAGACGACCAGCGCGTTGGAGTAGGTGAGCGCGTCCGCCGGGCGGCCCGCCTCCTCGACGGCCGCGCGGACCCGGCCGAACTGCTTCTCCGTGTCCGCGACGGAGGCGAACGGCATGTTGAACTCGTCGGCGTAACGGGCCGTCAGGCGCGGGGTGCGCTTGGGGCCGCCGCCGCCGATCAGCACCGGGATCTTCGCCTGCGCGGGCTTGGGCAGCGCGGGCGAGTCGGTGAGCGTGTAGTGGGTGCCCTTGAAGTCGTACGTCTCCCCGACCGGCGTGCCCCACAGCCCGGTGACGATCTCCAGCTGCTCCTCCAGGCGGCCGAACTTCTCCGCGGGGAAGGGGATGCCGTACGCGGTGTGCTCCGCCTCGAACCAGCCCGCGCCCAGGCCGAGTTCGACCCGTCCGCCGGACATCTGGTCGACCTGGGCGACCTGGATGGCGAGGACGCCGGGGAGCCGGAAGGTCGCGGCGGTCATCAGCGTGCCGAGGCGGATGCGCTTGGTCTCGCGGGCGAGCCCGGCGAGGGTGAGCCAGGCGTCGGTGGGCCCGGGAAGGCCGTCGCCGCCCATGGCGAGGTAGTGGTCGGAGCGGAAGAACGCGTCGAAGCCGAGGTCCTCGGTCGCCTTCGCGACGGACAGGAGGGTGTCGTAGCTCGCGCCCTGCTGGGGCTCGGTGAAGATACGGAGATCCATGGGGCCATGCTCGCACCTCGCACATCCTTGCGACCGTCAACCCCGCCGGTCACGGGCGCCCCACGGGCTCCCCTCCCGGGTGAATCTCGCGGGCGCCGGGCGCGTCGGGCAGTGACCGGCCCCCGTGATGATCGTTGGGACGTCGGAGCCGGACCGCCCGGCACCCGTGCCCGGCAGGTCAACGCCGGGACGTCACCCGCGTCGGCCCCTTGGAGGGGCCGCGGGCCGAGGAGGCCGTCATGTCCGAGGAACTGGGCTCCGCCGGGCAGCCGAAGGGGTTGCTTCAGCAGATGGAGGAGCTGATGGCGTCGTTGAACGCGGACCTGTCCGCACTGGACGCGGACCTTCAGTCGACCGGGAGTTCGCCGCGGGCGGTGTCCGAGGAGGTCGAGCCCGGCTGACCCCGGCGCACACCTCGTAGGAATCCGGCCCCACACAGGCCGCGAGCCTCTCGCCCGGCCCTGCACAAGGGCCGGCACCCCCTGCTTCCCGGCTCACACCGCGTCCCCCGATCTCTCCGGTAACGCCGCCTCCTCCTTCGCCGCGAGTTTCCGCAGCATCTCCAGGACCCGGTCCCTGGACTCGTCCGCCGCGTCGATGGCCTCCATGCACTGCCAGTACGTCGTCTGGTCGGGGGCCGTGGAGGCGAGGCCGACGAGGGCGATGCCGACCTCGCCGAGGAGGCCGCCGAGGCACAGGAGGGCCTGGCGGGCGTCGTCGAGCTCGGTGAGCTGGGCGGCGCGCAGGTCCTCGGGCGCGAGGTCGGGGGCGTCGAGGACCCCGCAGCCCCGGCCCGCGAGCTCCGTCAGCCCGAGGGCCTCGCCGCGCAGCTCGGGCGGCCCCGAGACCGCGAGACGGCTGCCGATCGCCTGCGCGAGGGCCTGCGCCTGCCACACCTCCGCGAGGAGCTCGGCGCCGTCACCGCCCCTCGCCAGCGCCCACCGGCTCGCCAGGATGAGCCGCACCGCGTCCATGGGCCACCCCCCGTCCGTCCAGGACCCGTTCCTCACGCGTCCGCCTCAACTCACCAGTCCACTACCCAGAGTGAGGGACCGTGAGACGAAAAGCCAGAGGAAGGCGGAAATCTGTGGACAACAAATCGGTTTCGGACGGCTGAACGATTACTCACAGCGATATCGGACGCGCCCATTCCACGACCCTCCTCATTCCGCTTCGACCGCGCCCCCCGCCACCGGGAACCGCTTCTCGTTGCGTTCGATCTTCGCCGCGAGCGCGGCGAGCGGGTCGACGCCGAGGACCTCGCAGAACTGGAGCAGATACGCGAGCACGTCGGCGACCTCGTCCCGTACGCGGTGGGCGGTGTCCGGGTCGGACATCACCCGGGCCGATTCCTCAGGGGTCAGCCACTGGAAGATCTCCACGAGTTCGGACGCCTCCACGCTGAGCGCGGCGACGAGGTTCTTCGGGGTGTGGAACGGCTGCCAGTCGCGGGCGGCGGCGAACTCGGCCAGCCTGCGCTGGAGTTCCGGCACGTCGAGGGGGGTGGTCTCTCCTGTCACCCGTCAAGGTGTACCACCGTGACCCCGCCCGCCCCGTGCGCCCACGAGGCGTCGGGCGAGGTGCCGAGCAGCCGGAGGTGCCCGCGCTCGGCCATCAGCACGGCGAGTTCGAGGAGCGCGTACCGCTGCCGGAGGTCGAGGTGGCTGTCGAAGTTGTCGGCGAGGACCGTCAACGCGTTGAAGGGCGTGGGGAGTTCGCGCGGCGCGTCGACCGTCAGGACGCCGGGCCCGGTGAGCAGGGCCAGCGCGAGGCCGAGGTGGCGCAGTTCGCCATCGCCGAGCCGCGGCAGCGCGGTGGTCCCGCCGCCGCGGTCGAGTACGGCGTGCAGGCGGCCGTCCGTGAGCGCCTCGGCGCGCAGGTCCACGACCGGACCCGCGCATCCGGCGTCCACCGCGACGACCAGGGCGGCGTGGCGCAGGGCGCACTCGGCGCGGGTGCGGAAGACCACGTCAGCGAAGTTGTCGCAGCCGGTCATGAGCCGCCCGGAGCCGGGGCGGACGGGGACGCGCATCGCGTCGGGGTCGGGGTCGCAGAAGAAGACGGACCGCAGGGCGACGACCATCTGCTCGGCGGCGGCGATCACGCGGCGCTGCGCGTCGGTACGCCCGGAGACGCGTAACGGCAGTATCGCGGTGCCGAGTTGGTCGTCCGGGAAGGGGGCGCGCACCCGCGCCGTCGAACCGCCGGTGTGCCAGGCGGCGTCCACGTACGGCCGGGCCGGGTCCCGTAACGCGGTCTCCAGCAGCACCGTGCCGCCCACGCTGAGCCGCTCCCCCACGATCCGCATCCGCGGCTCGGCCTGTACGGCGACGTCGAGCGCGACGGGTCCCTCGGGGCCGTCCGCCGTACACCCGATCCGGAACCCCCTCCGCCCCTCCCCGTCCGCGCGCGCCCACACCGGCACGCACTCCGCCACGTCCGTGAACACCTCCCGCACCGCACTCCCGCCCCCGAGCCGCGACAACGCCGCGTACGCGCGCAGCGCACTGCTCTTCCCGCTCCCACTACGCCCGCTGAACAGCGTGACCGGCCCCAGCCGGTAGACCCCGCGCCGGTGGTTGGCATAGGCGGAGAGCCGCAACTCGGTGAGCCGGGGCCGCCGAACCGACCCGCCCGGCTCCCCGCCAAGAACGGGATGCGGCGGCAGCGCGGCGACGACGGCAGCGATAGCGGATTCGCCCGCCACCCGCCCGGCCCGGCTACGAGGCGGCGGCACCCTCGGCGCACGCAGGGTCCGCGCAACCGCCTGCTGCGACTGGGGCTGCGACTGCGACTGCGACGCACGAGAAACACGGGATACGGCCATGCCGGGACCGTAGGAGTTCCCCAAGGGGGCGAACCGTTCCGCCCACCCCGCATTCCCCCGAACGAGCGACCAGCGCACCGGAATCCGGTCAACGCCACTGACCGAAACCGGCGATGGTGGGACTGTCGGGTTTGTCTGCCAGGCGGAGGTTGCCGGGCCGCGTGAAACAGGGCGGACGCATCATCGAACCCGACGCCGGTACGAACTCCGGCACGGCTGAGAAGACGAGACCTGAGCGGCCACCCGGCGAGAAGCCCCGGCGCACCACGCGAAGAGGTCCTCCCGACAGCCGCAGCCCCGCACACCCGGCACCACTCGCAGTGCCCGGCATTCCGCCGCGCCGGCTCCGGCGCCAGCTCTCGCACGGCGCCGGGGGAGACCGCCTGTCCGGCAAGGTGAACGCGACCGCGCCGGAGCGCCTGCCTCAGCACCCCGGCCTCGCCGGTTCGGCTCACCCGCGCCCGGTACCGTCCGAGGCCGCCCGCCCTGGCCCGCTCACGGCATCGCCGGAGCGCCCGGCGCCCCCTTGCCTAGACCCCCGCCCCCTCCATGATTCCGCTGACCTCGGTCCCTGGAGGCGTGAGCAGGAACACGTTGCGGTCGACCCGGTGCATGCCGCTGGCCAGGCCGAAGACCACGCCTGTGGAGAAGTCGAGGACGCGTTTGGCGACCTCCGTCTCGGCGCCGGTGAGGTCGAGGAGGACCGGGATGCCGGCCATGAGGGTCTCGGCCACCTCTCTCGCGTCCGCGAAGACGTTGATCCTGAGGACCACGAAGCGGCGGCGCGCCTCCGTGTCGGGCTCCGGGAGGGAGCGGTGGTCGACCGCCGAGGGCCACGCGTCGCGCCCCCGGAGCGGCACGACCTGGGCGAGCCCTTCCCACTGCTCATCGGTGACGTCGTAGCGGTTCACCGGCACCCCCCGAACTGACTCGCGTTCCATGCTGCACCAGCCAATTCTTACGCCATGTCACCCGTTCGGCCCAACAGCGACACGGACGGCGACAGCAACGCGCCGGTTCTCACCCCGTTCACACGCTCGGCGCCGGCGTCAGCCCTGGCGGGTGAAACGCAGGGCGGCGGTGATGGTCGTCCGGTCCTTCATCATGCCGAGCTGGTTCCAGTCGAGCCCGAAGTCCTTGCGGTCGATGACGAATTCGGCGTTGAGCGTGACCGCGTCGGCGCTGACGTCGGCGAGGGCGGCGGTGAAGGTGTGCGGGCGGCTGACGCCGCGCACGGTGAGCCGGCCGGTGATGTGCACCTGGTCCGAGCCGCGCGGTTCCGCCGTCCGCACGGCGTAGGTGATCTCCGGGTGGTTGTCGGTGTCGAGGAAGTCCGCGGAGCGCAGGTGGACGTCCCGTTTCGTGTTCTTCGTGTCGATGGAGGCGGCGTCCACGGTGAAGACGCCGGTCGCGGTGCCCCCCTCGCCGACCTCACCGCTGCCGGTGACGCCGGAGAAGACGCCCTTCACGGTGACCAGACCCCACATCGTCTTGTGCTTCAGCTCGACGGTGGTAGTGGTCGGGTCCAGCTGCCAGAGCCCTGTTGCGACGGCGACGGTCATGGTTCACAACTCCCGGTCGAGAAGGTCATCCAAATTTGGACGAGGGAAGCGTACCCAGTTATCCAAATCTGAACAACCCGGTGGGGGAAATCGGCGCCGCCGATACACTCGAGACCATGGCCGCCAGCGAGGAACACCCCACCGACCTGCCCGGATGCCCTGGAAAAGCGGAGGGCGGAGAGCTCCCGCGCGAGCTGCGGAGCTGGATGCTGCTGCTGGCCGCGACCGGCGCGGTGGAGCAACGCCTGCACACGCTGCTCAAGGACCGGCTGGACGTGTCGCACGACGAGTTCCTGGTCCTGTGCCTGCTCGCTGACCGCCCCGAGGGCCTGCGCATGACGCGCGTCGCGGAACTCCTGGGCCGCCCCAAGACCCGCCTCACCTACCAGATCGCCTGCCTCCAGCACGCCGGCCTGGTCACCCGGGGCTCGGTCTGCGGCGACAAGCGAGGCATCGCCGTGATGCTCACGGACAAGGCCCGCGACCTCCTGCGCGAGACGTCATGCACCCTGGCGGCAACGGTCCGCGAAGCACTGAGCGAGGTGATGGGCCCGACCCAGGTGAACGCCCTGTGCGGACTCCTGCCGGACCTGGCGGGGGCCGAGGGCCACGAGCCACGGGACGAAGGGGCGGAGGCCCCGCAGGAGCCGACGAAGGGGGACCGGCCCAAGGAGAGCGTCCGCTAACCACTCCCCGGACACCACCACGCCACCCACGACGACGGAACCGAACGACCGCACGGAACCCGCAACCCACACCACCACACACCCCGGCAATCACCTCCCACCCCATCGACGGCCCCACAGCCACCGCCCCGACAACCACTGGGCCGCCCCCACCCACGGCCACCGCGCGAGGCAATCACCCCCGCGCCCGCCGCGCACGCCCGCAGCCGCCGCGCGAGGCGATCACCCCACCCCATCAGCGCCCCAGTAACCGCCGACCCGACACCCCGCCCTCGTACGGCGGGCCACCACGCAAAGCGACCGACCCCGCTCCTCACCGACCCAGCAACCGCTGGCCCAGCACCCCCGCTCCGCGTACGACGCCCCGCCCATAGCCGCCACGCGAAGCAATCACCCCCACCCCATCGACGGCCCGGCAACCACGTACCCCGCACCCCGCTCCGCGCACGGCACCCCGCCCGCAGCCGCCACGCGAAGCAATCACCCCCACCCCATCAGCGCCCCCACAGCCGCTCACCCAGCACCCCGCCCCGCCCCCTACCCCCCGAGCCGCCCCAGATACGCCCCCAGCAGTGTCTTGAGCTGGCTCAGGAGTGCCGGATCGCCCTCCGGGTCCAGGCGGAACGCCTCCTGGGTCACCGCGTCCGCCGCCAGGAACGCCGTGCGGCAGGCGGTCGCCGCCTCCGGGGTGGCGGGGAGGAGGTGCTGGGCGGTGAGGACGCGGTGCAGGCCCTCGGCCATCGCGGACTTGTGGCGGCGGTCGGCCTCGCGGGTGCCCTCGGTGAGGTGGCGGCCGAACCAGAGCGCGCGGAAGCCGGGCTGGGAGCGGTAGAGCCCGGCGAAGGCGTCGACGAGGACGGTCACGGGGTCGGGCCAGGTCTCCTCCCCGGCGCGCCGCACCAGTGTTTCCATCGCCGTCTCCAGGCGCCCCAGGTACAGCCCGGCCAGCGCCTCGACGATCGCGTCCCGGTCGGGGAGGTACTGGTACAGCGCCCCCACCGACACCCCGGCCTCGGCGGCGACCCGGGTCGTGGTGAGGACGTCGACGCCCTCCTCGGCGAGCAGCCGCTCCGCCGCCGCCAGCACCCGGGCGACCTTCTCCACGGAACGGGCCTGCCGGGGCGTACGCCTGAGCCGTACGCCGGTCAACTCGCCCTGCCCTGCCGGGGGTTCCACGCGTTCTCGCTCCGATCCCGAAAATCCCGAAACCAAACGTGACTTTGTTTCATGTTCAGGTTACCTTTCGCGTCATGACGGAGGCGAATCCGGCCGCACAGGCGCGGCACGCGGTCGCGGAGGCCAGTCGGCGGCTCGCGGACGCGGGCCTGCTGATCGGCACCGCGGGGAACGTGAGCGTACGGACCGACGACGGCGTGGCGGTCACCGCGACAGGCGCGGTGCTCGGCCGGGCGACGCCCGCCGAGGTGACCGTCGTGGACCTCGAAGGCCGGGTGCTGGCAGGGGAGTTGGCGCCCACCTCCGAACTGGAGCTGCACCTCGGGATCTACGAGCGCTTCGGCGCGGGCGCGGTCGTCCACACCCACTCCCCGAGGGCCACCGCCCTCTCCCTCGTCCTCGACGAACTCCCCTGCGTGCACTACCAGATGCTGCTGCTCGGCGGCGCCGTACGGGTCGCGCCGTTCGCGGTGTTCGGGAGCCCGGAGCTGGCCGGTCACGTGTTCGCCGCGCTGGAGGGCAAGTCGGCGGCGCTGATGGCCAACCACGGCGCGGTGGTGCACGGTCCGACGCTGGAGAAGGCCGTGGAGAACGCGCTCCTGCTGGAGTGGGCCTGCGACGTCTACGCCCGCGCCGCCGCCCTCGGCACCCCGCGCGCGCTCGACGAGGAGCAGCAAGTCGCCGTCATCACCGCCGCGTTGAACAGCGGGTACGGCAGTACGCGCGCGGCGAAGCCGTAACGAGTCCGGCAACAGGAAGAGGGAGAGCCCCGTGAGTCAGTCGGTCATAGCGCTCGGCGCCCACGTGTTCGACGTCCAGGTCCGCCCCGTCGAGTCCATCCCGGACGGGCAGGGCGCGACGCTGGTCGACCAGATCCGGTTCGGCCCGGCGGGCACGGCGGCCGGGACCGCGGTGACCCTGGCCAAGCTGGGCGCGGCGGTCCGGACGGCCGGCGCGATCGGGACCGACCCGATCGGCGACCTGATGCTGAGCCTGCTCGGCAGGTTCGGCGTCGACACGTCCCTCGTCGTACGGCGCGACGACGCCCAGACCTCGGCGTCGGTGCTGCCGATCCGGCCCGACGGGAGCCGGCCCGCGTTCCACGTGCTGGGCGCGAACATCACCTACGGCCCCGACGACGCCCCGCACGCCGAGATCGCCGCGTCCACCCATCTCCACCTGGGCGCACCGGAGTTGATGGGCGGGGAGGGGGCTGCGAAGATCCTGCGGCCCGCACAGGAGGCGGGGACCGTCACCTCGATGGACATCCTCGCGGGCGGCGACAGCGGGCTGTTCGACTGGATCGCGGACGCGCTGCCGTACGTCGACTACCTGCTGCCCAACGAGGACCAGGTCGTGGGGTTCACCGGCGCGGAGAGCGTCGAGGCGGGGGCGCGGGTCTTCCTGGAGCGCGGCGTGGGCTGTGTCGCCGTGACGATGGGGGCGCGCGGGGCGCTGGTGGTGACGGCTCAAGAGACCGTGACCGTACCGGCGTTCGCGGTCGACGCCGTCGACACGACCGGGTGCGGTGACGCCTTCTCCGCCGGGTTCCTGCGCGGGATCGGGCTCGGGCGTACGGCCGTGGAGTCCGCGGTGCTGGGGTGCGCGGCGGCGGCTCTCGTGGCGCGGGGGCTGGGCAGCGATCACGGGGACTTCGACCTGGCGGCGGCGGACGCGTTCGCGGCGAACACGCCTGCACTGAAGGGCGATTGACGCCCCGGGGCGGAAGGGGGACCGGCGTTCCGGGAGGGGCGACACGCGCTTTTCGCGGTCTTGCGGGACCCGGTCGCCCCGTCCCCTCACCCCGGCGGCACGGGTGGCGGCAGTGGCGAGGGGGACGGGAAGCGCCCCTCGGGCCCGGCCGGGACCACGGGCCGGACCACCGGCCCCGCCACCATGTCCATCCGCACCACGAACACGCCGTCGCCGTAGACCGGATGGGGCTGGAGGCGGGGGGCCTCGACGGAGGTCGGCCGGATTCCCGACACCGCCCAGCCGAGACCCAGCAGCCCGGTGAGCACGAGGGCCAGCAGTGCGGGGCCGGCCCCGTGGGGCCTGCGGTCGTGAGTCACTTCAGTTCCTGGTCGCTCGATCCGACTGAGACATCACCCCGTGTCCCCAGCCTCACAGCCGGACCCGCCCAAGGGAATCTTGAGACTTAAAGTTGTACTTCTCCTGTACGAACCTTTCACGCCGGCTCCAGCAGGCCCCGGCCGGAAGCCGCCCCGCGTCCGCTCAGACGTTCCGCCGGTACTGGCCCCCCACCTCGAAGAACGCCTCGGTGATCTGCTGGAGCGTGCACACCCGGGCCGCCTCCATCAGCACCGCGAACACGTTGCCGTCCCCGACCGCCGCCTCCTTCAGCGCGGCCAGCGCCTCGTGGGCCTCGCTCCGGTGGTGCGTACGGAACTCCACGACCCGCTCCAGCTGCGACCGCTTCTCCTCCTCGGTCGCCCGCGCCAGCTCCACCGGGCCGGGGGCGGCGGTGCCGGCGTGCGGGTTGCGGAACGTGTTGACGCCGACGATCGGCAGCGTCCCGTCGTGCTTGCGCTGCTCGTACAGCATCGACTCGTCCTGGATCCGGCCCCGCTGGTAGCCGGTCTCCATCGCGCCCAGCACCCCGCCGCGCTCGCTGATCCGCTCGAACTCCTGGAGCACCGCCTCCTCGACGAGGTCGGTCAACTCGTCGATGACGTACGACCCTTGGAGCGGGTTCTCGTTCATCGCGAGCCCCCACTCGCGGTTGATGATGAGCTGGATCGCGAGCGCCCGGCGCACCGACTCCTCGGTGGGGGTGGTCACCGCCTCGTCGTAGGCGTTGGTGTGCAGGCTGTTGCAGTTGTCGTAGAGGGCGATGAGCGCCTGGAGGGTGGTGCGGATGTCGTTGAAGTCCATCTCCTGGGCGTGCAGGGAGCGTCCGGAGGTCTGGACGTGGTACTTCAGCTTCTGGCTGCGCTCGTTCGCGCCGTACTTCTCCTTCATCGCGACCGCCCAGATCCGGCGGGCGACGCGGCCGAGGACCGCGTACTCGGGGTCCATGCCGTTGGAGAAGAAGAAGGAGAGGTTGGGGGCGAAGTCGTCGATGTGCATGCCGCGCGCCAAGTACGCCTCGACGTAGGTGAATCCGTTGGCGAGGGTGAAGGCGAGCTGGCTGATCGGGTTCGCCCCGGCCTCGGCGATGTGGTAGCCGGAGATGGAGACGGAGTAGAAGTTGCGGACCTTCTGCTCGATGAACCACTCCTGGATGTCGGCCATCATGCGGAGGCTGAACTCGGTGGAGAACAGGCAGGTGTTCTGGCCCTGGTCCTCCTTGAGGATGTCGGCCTGGACCGTGCCGCGCACGCTCGCGAGCGCCTCGGCGCGCAGTCCCTCGGCCTCCTCGGGGGACGGTTCGCGGCCCTCCGCCTCGCGGAACGCGTCGGTGCGCTGGTCCATCACCGTGTTGAGGAAGAACGCCAGGACCGTCGGCGCGGGGCCGTTGATCGTCATCGACACGGAGGTCGTGGGGGCGACCAGGTCGAAGCCGTCGTAGAGGGCCTTCATGTCGTCGAGGGTCGCGACGGAGACGCCGGACGTGCCCACCTTGCCGTAGATGTCGGGGCGTTCGTCGGGGTCGCGGCCGTAGAGGGTGACCGAGTCGAACGCCGTGGACAGGCGGGTCGCGGGCTGGCCCTCGGAGAGCAGCTTGAAGCGCCGGTTCGTGCGGAACGGGTCGCCCTCGCCCGCGAACATCCGCGCCGGGTCCTCGCCGTCCCGCTTGAAGGGGAACACGCCCGCGGTGAACGGGAACCGGCCCGGGAGGTTCTCGCGGCGCCAGTAGCTCACCAGCTCGCCGTGGTCGGTGAACCGGGGCAGGGCGACGCGCGGGATCTTGTTGCCGGAGAGGGACTCGCGGGTGAGCCGGGTGCGCAGTTCCTTGCCGCGTACGGTGACGATCTGCTCGTCGCCGGAGTAACTGGCCACGACAGCGGGCCAGCTCGCGATCTCGTCGGCGATGTCGCCCGGCAGGTCACGACGGGCATTCTTGATCAACGGCGCCAGGTTCGCCGCGTCGGACCCCGCCCGCGCCAACTCGCCCTCGACCTCGGTGAGCCGCTGCAACCGCCGTGCCGCGTCCGCGAGTCGGAGGGTCTGCGCGTGATAGGCGCGGATCGTGTCGGTGATCTCGGCGAGGTAGCGCACCCGCTCCGCCGGGACCACCTGCCGGATGCCGGAGGAGTGCCGGACGTCCACGTGCGGGAGCGAGCCCTCCGCCAACGGCAGCCCCTTGTCCGCGAGTTCGCCCCGCAGGTGCTGGTACAGGGCGGTGACGCCGTCGTCGTTGAAGGTCGCCGCCGAAGTGCCGTACACCGGCATGTCCTCGGGCTTCTTGCCGAACTCCTCGCGGTTGCGGACCAGTTGGCGCCCTACGTCACGCAGCGCGTCCTTCGCGCCCCGGCGTTCGAACTTGTTGATGGCGACCGTGTCGGCGAAGTCGAGCATGTCGATCTTCTCCAGCTGGGAGGCGGCACCGAACTCCGGTGTCATCACGTACAGCGAGGTGTCGACGAACGGCACGATCGCCGCGTCGCCCTGCCCGATGCCCGGCGTCTCGACGATCACCAGGTCGAACCCGGCGGCCTTCACGACGTCGATCACGTCGGCGAGGTGCTCGGGGAGTTCGCGGCTCCCGCGGGTGGCGAGGCTGCGGAAGAACACCCGGTTGCCGTCGAGGGAGTTCATCCGGATCCGGTCCCCCAGCAGGGCGCCCCCGCCGCGCCGCCGGGTCGGGTCGACGGCGATCACCGCGATGCGGAGCTTGTCCTGCTGGTCGACCCGGAAGCGCCGGACCAGTTCGTCGGTGAGCGAGGACTTGCCGGAGCCGCCGGTGCCGGTGATGCCGAGGACGGGGACCGTGCGCGTCGTACCGCGCAGCGCCTCCATGAACTCCCGTGGCAGCTTGCCGAGTTCGGCGCCCGTGATCGCGCGGGCCACGGCGAAGCGGTCGCCGGCCAACACCGCGTCCACATCGGCCGGGTGGCCGTCCCAGAGGTCGAAGTCGCAGTCCCGCACGACCGAGTTGACCATCCCGGCGAGGCCCATCCGCTGGCCGTCCTCCGGCGAGAAGATCGTCACGCCGGACGCGCGCAGCCGGGTGATCTCCTCCGGGACGATGACGCCGCCCCCGCCGCCGACCACCCGGACGTGGTCCGCGCCCTGCTCGCGCAGCGACTCCACCAGGTACTCGAAGTACTCGACGTGCCCGCCCTGGTAGGAGGAGACGGCCACGCCGTGCGCGTCCTCCTCCAGCGCCGCGTCCACGACCTCGCGCACGGAGCGGTTGTGCCCGAGGTGGATCACCTCCGCGCCCTGTGCCTGGAAGATCCGCCGCATGATGTTGATCGACGCGTCGTGGCCGTCGAACAGCGCGGAGGCGGTGACCAGCCGGACGGGGTGCGTGGGGCGGTGCAGTTCGCTCATGGGGACCTTCCAGCGACGTACGACCAGATACTTGGACGTCCTACTAAATAGATAGTAGGACGTCCAAGTGAATTCGTGGCAAGCATCGTGCCCTACCTCCCCGCGAACACTTCACGCGCCTCCACCAGCGACGGTCCGTACCAGGTCAGCAGCCGTCCGCTGACCAGTCGCACCTCCACATCGGGGAACATCTCCGGACCGTCCGCCGCCGAGAACGCGTACGGCTCGTCCGGCAGCAGCACCACGTCCGCGCGGATCTCCCCCACCTCCACAGCCGGGTACCGCCCCCGCGCGTCCCCGTCGAACACATTGGCGAACCCGGCCCGCCGCAGCAGATCCCCGGTGAAGGTGGACCCCCCGACGACCATCCACGGATCACGCCAGACCGGCACCGCCACACTCGCCATGACCGGCGGCACCTCCCCCGTCCACAGCTCCCGCGCCTCCCCCAGCCACCCCGGCTCCCCGGTCCGCAGCACCTGCGTGAACAGCCGCTCCAGCGACCCGATCGCCTGCGGAACCGTCTCCACGACGGTCACCCACACCGGCACCCCGGCCTCCCGCAGCCGCCGCACGTCCAGTTCGCGGTTCTCCTCCTTGTTCGCGATCACCAGATCCGGCGAGAGCGCGGTGATCGCCGCCCGGTCCGGGTTCTTCGTGCCCCGGACTCGGGTGACGTCGAGGCCGGCCGGGTGCGTGCACCAGTCGGTCGCGCCGACCAGCGTGCCCGTGGCGGCGAGGGCCTCGGTGAGGGAGGGGACCAGGGAGACGACGCGGCGCGGCGGGCGGGGCAGGTGGACCGGGGTTCCCATGTCGTCGTAGGCCGTCCGGGAGGAGTGGGTCACCCGGGCACTGTGTCACAGGGGGACGTTGCCGTGCTTGCGGTCCGGGAGCACCGCGTTCTTGCCGCGCAGCATCGTCAGGGAGCGGATCAGGGTGCGGCGGGTGTCGCCGGGGTCGATGACGTCGTCGAGGAGGCCGCGTTCGGCGGCGTAGTAGGGGTGCATCAGCTCGGCGCGGTAGTCCTCGACGAGGCGGGCGCGGGTCGCCTCCGGGTCGTCCGAGGCGGCGATCTCCCGGCGGAAGACGACGTTCGCGGCGCCGTCCGCGCCCATCACCGCGATCTCGTTCGTCGGCCAGGCGAAGGTGAGGTCCGCGCCGATCGAGCGCGAGTCCATGACGATGTACGCGCCGCCGTACGCCTTGCGCAGCACCAGGGAGATCCGGGGCACGGACGCGTTGCAATACGCGTACAGCAGCTTCGCGCCGTGCCGGATGATCCCGCCGTGCTCCTGGTCCACGCCGGGCAGGAAACCGGGTACGTCGACGAGGGTGACCAGCGGGATGTTGAAGGAGTCGCAGATCGAGACGTGCCGGGCGGCCTTCTCCGAGCCGTGGATGTCCAGGACCCCGGCGAGGGCGGCGGGCTGGTTGGCGACGATGCCGACGACCTGGCCGCCGAGGCGGGCGAACCCGCACACCACGTTGCGCGCCCACGCCTCGTGGACCTCGAAGAACTCGCCGTCGTCCACGATCTCCTCGACGACCGCGCGCATGTCGTACGCCTGCGCCGGGTCGGCGGGGACCAGCGAGGTCAGGGTGTCGGTGCGGCGGTCGGCGGGGTCGCCGGCCGGGACGTCCGGGGGGAGTTCGCGGTTGTTCTGCGGCAGCAGCGACAGCAGGAACCGGACGTCTTCGAGGCACTCGGCCTCGTCGTCGTGGCAGAACCCGGCGACGCCCGAGGTGGCGGCGTGCACGTCGGCTCCGCCGAGCCCGTTGTGGGTGATCTCCTCGCCGGTCACCGCCTGGACGACGTCCGGTCCGGTGATGAACATCTGCGAGGTCTCGCGGACCATGAACACGAAGTCGGTGAGCGCCGGGGAGTAGGCCGCGCCGCCCGCGCAGGGGCCCAGCATCACGCTGATCTGCGGGATGATCCCGGAGGCGCGGGTGTTGCGGCGGAAGATGCCGCCGTACCCGGCGAGCGCGGTGACACCTTCCTGGATGCGGGCGCCCGCGCCGTCGTTGAGCCCGACGAGGGGGGCGCCGGCGGAGAGGGCGAGGTCCATCACCTTGTGGACCTTGGCGGCGTGGGCCTCCCCGAGGGCCCCGCCGAACACCCGGAAGTCGTGGGCGTAGGCGAACACGGTCCGCCCGTGCACCTCGCCCCAGCCGATCACCACGCCGTCCCCGTGCGGCTTGCGCTCCTCCAGCCCGAAGCCGGTGGCCCGGTGCCGGCGCAGGGGCTCGATCTCGGTGAACGTCCCCGGGTCGAAGAGCAGGTCGAGCCGCTCGTGGACGGTCAGCTTCCCCTTCCCGTGCTGGCGCCGCGTGGCCTCCGGGTCGGGTCCCCGGCTCACCTCCTCCTTCAGCAGCTTCAGCTCAGCGGTGGCCCGCCCCAGATCAGGCGCCGGCGCGGCGGCCAGGAGTTCATCGAGGGTCGTCATTCCCTCAACGTAGGAAGGGGGGCTCGAAGAGGGCTGGAGACGCCCGCCGGCTGGGGGTCGAGGGCCGTGTCGCCCGAGAGGACCGCGTGGTGGAGCTGCTGGAGCGACGGGGAGGGTTCGAGGCCGAGTTCCGTGACGAGGGCGCCGCGCAGCCGCTGGTAGGCCTCCAGGGCCCGCCAGGCGCCGCCGGAGCGGTGCAGGGCCAGCATGAACTGGGCGCAGAAACGCTCGTTCATGGGGTGCCGGGCCGTCAGCACCCGCAGTTCCGGGACGACTTCCGCGTGCCGGCCGAGGTGGAGGTCCGCCTCGATACGGCGTTCCAGGGCCGCCATCCGGTTCTCCTCCAGGCGCAGCACCTCCAGTTCGAGGACGCTGCCCGCGCGGACGTCCACCAGGGCGGGGCCGTGCCACAGGGCGAGGGAGGCGCCGAGGAGGCGGGAGGCGGTGCGGTAGTCGCCGGCGTCGTAGGCGAGCCGGCCGTCGGCGACGAGCTGCTCGAACTCCTGGACGTCGACCTGGCCGGGCTGGACGTGCAGCAGGTAGCCGCCGAACTGGGTGACCAGGACGTCCTTCGCGCCCCGGGCGTCCCCGACGAGGCCGGCCGCGATACGGCGGCGCAGCTGGAGGATGTAGGTCTGGAGGGTCGTGGACGCGCTGCGCGGTATCCGCTCCCCCCAGATCTCGGCCATCAGTGTGGGCACGGTGACGACGTGGTCGGCCTGTAGCGCGAGCAGGGCCAGGATCTGCCGGGGCTTGGCCGCGCTGGGCACCACCGACATGCCCTGTTCCACCGCCGTGAGCGGCCCCAATACCTTGATCTCCATAGCGTGCTCTCCCCTTTCGAGTCGCATCCCCTGGACCCGGGTCCGGGTGTCCCCCACTCGGAGCGTGCTGCGCATGCTCCCATTCCCGCCGGGGGCCGCCCAGTGAGCAACGCATGAGCGCAATCATGAAAAGTTCATGCCCGGCCCATGACGTACGCGGCTCCCGAATCCGGCCCTCACGGCTCAAACTCTCTCCCCGCGGACATGCCGGGTTCCGGTTCGGCCGCTCGGGCCGCGGCCCGCGATCCGGTTCATGGAAACGTCGGGAATCAGCCGCCCCGGGCATTGCGCACGGGAGAGTCCGTGCGCCCCGTACGGCTCGTTCTTTCCGCCCGCGTACTCGGTGGTGACTGCCCGAACCGGGCGCGCGGGTTCGCGCAAGCAATACCTGTTCGGCCAGCCTCTCCAGGGCCAGGACAACGTATATTTCGAACAGTTCAAGCGGTCTTGGGAGGAGGCACCGCATGGCCGACCCGTTTCGCCGTACGGATACCGGCGGCCCGCACGGCGACGGCCGTGGGGGGCCCGGTACCGGTCAGGGAGGGTCGGCTGCCTTAACCGGAACCAGGTGGCGCGGTCCGGGCGGGGACGTCCCGCCGACGCGGGTGTCGCGGATGATCGCCGTCGCCGTGATGTGCGGCTACTCGGCGGTCCTCGTGCTCAACGTCCTGTGGGACGACCCCGGTCCGGCGCGACTCGTCCTGTGCGTGGCCTGTGTGACGGCCCTGTTCTGCGTGCAGCTCCTGCTCCTGTCGCCCCGTGCCCGCCACCGGCCCCTCCACCACAGGGTGCTGACGCTCGCCGTCCAGGCCGCCCTGGCCTTCGTGCCGTTCCTGTGGTTCGGCGTCTCCTGGGCCCCCGCCGCCGGGGTCCTGGGCGCCTCGCTGCTGCTCCTGCTGCCCCGCCCCCTGGCGTGGGCCCTGTTCGCGCTGGTGGCCGCCGGGACCGGCGGGTACGCCGCACTGCTCGGCCTGCCGCTGGGGGCCCAGGTCTACGCACCGCTGACCACGGTGCTCACGGGCCTGGTGCTGCACGGTCTGACGCTGCTGACGGACCTGGTGCGCGAGGTGCACACGGCCCGCGCCGAGCTGGCCCGGACGGCGGTGGCCCAGGAGCGGCGCCGGATCTCCCGGGACGTGCACGACCTGCTGGGCTACAGCCTCTCCGCGATCACCCTGAAGTGCGAGCTGATCCACCGGCTGGTGCCGGCGCAGCCGGGGCGGGCGCTGGACGAGGTGGAGTCGGTCCTCGCGGTGTCCCGGCAGGCCGTCGCGGACGCGCGGCTGGTGGCCAGCGGTTACCGGGAGATGTCGCTGGCGGCGGAGGCCGAGTCGGCGGCGGAGGTCTTGGCCGCGGCCGACATCCGCACCACCGTCGACATCGCCTGCGGCCGGCTGCACCCGGCGGTGGACACGGTCCTCGCGACGACGCTGCGCGAGGGCGTCACCAACATCCTGCGGCACAGCACGGCCCGTACGTGCGACATCAGGGCGGTCCGCGACGGGGAGACCGTACGGCTCGTCCTGGTGAACGACGGGGTGCTCGCCAAGGGCCGCTCCGGCGGCCCGCGCGGCTGCGGCCTGGACAACCTCCGCACCCGCGTCGACGAGGTCGGCGGCCGGCTGACGGCCATGGTGCGCGACGACGGCCGGTTCCGCCTCGTGGCCAAAGTACCCGTCCGACCGGTCACCCCCATGGCAGCGACCACTGCCGTGCGGGAGAGCGCGTAGCCGTCACCGCTCACGCGGACACGCTTGATCAGGGGGAGTCAATGCTGTCGGTGAAGATCCTGCTCGCCGAGGACGTCCACATGGTCCGGGGAGCGCTGGTCGCCCTGCTGGAACTGGAGCCCGATCTCCAGGTCGTCGCCTCCGTGGACCGCGGCGACCTGATCGTGGAGACCGCTCTGCGCACCCGCCCGGACGTGGCCGTCGTCGACATCGACCTGCCCGGCACGGACGGGATCACCGCCGCCGCCGAGCTGTACGAGCGGCTGCCGACGTGCCGGGTGCTGATCCTCACCAGCCTCGGCCGGCCCGGCATGGTGCGCCGGGCGCTGACCGCGCACGTCTGCGGGTTCCTCCTGAAGGACGCGCCGCCCTACCGGCTGGCCCACTCGGTGCGGGCGGTGGCCGCGGGCAAGCGGGTCGTGGACCCGGGGCTCGCGCTGTCCGCCTGGGAGGCGGTGGAGTCGCCGCTGTCGCCGCGCGAGGCGGAGGTGCTGCGGCTCGCCGCGCGGGGAGCGGACACCGGGGAGATCGCCGAGGCCCTGTACCTGACCAAGGGGACGGTCCGGAACTATCTGACGGCGATCGTGGCGAAGCTGAACGCGCGCAACCGGATCGACGCGATCCGCATCGCCCGGGAGGCCGACTGGATTCCGTGAGCGGCGCCGGCTTCCCGAGGGCCGGTCTCATACGTCCTCCGCCAGCGGTCCCGCGTCCAGCGCCGACAGCACCCCCGCCAGATCCACCGCGTCGCTCTCCGGGCTCTGGCACACCGCGAGGCACCGGGGCCCGTCCGCGCCGCCGATCCTGCGCAGCAGCGGTGTGAGGACCGCCCGGGGCCCGACCTCGACGACGTGCGTGGGCGCGTGCCGGTCCAGCATCCGGCGTACGGCTTCCGCGAAGCGCACGGGTGAGGTGATCTGGCGGGCCCAGTAGGCGGCGCCGAGGGGTTCGGCGAGCTGGCGGCCGTAGACCGTCGAGTAGAACGGGACGCGCGGGCGGGTGCCGGGGGCGCGGCGGGCCGCGGCCTGGAAGCCGGGGACGGCGTCCGCCATGAGCGGCGAGTGGAAGGCGTGCCCGACCGGCAGGAGGCGGCTGGAGATGCCGGCGTCCGCGAGGCGGGCGCGGGCGCGGGCGAGGCCCGCCAGGTCGCCGGTGAGGACGGTCGCGCGGGCCGCGTTGACCGCGCCGATGGACACGCCGGGCTCCCAGGCGGCGACCTCGGCGGCCTCGTAGGGGTCGGCGCAGGTCGCGAGCATGCCGCCGCCGCCCGTCAGGCGCTGCATGAACGCGCCGCGCAGCGCGACCAGCCGGGCCGCGTGACCCAGCGTCAGGGCCTCGGCGACCGTCGCCGCCGCGAACTCGCCGACGCCGTGCCCGAGGACGGCGACCGGGCGCACCCCGGCGTCCAGCAGGGTCCGGGCGAGCGCGTGCTCGACGGCGAACAGCGCCGGCTGGGACAGGGCGGTGCGGTCGATGCCGGGGTCGCGGCCGAGGATCAGCTCGGTGACCGAGCGGCCCAGGTAGGGCCAGAGGATCTCGTCGGCCCAGGTCAGGCTGGAGCGGTACGGGGTCGAGTGGCGGTACAGGCCCTCGGCCATGCCGGGGTGCTGGCTGCCCTGGCCGCTGAACACGAACACCGGGCGCACCGTCCGGCGGGCGGAGCGCGGCCCGTGGTCCCCGCGCGTCCCGCGTGCTCTGCGGACGGCGAGGTGGCGGGCCAGTTCCCGGACCGTCGGGTACATCCACATGTCCTCCGGGCCGATCAGGGAGCCGAACTCCGCCTCGATGTCGCCGTACAGGCTCAGCAGGGCCACCGAGTCGAGCCCGCACTCCACCAGCAGGGCGTCGCGGCCGACCTCGCGGCGCGCGTAGTCCGAGACCCGGTCCGTCAGCCAGCCGAGGAACTCCCGTTCGTGCCGCTCGCCGCTCAGTACGTGGATCACACCAGCCCCCTCCGTCGCCCTGGTTCATCCGGTCAGTGCGGCCGGCCCCACGACCAGATCGGTGTCGAGCCGCTGGTGCAGCGGGCGGATCCGGCCGCGCAGGAAGAGCTCGCGCATCGCGGACCGCTCCACTTTCCCGCTGGTGGTACGGCGTACGGTGCCGGGGCGCACCAGCAGGACGCCGCCGACGCGTACGTCGAACTCCTCGGTGAGGCAGCGCTCCACCTGGCCGGCGAGCGCGGCGAGGTCGAGATCGTAGCCGCTGCGGGCGCGCAACTCCTGGACGACGACGACGCGTTCGCGCTCGCCGGGGACGGCGAAGGCGGTGCCGGGGCCGAAGAGCGCGTTGACGTGCTGGACGGTGCGCTCGACGTCCTGCGGGTAGAGGTTGCGGCCGGCGACGACGATGACGTCCTTGAGGCGGCCGGTGACGTAGAGGTGGCCGTCGTCGAGGGTGCCGAGGTCGCCGGTGCGCAGGAAGCCGCCCTCGCCGTCGGCGGCGGCCGCGCCGAAGACGCGGGCCGTCTCGCCGAGGTCGCGCCAGTAGCCGCGGGCGACGCCGGGGCCGCGTACCCAGATCTCGCCGATGCGGCCGTCCGGGACGGGGGCGCGGGTCTCCGGGTCGACGATCCTGGTCTCGCAGCCGACGGCCGGGCCGCAGGACAGCAGGTTGCGGGCCGGACGCCCCGGTTCGGGCGCGCGCCACAGGTGCCGTTCCAGGGCCTCGGCGTCGACGGCGCGTTCGCGGCGCGGGAGGGTGCCGCCGGTGCCGGAGACGAGGAGGGTGGCCTCGGCGAGGCCGTAGCAGGCGGCGAAGGCCGCCTTGTCGAAGCCGGCCCGGGTGAAGCGGTCGGCGAAGTCGCGGAGGGTCTCCGGGCGGACGGGTTCGCCGCCGGACACGGCCGTGCGCCAGCCGGACAGGTCGAGACCCGTGAGCTGGTCGTCCGTGACGCGGCGCAGGCACAGGTCGTAGGCGAAGTCCGGGGCGCCGCTGACGGCGATCCGGTGCCGGCCGATGGCCTCAAGCCAGCGCACCGGGTGCCGTACGAAGGTCTCCGCCGGGAGCATCACCGAGGTGCCGCCGAGCCACAGCGGGTGCAGCAGCTGGCCGACCAGGCCCATGTCGTGGTGGAGCGGCAGCCAGCCGCCGATCCGGTCGCCGGGCCGGGTGTCCAGCGCTTGCTGGATCGCCTGCTGGTTGGCGAGGAGGTTCTCGTGGGTGATCACCACGCCGTGCGGCTGGCCCGTGGAGCCGGACGTGTACTGGAGGTAGGCGACCGTGTCCGGGGCCGTGGGCCGCGGCGTCCAGGGCGGGGCGGTCGGTACGGCGTCGGCGGGCAGGCAGGGCATGTTGCCGTACCCGCAGCGGGCCAGCAGGCGGGAGACCTCCGGGGCCAGTGCCGCGTCCGTGAGCGTCACGCGGGGCGCGGTGTCCTTGACGATGCCCGCGATGCGTTCCTCGTGGTGCGCGTGGCCGCCGCCGGGCGGGCAGGGTACGGCGATCGCTCCCGCGTACAGGCAGGCGAGGAAGCTGACCGCGAACTGGCGGCGGGAGTGGTGCAGCAGCAGGACGCGTTCACCGGCGGCGTCCTGGCTCTGGAGCCAGCCGGCCAGGCGTCGTACGGCGGCGTCCAGGCTTCGGTACGAGATCGACTTGGGGCGCCCTCTCTCCTCGTTGTCCGGCAGCAGGACCAGCGCGTCCCTTCCGGGCGCCTGCTCGGTCCTGGCCAGCATGAGTTCGGTGAAGTTCCGGTGGCAGGTCAACACGTCCCCCTAGCTTGCGCGCGTCCCCCCGTGCAGGGGCGCGACGATTCACAGAGCCGCCCGGAAGCGACGGCTCAGGGAGCCGACGGGAAGGTGGCTCGCTGGGCCGGCCAGAAGGCGGCGGCGCGGTGACGGAACCGCTCGCTGCCCCACTCGGCCCGCCGAGGCCCCGCTTCCGCCGCCGGTCCGCCCTCTCGCATCAGCACCAGCAACGCGGCGACCACCGCAGCCAACTCACCCTCGTCCGGCTGCCCCCGGACCACCTTGAGGAGCGGAATCTCGGACATGCGGACCACTGTGAGGCACCCCCCTCGAACCCCGGTCGCGCGCCGCCCGGGGAGAGGTGGAGCGGCATCCGCGTCACGCGGGCGGGGTGGGCGGGATCCGGGTCACGCGGGCGGGTGGGGGCCCGTCGCCTGGGCCCGTTCGACGGTGAGGCGGGTGGTGGTGGAGTGGAGGCGGTGGCGGCGGGCGGCGAAGTGGGGGCTGCTGAGGGCCTGGTCGCAGCGCTCGGCGGTGGTCCACCACAGGAGGCCCAGGTAGGCGCGGGGGTCCGTGGTGGAGCGCAGGAGGAGGACTCCGCCGAAGCCCGTGTCGTGCAGGAAGGGGCCCGCGAGGGCGCCGAAGTCGAGTTCGAAGCGGGCCGCCTCGCCGTCCAGGCGGGCCTCGATCAGGATCGCGTGGGCCTGGTCGGCGACCGTGAGCGCAGTGCCCAGCAGGCCCACCCCGACCGCCTGTCCTGGCTCGATCTCGGCGAGTCTGCCCAGCCGGTCGAGTTCCGCGCAGGACGCGCCCGCGTGGATCGCCCCGAGCAGTGTCCCGAACGACCGCCAGCAGCTGACGTGCAGGAAGCTGCCGGGCCGGTCGAGCGAACGGAGCGTCACCTGCCCCCGCATCCCCTGCTGCCCCTCCTGGTGCCGGGCGCTGCGCACCAGTTCCCGTTCGAGGCTCTCGGGGGTGCCCTCGCCGCTCACCTCGTAGCGCCGCAGCGCGGCGACGAGCCGGCCCGGATCGCACCCGGGTCCGGCCGGACGGGGTGCCGGGGTCTCCCCGTTCGCCGCGTCCCGCGCCACAGCGCACCGTCCTTTCGGGGCCTGAGGGGGTCGTCGGAGGGCTCGCCGCGGCGTGCGCTGCGCGGCCTGCGGATGACACCTGAGCAAGAAACGCTAGAGCCCGGCTAGAGCTCCCGCCACAATCGGCCTGCGCCCGGCTCCCGAGCCCCTTTCAAGACCCCGTCGAGCCGGCGTCCCCACGCTGCTCCCTCCGCACCCCACCAGGAGGGAAGCCCCATGCCCGCACCCGTCTCCCCCGCCCCGGGCAGGGCCCGGCGCCTGCTGGCCCCCGTCTGGCACGCGCTGGCGCTGTACGGCTGGTTCTGGCTCCCCGGGATACCTCCCGGGGACCTCTTCGACCCCCCGTACCCCCGTGACCCCACTCCACGAAACCACCCCGCCCCACCCCGGACAACCCCCTGAACGCTCCCGCCCCACGGCCGCGCGGGAACGGGCCGGCGGGAGGCGCCCGGCGGGGCCGCGGCGGCGGCGAAGCCGCGGAGGACGGCCCCGCCCCGGCCTTTCGCGCCCCCTGAATGCGCCCCGCGCGCGCCCGAGCGAATCGCGACAGCGAACGTGCGACCGTCCGCATCGGTGCGCTGGTGATCGTCCAGTCATCGTGTACCGGTGACCGAAACATGGTTGAGCTGGGAGTTTCAGCGCCCGGCCAGCGGGTGTGGCCCGCTCCCCGACCCCCGCTCCACCACCCGTTGAGCGCGTTTCCAGAGGACGCCGTGAGGCTCTGGGTCGTCTCGCCGGAAGGCATCGTGCGGAAGGGGGATCCGGAAGGTGCTGCGTTATCTTGCGACCCGGCCGAAAGCGGGTGAGGGCGGCGACGGCCCGGAGCGGAGGCTGCTGTGCTTCCACCACGCGGGAGCCGGCGCCATGACGTTCGCGGGCTGGCGGCAGCGGATCGGGACGGGCGTCACGGTCCTGCCCGTACGGCTGCCGGGCCGGGAGTCCCTCCTGAGGGAGCCCCCGTTCACGGACGCGGACCGGCTGATCGAGGAGCTGACGAAGGACCTCGGCCCGCTCCTCGACGTGCCGTACGCCTTCTACGGCCACAGCCTGGGCGCGCTGGTGGCCCACCGGCTCGCCCTGCACCTCGTCGCGGAGGGCCGCCGCCCTCCCGAGGTCGTCCTCGTCGGCGCCTGCCCGGCCCCGCACCTGCCGTCCCGCCTGCTGGAGGCGGCTGCGCGGCCGGGGGTGACCGACGAGCAACTGGTCGGCCTGCTGGCCGACGAGGACAGCGTGCCCGAGCTGCTGCTCGGGCGCCCCGAGTGGCTGCGGGCCACGCTCCCCACCCTGCGGGCGGACCTGCGGCTGGCCCGTGGCCTGCGCTCGGTCCGCGCCGAGCCGCTGCCGTGCCCCCTGTGGGCCTTCGCGGGCCGGGACGACCGGATGGTGGGGATACCGGAGGTCCGCGCGTGGGAACGGTGCACCACGTCCCGGTTCCGTTTCCGGACGATGCCGGGCGCGCACTTCTTCGTCCGCGGCCGTGAGTTGCCCCTTGCCGTCGGTGCGGCGCTGCACGCAGAGATGCCGCTGCCGCACGTCGGCTGACGTGTTCGTTGTGGAAGGAGATCCGCGGATGGACATCTGCGTACTCGGCCCGTTCAAAGCGACTCAGTCAGGTGTGTCGGTGACGCCGACCGCCGTCAAGCCCCGCAAAGTACTCGCCCTGCTGGCCCTCCAGGCCAACCAACTCGTGTCCGTGTCCTCGCTGGTCGAGGAGGTGTGGGGGGAGGCTCCGCCGCGCAGCGTGCAGACCACTCTCCAGACCTACATCCTGCAACTGCGCACCCTGATCTCGGCGGCCCTCGGCAAGGACTGCGCGGGGCTGCCCAACGGCGCGAAGAGCGTCCTGATCACCGAGCCCGGCGGCTATCTGCTCGACACCCAGGGCGGCCTGTTCGACATGCAGGAGTTCGAGGTGCTGGCCTCGGCCGGGCACCGCGCCCTGGAGCAGGGCGACTGGTCGGCGGCCTCCGCGCACCTGGGCCGGGCGCTCGCCCTGTGGAAGGGCCGGGCCCTGGTCGACGTCCAGCGCGGTCCGCTCCTGGACGTGGAGGCGACCCGCCTGGAGGAGTCCCGGATGAGCGTCCTGCACGGGCGGATCGAGGCGGACCTGAGGCTGGGCCGCCACCATGAGCTGATCGGCGAGCTGTCGGGGCTCGCCGCCCGCTATCCGCTGAACGAGGGCATCCACGGCCAGCTGATGGTCGCCCTGTACCGGGCGGGGCGCCGGGGAGACGCCCTGACGACGTACCGGCAGCTGCGCACGGCCCTCGGCCAGAACCTGGGCCTGGACCCGTCGCCCGGCATCGAGCACCTCCAGCGCGCGGTGCTCGGCTCGTCGCTGCTCGACCTGGAGGTCGGCATGCCGTCGGACCGCCTCGCGAAGGTCGGCTGACACCGGCCGGGTCCGCCTCTCCCCACCCGGATCTTCCCCGTCCCCGAAGAATCCCCGAACCCACCGACTCGTGGAAGGAAGTACGCCGATGAGCGAGATCACCCTGGCCGAGCTGAGCGAGCTGCTGCTCGAATGCGTGGGAGCGCCCGAGGAGGGCACGAGCCTCGACAGCGAGGAGGCCCTGGACACGCCGTTCCTGGACTTCGGCTACGACTCGCTGGCCCTGCTCCAGGTGACCGGCCTGATCACCCGCCGGCACGGCATCGTGCTGTCGGACGACGCCGTGATGGAGGCGGAGACGCCCCGCCTGCTGCTGAACATGATCAAGGAGGCGCCCGGCGCCGGAGCGGTCCGGTGACCGGCTTCGCCGGCACCCGGGTCGTGGTCACGGGCGGCACCCGTGGCATCGGCCGCGCCGTCACCCTGGCCTTCGCGGCGGCCGGCGCCCGCCTGGTCGTCGTCCACCGCACCGACGGGGAGCCGGTGCGCACGCTCGACGCTGAGCTGACCGGCATGAAGGCCGAGCACACCTTCGTGCGGGCCGACCTGACCACCGGCGAGGGCGCCCGGCGGCTCGCGGACACCGTCCGCGAACGGTTCGGCGGCGTCGACGTCCTCGTCAACAACGTCGGCGTGGACGGCCACGCCAAGTTCGAGGACCTCGCCGAGGACGAGTGGCACCGCGTGATGAACCACAACGCGACCTCCGCGTACCTCGTCACCCACGCCCTGGCCGGTCTGCTGCCGGACGGCGCGTCGGTGGTCAACGTCGGCGCGTCCGTGGCGCTGCGCGGCCGGCCGCTCGGCGTGCACTACAGCGCCTCGAAGGCGGCCCTGGTCGGTTTCACCAGGGCGCTGGCGAAGGAGCTCGGCGGCCGGGGCGTGCGCGTCAACACGGTCGCCCCGGGCGTCACGGAGACCGAACCCGGCGCGGGTCTGCCGCCCGCGCTGGCCGGCCGGCTCGCCTCGATGACCGCGCTCGGCCGCCTGGGACGTCCCGAGGACGTCGCCGGTGCGGTCCTCTATCTCGCCGGGGCGTCCGCCTCGTACGTCACCGGCGTCACTCTCGACGTAGACGGAGGTATCTGATGCCGTACGCAGCCATCACCTACCGGGTGAAACCCGGGCACGACGAGGAGATCGCCGCGATCTTCGCCGGGTTCCAGCGGGTCGACACCCCGGACTTCACGGACGCCGAGCGGAAGGCGGCCGGGCGGCTGCTGGGGACGGCCGTGTTCCTCAAGGACGACGTCCTGGTCCGGGTCATCCACTACGAGGGCGACTTCTCCGCCGTCGCCCGGCACATGGCCGCGCAGAAGGGGGTGCACGTCCTGGAGGAGAAGCTCGCGCCGTACCTCGCCGAGCAGCGCGAGACGGCGTCCGACCAGGGGTTCGCGGCGTACTTCCGCGACGCGACCATGCGGACGGTGTCCCAGCTGACCATCGACACCCACCCCGCGGCGTCCCCGGCGTCATGACGGGCCTGCTCGGCGTCGTCGCGCTGCTCGGCGGCGGGATCACGGCGGGCGTGCTGTTCGCCGTCGCGCTGAGCGTCGTCCCCGCGCTGTTCGCGATGGAGACGGGGACGTACGTGTACGCCCACCGTCTCCTGGGCCGGAACTGGGATCCCACGATGCCGGTGATCGTGCTGGGCAGCGCGCTGGCGAACGGGGCCCTGGCGGTGCTGGCGTCCGGCGCGGCCAGCGCCCTGTTCACCGTGGCCGTCGTCCTGCTGCTGGGCGTCTCGGCCGTCTCCCACCTGTGCAACGTCCCCATCAACCGCCGGGTCAAGGCCGTCGCCGACCCGGCCGACCTCCCCGCGGACTGGCAGGACCCGCGCCCCCTGTGGCGCCGCTGGCACCTCCTGCGCACCGCCCTCGCGGTCCTGGCCCTCGCCGTCACGGCGACGGCGGTGACCGCCCTGTAGACGAACGCCGTGCGCCCTGTCCCGGTCGGCGGGACAGAGCGCACGGCGTTCTTCGCCTTCACGCGTCGCGTACGGAGATCTCCGCGACCGTCGTCAGCAGGCTGCGCCGGAACGTCGCCACGAACCCCTCCGGCGTGTCCGTGTCCCGGGGCCGGGTCAGGTAGGGCTTCAGCTTGCGCTCGACCTCCCGGACGCCGGGCTGCGAGGCCATGTGCCGGGCCACCGCGTCGAGGTCGCCGGTGTACTCGATGACCCGCACGAGGGTGTCGTCGCGCAGGAAGACGGCCGTCGCCAGGATCGTGCCGGCCTCGCGGCCCTCGGTGTCGGTGACGCTGCTGCCGCGTACCCGCCTGAAGTTGCCGAAGATCTCGGTGAGTTCCTTCTCGCAGCCGGGCTTGATGTCGTAGGTGATCGCCGCGAACGGCATGGGACGCCTCCTTCGGTCGGGCCCCCACCGCACCCGAGCCGCCTCGCGCCCCGCTCGAAGCGCCCTGCACCCCCGGAATGGACGGTGTTTCGAGCCGCTCTCCAGACCCCGGTGCGACGGTCCGGACCGACCTGATGCCGGACGCCGTTTCCCTGGAGGTACGCCGTGCACCGCACTCTGATCGTCGCCCGACTGAAGCCGGACAAGCCGGGAAACACCGACGACATCGCCGGGATCTTCGCCGACTCCGACGCCACGGACCTGCCGGGCATGATCGGCGTCTCCCGGCGCACCCTGTTCCGTTTCCACGGGCTGTACTTCCACCTCGTCGAGGCCGACGAGGACATCTCCCCCAACCTCTACCGGGCCCGCAGCCACCCCCTCTACGACGACATCAACACGCGGCTCGCGCAGTGCGTGGAGCCGTACGACCCGGACTGGAAGGAACCGAAGGACGCGATGGCCGAGCCCTTCTACGTCTGGACGAAGGACGGGGGGCGGATCCAGTGACCACGTCCATCACCCGCACCGTGAAGGTCTCCGTCGACGAGGCCGTGCCCAACACCCGCCGGGGCGGCGACATCCGGGTCACCCTCAGCCCGAAGACGGTCGGCTGCACGTCCGGCTTCGGCGGCACGATGACGCTGGCCCCCGGCGACCACGTCACCGAGCACTACCACCCGTACTCGGAGGAGTTCCTCCACGTCATCGAGGGCGAGCTGCGGATGGCGATGGACGGCGAGCAGATCGACCTCGCCCCCGGCGACTCGCTGCTCGTTCCGATCGGGGTGCGCCACCGCCTGGTGAACACCGGCGACACGACCGCGAAGTGCGCCTTCCACCTCTCCCCGCTGGCCCCGCGCCCGGAGCTGGGCCACGTGGACACCGAGCCGGCCCAGCATCCCGAGCAGGCGAACCCGTCCGTGGGCGGTACGCCGTGAGCCGACGGGCCGTCATCACGGGCGTCGGCGCGGTCGTCCCCGGCGGGGTGGGCCGCGAGGCGTTCTGGGAGCTGCTCTCCGAGGGCCGTACCGCGACCCGCAGGATCAGCCTCTTCGACCCGGCACCCTTCCGCTCCCAGGTCGCCGCCGAGGTCGACTTCGACCCGGCCGCGGCGGGGCTCGGCGCCCAGCAGATCCGCCGCATGGACCGGGCCGCGCAGTTCGCGGTGGTCTCCGCGCGGGAGGCCGTCGCGGACAGCGGCATCGACCTCGCGGCGCTGGCGCCGGAGCGCCTGACGGTGAGCATCGGCAGCGCGGTCGGCTGCACGATGGGCCTGGAGGAGGAGTACGTCGTGCTCAGCGACCGGGGCCGCAAGTGGCTCGTCGACCACGAGTACGGCGTCCCCCACCTGTACGGCTACATGGTGCCGAGCACCCTGGCCGCCGAGGTCGCCTGGGAGGTGGGCGCCGAGGGGCCGGTCGCGCTGATCTCGACGGGCTGCACCTCGGGCCTGGACTCCATCGCGCACGCCGCGCAGCTGATCGAGGAGGGCTCGGCGGACGTCGCCATCGCGGGCGCCACCGACGCCCCCCTCTCGCCGATCACCTCGGCGTGCTTCGACGCGATCAAGGCGACCACCCCGAACAACAGCGACCCGGCGCACGCCTCGCGCCCCTTCGACCGGGACCGCGACGGGTTCGTCCTCGCGGAGGGCTCGGCGGTCCTGGTCCTGGAGGAGCGGGAGGCCGCCGAGGCGCGGGGGGCCCGGATCTACGGCGAGATCGTCGGCTTCGCGGGCCGCAGCAACGGCTACCACATGACCGGCCTCAAACCGGACGGCCGCGAGATGGCCGAGGCGATCCGCGTCTCCCTGGACCAGGCGAAACTCGACCCGACGGCGGTCGACTACATCAACGCCCACGGCTCGGGCACGAAACAGAACGACCGCCACGAGACGGCCGCCTTCAAGCGCAGCCTGGGCGCGCACGCCTACGACATCCCGGTCAGCTCCATCAAGTCGATGGTGGGCCACTCGCTGGGCGCGATCGGCTCGATCGAGGTCGCGGCCTGCGCGCTGGCCCTCCAGCGCCAGGTGGTCCCGCCCACGGCGAACCTGCACCACTCGGACCCCCAGTGCGACCTGGACTACGTCCCGCTCACGGCCCGCGACCACCCCCTGGACGTGGTCCTGAGCGTCGGCAGCGGCTTCGGCGGCTTCCAGACGGCGATGCTGCTGGCCCGCCCGGGCACAGCGGCAGCGGCGGCGGGAAGGGGCGGGGCATGAGGGGGGCGCCGGTCATCACCGGCCTCGGCGTCACCGCCCCCACCGGTATCGGCGTCGAGGCGCACTGGGCCGCCGTGCTCGCCGGGAAGTCGGCGATCGGGCGGATCGAGCGGTTCGACGCGGCCGGGTACCCGGTACGGCTGGCCGGTGAGGTGCCGGGGTTCGACGCGGAGAGCGCCGTACGGCCCCGGCGGCTCATCTCTCAGACCGACCACTGGACGCACCTCGCGCTCGCCGCCGCCGAGGAGGCGCTCGCGGACGCCGAGGTCGATCTGGCGGCGCTGCCCGAGTTCGAGATGGCCGTCGTCACCTCGTCCTCGTCGGGCGGGACGGAGTTCGGGCAGCGGGAGATGACGGCGCTGTACCAGCACGAGCCGTCGTGGGTGGGCGCCTACCAGTCGATCGCGTGGTTCTACGCGGCGACGACGGGCCAGCTCTCCATCCGGCACCAGATGCGCGGCCCCTGCGGGGTGCTGGCCTGCGAGCAGGCGGGCGGCCTCGACGCGGTCGCGCAGGCGAAGCGGCTGACCGGCAAGGGCGCGCGGCTGGTGCTGACCGGCGGCACGGACGCGTCCCTGTGCCCGTACGGCCTGACGGCCCAGCTGTCCACCGGCAAGCTCTCCACCTCGCAGGACCCGGCGACCGCGTACGCCCCCTTCGACGCCGAGGCCCGTGGCTACGTCCCCGGCGAGGGCGGCGCGATCCTGGTGCTGGAGAGCGCGGAGTCGGCCGGCGCGCGCGGGGCGGGCCCCGGCTACGGCCGGGTCCTCGGCCACGCCGCCGGCTTCGACCCGCCGCCGGAGACGGGCAGGCCCCGGGTGCTGCGCCGGGTGATCCGGCAGGCCCTGGACGACGCCCGGCTGACCCCGGCCGACGTCGACGTGGTGTTCGCGGACGCCGCCGGGGTCCCGGAGGACGACCGCGCCGAGGCGGAGGCCCTGGCGTCCCTGTTCGGCGCGTCGGGCGTACCGGTGACCGCGCCGAAGACCCTCACCGGGCGGCTGTACGGCGGCGGGGCCCCGCTGGACGTGGCGACGGCGCTGCTCGCCCTGCGCGACGGCGTGGTCCCCCCGACCGCCGGGACCCGGCGCCCGGCCCCCGGCCTGGGGATCGACCTGGTCACCGACGGCCCCCGGCAGCTCCCCCTGCGGCACGCGCTGGTGCTGGCGCGCGGCCACGGGGGATTCACCTCGGCCCTGGTCCTGGGCCGCTAAACACGTAAGGAGCACGGCGATGGCCGGACACACCGACAACCACATCGTCATCGACGCACCGATGGACCTGGTGTGGCGGATGACCGACGACGTCCCCAACTGGCCCGACCTGTTCAGCGAGTACGCGAAGGCGGAGATCCTGGAGCGCGACGGCGACACCGTCCTGTTCCGGCTCACGATGCACCCGGACGAGGACGGCAACGTCTGGTCGTGGGTCTCGCGCCGCACCAGCGACCCGAAGACCCGGACCGTGCACGCCGAGCGCGTGGAGACGGGCCCGTTCGACTTCATGAAGATCTACTGGGAGTACACGCAGGAGCCCGGCGGCGGGGTGCGGATGCGCTGGGTGCAGGACTTCCACATGAAGCCGCAGGCCCCGGCGACGGACGAGCAGATGACCGAGCACCTGAACCGCAACACGAAGGTGCAGATGGAGCTGATCAAGGAGAAGGTCGAGGCCGCGGGGCGGTCGTGCTGACGCTCCTGGTCCCCCTGGTCGTGCTGCTCAACGGCCTCGCGGCGGGCGTCCTGTTCGGCACACAGCTCGGCGGGTTCCCCTACCTGGCCTCGCTGCCCGCCGACCGGTACGTGCAGGCGCACGCGTTCTTCGGGACCCGCTACGACCCGGCGATGCCGCTGTGCCTGGTCGGCACGCTCGCGGGCGACACGGCGCTGGCGTTCCTCGCGCCGGAGCCGCTCGCGCGGGCCGCGTTCGCGGTGGCCGCCGTGCTCGCCGCGGCGACCTCCGTCATCTCGGTCGCGAAGAACGTGCCGGTCAACCGGTGGATGCGCACGCTCGACCCGGACGACCTGCCCGCCGACTTCGCGGACCGCGACCCCCGCGCCGACTGGGGCGCCTGGAACCGCAGGCGCAGCCTCCTCACGATCGCCGCCCTGTTCCTCAACTGCGCCGGTCTCGGCGTCCTGTTGTAACCCTCTCGGGAGAAACCATGGATCTCGCGCTCAACGGCAAGAAGGCCCTCGTCACCGGCGGCACGCGCGGTGTCGGCCGGGGCATCGTCCTCGCGCTGGCCCGCGCCGGCGTCGACGTCATCACCTGCTACCGCACCGACAGCGACCACGTCGCCTCCCTGGAGGCCGAGCTGAAGGAGACCGGCGGCGACCACCACGTCCTGCGCGCCGACCTGGCCCAGCCGGCCGAGATCGCCGCCCTGCTGGAGCAGGTGAGGGAGCGGTACGGCCGCCTCGACCTGGTCGTCAACAACGCGGGCACGATCAGCCATGTCCCGTACAAGGAGCTGCCGTTGGAGGAGTGGCAGCGCATCCTGAACACCAACGTGACCGGCGCCCACCTGGTGATCCAGCACGCGCTGCCGCTGCTCGCCGAGGGCTCCTCGGTCGTCAGCATCGGCTCCCGCTCGATCGACGCGGGCATCCCGCTGCGCGCCCACTACACGATGACGAAGGCGGCGCTGGTCGGTCTGAACCGCTCGCTGGCCAAGGAGTTCGGCCCGCAGGGCATCCGCTTCAACGTCCTCGCGCTCGGCGTCATCGAGACGGAGAACTTCCACGCGATGCCCGAGGAGCAGCGCACGCTCATGACCCAGCGCTACAGCGCGAAGACCGCGCTCGGCCGCCTCGGCACGCCGGACGAGGTCGCGGGCGCGGTCCTGTGGCTGGCCAGCGACCTGTCCCGGTACGTCACGGGCAACGTGATCGGCGTCGACGGGGGGATCTCCTGATGTTCCGGGTGATGCTGCGCATGGAGATCGAGCCGGGCAAGGAGGCCGACTTCGAACGCGCCTGGCACGAGGGCACGGACGCGGTCACCGGCCATCCCGCCAACCTCGGCCAGTCGCTGTCCCGCTCGACCGCCGAGGACAGCACGTACTACATCGTCAGCGACTGGCTCGACGAGCCGAGGTTCCGCGCCTTCGAGGACAGCCCCGAGCACCTGAGGCACCGGGCGACCCTCCACCCGTACCGCAAGGGCGGCTCCTTCCACACGATGGAGCTGGTCACGCACCTGTCCGGAAAGGCGTCGGGCGGTGCCGGCTGAGGTCCGGGTGCTGGTGTACCAGGCCGCGTACGACGAGCAGCAGCTCGCGGAGGTCCGCGCGGCCTACCACCTGGTGAGCGAGCGCCTCGCGAAGGTCCCCGGGATGCTCGGCAACGAACTGCTGCGCAGCCCGGCCGACCCCACCGCGCTGGCCGTCGTGAGCCGCTGGGAGTCCATGGCGGCCTTCGCGAAGTGGGAGCAGGGCGCCGAGCACCGCGACGACACGGCCCCACTGCGCCCGTTCCGCGACACCCGGACGTCGTCGCCGTTCGCGGTGTACGAGGTCGACGCCGCGTACTAGCCACGAAGGAGAGGTGACGGTCATGAACCATCCTCAGCTCGCGTTCATCGGCCTCGGCAACATGGGCGGCGGGATGGCGCACCGGCTGCTGGAGCGGGGCCACCGGCTCACGGTGTTCAACCGGACCGCCGCGAAGGCCGAGGCGCTGGTGGCGGGCGGCGCGGTCCTCGCGGGGTCCCCGGAGGGCGCCGCCGAGGGGCACCGGGTCGTCCTGCTGAGCCTCAGTGACGAACGGGCCGTGGACGAGGTGCTGTTCGGCCGGGTCGTGCCCGTCCTGGAGCCGGGGGCGCTGGTCGTCGACACGTCGACGGTGTCCCCCGGGTACGCCCGGGACGCGGCGGAGCGGCTCGCCGCGAAGGGGCTGCGCCGGGTCGAGGCGTGCGTGGTGGGGAACCCGCTGCAAGCCCGCGAAGGCGCGCTGCGCGTGTACGTCTCCGGCGCCGAGGAGGACTTCGCGGAGGTCCGCCCGGTCCTGGACGCGCTCGGCTCCCAGGTCCTGCACCTGGGCCCGCCGGGGACGGCGACCAGCATGAAGCTGGTCCTGAACCTCCTGCTGGGCGCGCAGGTCGCGTCGATGGCGGAGGCGGTCGCGTACGGCGTCGCCTCGGGCCTGGACCGGGATCAGCTCGTCACGTCGATCGCGGAGAGCGGGTTCAGCTCCGTGGTGATGAAGTTCCGGGCGGCGCTGATGAAGGGCGGCCGGTACGAACCGGCCTTCTTCCGCGCCGATCTGATGGCCAAGGACGTCCGGATCGCCACGGAGGCGGCCCACGCGTCGGGCCTGGCCGTGCCGGTCCTGGACACGGTCCTGGAGCGGTTCTCGGCGGTCGTGGCGGCCGGGGACGGGGCGAAGGACGCGGCGGTGATCGTCGAGCACCAGGCGTGAGGACCGGCCGACGCCCTCTCCCGGAGTTTCCGGGGGAGGGCGTTCGGCTGCCCGCGCCCGGCTCTCCCGTATCGAGCCGATCCCGAGCGGATGCCTAGCCCCGTGGCCCACCGTCGGTTGCGCATCGGAGCCCCGGGGCTGCCGGGGCCCTCGACGTCACGAAGGGGCTGACGGATTCCATGCGCGTACTGTTCACGACCTGGGCGTGGCCTTCCCACCTGTACGCCCTGGTCCCGCTGGCCTCGGCGTTCCGGGCGGCGGGCCACGAGGTGCTGATCGCGAGCCAGCCGGAGCTGGAGCGGGAGATCGAGCGGACCGGCCTGCCTGCGGCGGTGGTCGGCGACGACGTGGACGCGGTCGGGATGGTCCGCGGCTACGTCCTCAGGTCCTCGGCCGGCGACTTCGGCGGCCCGCAGGCCCCCCGCGAGGGCAAGGGCCCCCGCGCCCTGCGGATGTTCTCGGCGCACGCCGAGTCGATGACGGACGGCCTGGTGGAGCTGGCCCGCGACTGGCGGGCGGACGCGATCGTGTACGAGCCGACCGCGCTGGCCGGCCCGATCGCGGCGGCGGCACTGGACATCCCGGCGATCCGGGTGCTGTTCGGCACCGACCTGATGCTGCGGGCCCGCGCCCTGCTCCCCGAGGTCCTCGCGCCGCTCCTGGAGCGGCACGGCGTCACCGGCTTCGACCCGCTGGGCACGGTCACCGTCGACCCGTGCCCGGACACCTTCCAGGTCCCCACCGACTATCCGCGCCTCCCGGTCCGGCACGTCCCCTACAACGGTGTCGGCGTCTCCCCGGGCCCGCTGCCGGCGCCCGCGCCGGGCGTCCGGCGGGTGGTGGTGACGTGGGGGCACACCATGGCGAAGCTCAGCCCGGGCCTGTTCCTCGCCGGGGACGTCGCGGCGGCGCTGTGCGCGGAGGGCACCGAGGTCGTGCTCGCCGTGTCGGCGTCCCAACGCGCGCTGCTGGACCCGGGGTTGGAGTCGCGGGCGCGGATCGTGACGGACGTACCGCTGCACACCCTGATGCCGGGCGCCGACCTGGTCGTGGCGCACGGCGGGGCGGGGACCGTCCTGACCTCGCTGCGGGCCGGGGTCCCGCTGCTCCTCGTACCGCAGCTGCCGGACCACACCGGGCACGCGGGGCGGGTGTTCGCCGCCGGGGCCGGTGAGGTGCTGTCGCGGGACGAGGCGACGGCGCGCCGGCTGCGCGAGGAGGCGGGCCGGCTGCTGGACCCGGAGGCGGGGGCCGCCGTACGGGAGGCGGCGCGGGCGCTGCGGGCGGGGATGCTGGAGCGGCCCTCGCCCGCCGACATCGTGAACGAACTGCGGACGAAGGTGATCACGTGTGCGGCATAGCGGGCTGGATCGACTTCCGGCGTGACCTGACCGAGGAGGGCGCGACCGTCCGGACGATGGTCGCGGCCATCGCCAACCGGGGCCCCGACGACGAGGCCGTGTGGACCGACCGGCGCGCGGCGCTCGGGCACCGCAGGCTCTCGGTGATCGACCTGGAGCGCTCCACCCAGCCGATGGTGGCCGAGGCGGACGGGCGCACGCTCGCGGTCGTCGTGCACAACGGCGAGATCTACAACTTCCGTGCGCTGCGCCGGGAGCTGGAGGCGCGGGGGCACCGGTTCCGGACGGCCGGTGACACCGAGGTCGTGCTGCGGGCGTACCTGGAGTGGGGCGAGCGGTGCGCCGAGCACCTGGACGGCATGTTCGCGTTCGCCGTGTGGGACCCGGGCCGGGAGCGGCTGCTGCTGGCCCGCGACCGGCTCGGCATCAAGCCGCTGTTCTACGCCAGGACTCCCCAGGGCGTCCTGTTCGGCTCGGAGCCCAAGGCGCTGTTCGCGCACCCGGCGCTGGAGTGCGCGGTCGACGCGGAGGGGTTCGCGGAGCTGCTGGCGTACATCGCGACGCCGGGGCACGCGATCTACCGGGGGGTGCGCGAACTCCCCGCCGGACACACGGCCGTCGTCACCCACGCCGGGGTCGCCGAGTCGGCGTACTGGACACTCCCCCACCGCGCCCACACCGACGACGCGGCCACCACGATCGACACGGTGCGCGGTCTGCTCGCGGAGTCCGTCGAGGCGCACCTCGTCTCCGACGTGCCGCTGTGCACGCTGCTGTCGGGCGGTGTCGACTCCAGCGCGATCGTGGCCCTCGCGGCCCGCGCCGGGGGCCGGCCGCGGACGTTCGCCGTGGACTTCGAGGGGCACACCGAGCGCTTCCGGAAGGACTTCTGGCACGAGGACCCGGACGCCCCGTACGCCGCCGAGGTCGCCCGGCACGTCGGCACCGACCACGAGCCGGTGGTGCTGCGGACCGCCGACCTCGTCGACCCGGTCGTCGACGCGGCGGCGCTCCTCTCGCAGGACCTGCCGCGCCCGATCCCCGACATGGACCGCTCGCTGTACCTGCTGCTGCGGGCCGTGCGCCGCCGCTCGACCGTGGCCCTGATGGGCGAGGCGGCCGACGAACTCTTCGGCGGCTACCGGTCGTTCCAGGACCCGTCGCTGGTCGACACCGGCAACTTCCCCTGGGTGACGATGGGGTTGAAGGTCGCGCCGCACGGGATGAGCACGGGCCTGCTCGACCCCGGGCTGCTGAAGAAGATCGACGTTCCCGGGCACGCCGCCCAGCGGTACGCCGAGGCGGTCGCCGAAGTCCCGCGCGTGGCGGGCGAGTCGGAGCTCGAACACCGGATGCGGCGGGTCAGCCACGTCCACCTGACGCGCTGGATGCCGCTGCTGCTGACCCGCGACGACCGGCTCAGCATGGCCGTCGGGCTCGAACTGCGCGTGCCGTACTGCGACCACCGGCTCGTCGAGTACGTCTACAACATCCCGTGGGAGATGAAGACCGCCGACGGGCGGGAGAAGAGCGTCCTGCGGTCCGCCGTCGCCGACCTGCTGCCCGCGTCGGTCACCGAGCGCCGCAAGAGCCCGTTCCCGATCACTCAGGACCCGGGCTACGGGCGGGTGTTGAAGGAACGGTTCGACGCCGTCGTGGGCGACCCCTCCGGGCCCGTCGCTTCACTGCTCGACCGGGAGGCGTGTGCCCGGCTGGCCGCGCAGGACCGGCCCATCGAGGTCAGCGGGTGGGGCGAGCGGCGTGACGTGGAGATGGTCCTCCAGCTCGACACCTGGCTGCGCCGGCAGCGGGTGCGCCTCGATCTCTGACCCGTCCACCGCACCGAAGAAGGAGGATGCCGTGCTGAGCAAGGAACTCCAGGAGCTGGCCGAGCCCGTGCTCGCCAAGGTCAAGGAGCACCCGTTCTGGGCGGGACTGCGGGACGGCTCGCTGCCGCCCGAGTCCCTCGCCCACTTCGTCGAGCAGGACACCGGCCATCTGCTGCCCGCCTACGCGCGGGCGCTGGCCCGCACCGCCGCCGCGACCCGCTGGGACGAGCACGCCGCGCTGCTCGCCCGCTCGGTCACCGGGACCCTGGAGGCCCGCGACCGGCTGCGCACCTCGTACGCCGAGCTCGCGCCCCGGCTCCAGGCGCCGCCCGCCGACGGGAAGCCCGAGGTGTCGGCGGCGACCCACGCCCACTGCACGTTCCTGCACGCGGCGACCGCGTCCACGGTCGCCGCGGGGATGGGGGCGCTGCTGCCGATGGTCTGGTTCAACCACCGGATCTCCGACGACCTGCTGGAGCGCCACACGCCGGGCTCCCGGTACGCCGAGTGGATCCAGGCGTACCACCCCGGCGAGGGGTACCGGTTCGCCGTCCGGGCCTTCATGACCGCCTACGACGAGCTCGGCGAGCGCATGGCCGTGCCGGGCCGCGCCGAGCTCCTGGAGTACTTCGCGACGAGCGTCCGCTTCGAGTGGGCGTTCGCCGAGGCCGCCTGGTCCAGGTCGGGGTGGCCGCTGTGAATCCGACGACCGTTTCGACGACCGCTGTGAAGGGATCGATGTGACCGCCGACGTGAGCCCCGAAGTGTGCCCCCACGCCTCCACCCCGCCGAGGTACCCGTTCGCCTGGGAACCCCCCATGCAGATGCCCGAGGCCCTCAAGGACGTCCACGGCTCCTCCGCGATGGAGGTGACCCTCCCCAGCGGGGACACGGCGACCCTCGTCACCCGCTACCAGGACGTGCGCGCCCTCTTCGCCGACAAGCGGCTGTCGCGGAACATCGCGCGGCCCGACTGCGCGCGGATCTCCAAGGACAACGACCTGTTCATGGACCCGCACATCGACCCCGACCCGCCGAAGCACACGCAGGTCAGGTCGCTGGTCACCAAGGCGTTCACCGCGCGCCGGATCGAGTCGCTGCGGCCGTACGTCCAGGAGGTCGCCGACGAACTCCTCGACGAGATGGCCGCGGGCCCCCAGCCCGCCGAGCTGAACGAGGCGTTCGCCTTCCCGCTGCCCATCAAGGTCATCTGCAAGCTGCTCGGCGTCCCGGCCGAGGACCGGGACCAGTTCCGGGGGTACGTCGACGGCTTCCTCGCCGTCACGAAGCTGCCCCCGGAGGAGATCGGCAGGGCCCGGCAGAACCTGTGGAAGTACCTGGGCGACCTCATCGAGGCGAAGCGCGCCAACCCCGCCGACGACCTCATCAGCGAGTTCATCCGCGTCCGCGACGAGGACGACAACCGGATGAACGAGCACGAGCTCCACTTCTGGTGCCAGGGCCTCCTCATCGCCGGCTACGTCACCACCGCGAGCCAGATCGGCACGGGTACGGCCGTCCTGCTCAACCGCCCCGACCTGGTCCGCGAGATCCAGGCGGACTGGTCCCTGGTCCCCTCCGCGGTCGAGGAACTCCTCCGCACGCAGATCATGGGCTCGTCGGTCGGCACGATGCGGTACGCGATCGAGGACATCCCGCTCTCCGACGGCAGCGTGATCAAGAAGGGCACCAGCGTCCTCCTCTCCGAAGAGGGCGCCAACTGCGACGCGGAGGTCTTCGAGAACCCCTTCGAGCTGAACATCCGCCGCGAGGAGAACCACCACATGACCTTCGGCGCCGGCATCCACTACTGCGTGGGCGCGGCGCTGGCCCGCATGGAACTCCAGATCGCCACGGAGAGCCTCCTGCGCCGCTTCCCCGGCATCCGCCTCGCCAAGCCCGCCGCCGAACTCCCCCGCGCCCTGGGCGGCTTCATGGAGGGCTTCACCGAGATCCCCGTGGCCTGGTGACCCGGATGCGCGTAGTAGCCACCCCGTCCACCTGCGCGGTGAGCAGCCTCTGCGTCTACCGCCTCCCCACCGTCTTCGACCAGGACGAGGAGGGCCTGGTCCTCGTCCTGGACGCGGACCCTTCCCCGGACCTGTACGAGGAGGTCCACCGGGCGGTCCGCGCCTGCCCGACGAACTCGATCAGGGTCGTCGAGGACAACTGACCGCACAACGCCCCGGCCCGGGAACCGACACCAGGTTCCCGGGCCGAGCCGTACGCGCGCACTCACCCGGTCCCCGGCTCCACACGAGAACGCCGGACCAGCTGGATGTCAGCTGGTCCGGCGTTCCGCGTGAAGGGTCAGGCCCGGCCCAGGAGTCGCTGGACCGCGTCCGTGAGGGCCTCCTCCGGCTTCTCCCCGGCGGAGTCCGCCCGCCACGAGACGAACCCGTCGGCGCGGACGAGGACGGCCCCGTCGGAGCCGATGCCGTGGCGGGACGGGAACGTGCCGGAGGGGTCGGTGAGGCCGGCCGTGCCGAGGCGGTGGACCGTCAGGGAGACCCCCAGGGACTCCGCCACCGCGGAGGCCGCCGCCTCCCACGCACCGCCCCCCGCCCCGGTGACGAGCGTCGGACCGGAGCCGTAGAGGTCGAGGGAGGAGAGGGAAGCCCCGTCCCGCTCCAGGGGAACGTGCGGCGCCCGCGTACCCGGTTCACCGGAGAGGAGGCGGGGAAGGACCGGCGGCCCCTCGGAGTACCGGTACCCGAACACCGTCGTGCTGTAGCTGTCCGCGGGACTGAGCCCCCCGTCCTCACCCCCCTCGGCCCCCGTACGGTCCTGCATCATCGCCATGGTCTGCTGAAGCGTCATCCAGGCGACGGGCTGCCGCTCGGCCTGGTACGTGTCGAGCAGCCCGTCCCCCGCGCTCCCGTCGAGCACGGCGACCAGCTTCCACGCGAGGTTGTGCGCGTCCTGGATGGCGAGGCTGGCCCCGAACCCCCCGGTGGGCGGCACGAGATGGGCGGCGTCCCCGACGAGGAACACCCGCCCCCGCCGGTACTCGCGCGCGACCTGCGCCCCGATGACGAAGCTGAGCCACTTCGCGCCCCCGGCGGGCAGCTGGGGAACGATCCGCACGGCGAGCCCGTCCACCCCGATCGCGGCCCGGACGAGCCCGATGGCCTGCTCCTCGGTGACCGTCTCCAGCGTGGTGTCCGCGGGCATCGGCGTCGCGAAGATCCACCGCTTGTCCCCGTCGTGCGCGAACAGGATCGTGGACGGCGCCGGCTCGTCGAGGTAGCAGACCCCGACGGGCCTGCCCCGGGCGGCCTCGCTGAGATCCGCCTCGAACAGCACGGACACGGTGGTGGCGAACTCGCCGGGCCCGTCGAGCTGGATGCCCAGCTCGGTGCGGACGGGACTGCGCCCCCCGTCCGCGGCGATCAGGTACTGCGCGCGGACGGTCCGTTCACTCCCGCTGTCCCGGTCCCGCAGCACGGCGGTGACCCCGGAGTCGTCCTGCTCGAAGGAGACCAGCTCGGTGGAGAAGGCGAGCTCGGCGCCGAGTTCGACGGCGTGCGCGCGCAGCACGTGCTCCAGCCGGTCCTGGTCGATCGGCGCCCACTCGCAGGGGCTGACCTCCCCGGACGGGTCGGGACTGTCGGTCGGCCCCGCGAAGTGCTCCTCGGCGGCCAGCGTCCGCGCCCGGATCATCTGGAGCTTGCTGAAGTCCGTGGCGAGGCTGGCCTCGTCCCAGATCCGGGACTCCAGGCCCGCCTGCCGGTAGACCTCGACGGTGCGGGGGTTGATGCCCCGCGAGCGGGGGTGGCTCAGGGTGTCGGGGTGCCGTTCGACGACGAGGGTGCTGACCCCGTGCCGGGCGAGGAAGGCGGCGGTCGACAGGCCGGTGACCGCGCCCCCGACGACCAGCACCTGTACCTCGGTAGGCGCCGTGCTCATGGACGAACTCCTCTCTGCGGGCGGGGGGTTCAGGACTTCTTGCGGCACACGACGAGCGTGTCGTACTCGCTGAGCGGGGAGACCTCGACGTCAGCGAAGCCGACCTCGCGGGCGACGGCGACGGCCTCGGAGATCGGGTACTCCTCACCGCCGTCGGTGACGAGGAGCATGTCGAGGCTGATGACGAGGTTCTCGATGTGCGTGGACTCGTCCTCCAGCATCCGGTCGTAGATCAGCAGCGTCCCGCCGGGGTTGACGGCGTCGTACGCCTTCGCGATGAGGGCGGCGCGCTGGGACTTGTCCCAGTCGTGCAGGACGTGGCCGAGGATCACGACGTCGGCGGTGGGCAGCGGGTCGGTGAAGAAGCTTCCGCCGTGGAAGGTGACCCGTTCGGTGAGCCCGTCCTGGGCGACCCGCTCGTCGAAGAGCGGCTCCATGGCGGGCAGGTCGAAGACGTGTCCGGTGAGGTGGGGGTGGTGCTTGGTGATGATGGAGCACAGGTTGCCCCGCGCGCCGCCGACGTCGAGCACGGAGGCGTGCGCCGACCAGTCGTACTTCTGCGCCAGTTCGGGCCCCACGACGTGGGTGAGCGCGTCCATCATCCCGACGAACTGCCGCAGGATGTGCGGGTTCCTGGTGACGGCGTCGAAGTCGCTGCCGGACTGCTGCTGCCCGGTCCGCAGTCCCTCGGCGAGCCGCCCCCACGCCGGGTAGAGGTTCCGGTTGGACCGCTCCAGGAACCCTCCGACGTACGTCTTCTCGCCCTGCACGAGGTAGGTGTCGGCCCCCTGGGAGTTGCGGTACTTCCCCCCACTCCTCTCCAGCAGCCCCAGCGCGGTGAGCAGGCTCAGGAAGTCCCCGAGCCCCCGCCCGTGCAGTTCCAGGGCCCCCTTGATCTCCTCCTCACTGGCCTCCCCCTTCTCATGCAGCACCGTGAACAACCGCAGCTCGACAGCGGTGAGCAACGCCTTGGCGTCACAGAACATGTTCCCCAGCCGGATGATCCCGGCGGGAGTACTGACGTCCGGAGTGGTGTGCGTCATGCTCGTGCGCTCCTTCCAGCAGCCGCGGCGACCGATTTGCCACGCGGCCAGGGGACCGTCGCACCCCCAGGTCGAGAGCCCCTCGAACCCGGCCGGTGCACGCGACCGCCCACCGGAGCGGCCCCGCCCCTCTCCACCACCCCTTGAGCCTCCGCGGCTATTCATTCCGCGTCCGTCCGAAACCGTCCGACTCGTCCAGAGGGGACACGCATGTACGACGTGAGGATCCCGGTGCTGATCATCGGCGGGGGCCCGGTGGGGCTCTCGACCGCGCTGTTCAGCGGCCGGCGCGGTGTGCGCACGATGCTGCTGGAGAAGCGGGACACCACCTCCACCCTCCCGCGCGCCCCGGGCCTACAGGCCCGCACCATGGAATTGTTCCGGGCGGCAGGTCTGGGCCCGGAGATCAGGGCCCTGGAGATGGGCGACTCGCACGCCTATTTCGAGGGCGGCATCATCAAGGTCCACACCTTCGCCGAGATCGACGACGCGCTCCTGCTGGAGGCCCCGTCCCTGGACGGCCCGACGGTGAGCCCGGAGCGGGTGATGGGCTGCGGCCAGGACCGCTACGAGAAGGTGCTCGCGGAGAAGGCGATGGAGGCCGGCGCGGACGTCCGCTTCGGCACCCGCCTGATCTCGTTCGAACAGGACGAGGAGGGCGTCACCGCGATCGCCGAGGAGTCCGGCGGCAAGCGGTTCACGATCCGTGCCGACTACCTGGTCGGCGCGGACGGCGCGGGCAGCCGCACCCGGGAGGCCCTGGGCATCCCCCGCTCCGGCCGGGGCACGGTCTTCGACGCCCTGAGCATCTACTTCCGCGCCCCCGAGCTCGAAGTCCTCCTGAAGGACCGCAAGTTCATCCTCTGCTACGCGAGCGCGGGCGGCACCCTGATGGGCCTGTCCCGGCTGCACGGCTGCGACCCGTGGCTGGCGACCCCCTTGTACTACCCGGACAAGGGCGAGAAGCCGGAGGACTTCGACGACGCCCGCTGCACGGACATCGTCCGCAAGGCGGCGGGCAAGAACATCGACGTCGAGGTCGTCGCGAAGGTCCCGTGGCGGGGCGCCCAGCTCGTGTCGGAGACGTTCCGCAAGGGCCGCGTCTTCCTCGCGGGCGACGCCGCGCACGTCCACCCCCCGGCGGGCGGCTTCGGCGCGAACACGGGCATCCACGACGCCCACAACCTGTCGTGGAAGCTCGCCGCGACCCTCCAGGGCTGGGGCTCGGACGCCCTGCTGGACACGTACGACGCGGAGCGCCGCCCGCTGGGCACGGCGATGTCGGAACAGGCCCTGGTCCGCAACCGCATCCGCCACGGGTACGCCACGCAGCAGGACCGCGCGGACTTCGTGGACGACGTGATCATCACCCTGGGCTACCGCTACCGCTCCTCGTCGGTGATCGCCGCGCCGGGCGCGAAGGTCCTCTCCCCCGACCTGGAGCTGGCGGGCGAGCCCGGCACGCGGGCCCCGCACCTGTGGCTGCGCAAGGGCGACGAGAAGATCTCCACGATCGACCTGTTCTGGGACGCGTACGTCCTGCTGCACGGCCCGGAGGGCACGGCGTGGGCGCAGGCGGCGACGAAGGTCGCGGAGAAGCTCGGCGTCCCGCTGCGCACGCACGCGATCGGCGAGGCGGAGGCCCTGAAGCCGGCGGAGGACCGCGCGTGGACGGACGTCTACGGCGTCGGCCCCCAGGGCGCGGTGCTGGTGCGCCCGGACGCGTTCGTGTCGTGGCGCTCGCGGGCCGCGGCCGGCGACCCGCTGGCGGTGCTGTCGGACGTGATCGCCCGCTCGGCCGGCCACACGCCGGCGTCGGTCTGAGGGGGGCACCCGCGATGACTGACAGCACGGCGGGTGCCGTCCTCGGCCAGGCCATGGCGTTCCAGTCGGCGAAGCTGGTGCTGACGGGCATGGAGGTGGGCCTGTTCGAGGCGCTGGCGAAGGAGCCGGGTACGGCGGACGAGCTGCGCGGGCGGCTCGGCCTGCACGCGCGGGGCACCGCCCACTTCCTGGCGGCCCTGGCCGAACTGGGCTTCCTGGAGCGGGACGGGAACGGCACGTACCGCAACACGCCGATGGCCAGGGACTGCCTGGTGCCGGGCGGCGACGGCTATCTCGGCGGCTTCCTGCGGGCGGCCGACCAGGTGATGTACGCGGCGTGGGGCCGCCTCGCGGAGTCCCTGCGCACGGGTGCCCCGCAGGCGGCGACGTTCACCGGCGAGGACATGTTCGGGGAGCTGTACGACAGCGAGGAGAAGAAGGGCGGCCTCGTCGGCATGGCGGAGGACGCGAGCCGTCCGCTGATCCCGGCGCTGGCGTCCCGCTTCGACTGGGCGCCGCACCGGTCGGTGCTGGAGCTGGGCGGCTGCCGGGGGAACGTGCTGGCCGGGCTCGTCCGGGCGCACCCGCACCTGGACGCCCGGGTCTTCGACCTGCCGCAGATGGAGCCCGACTTCACCGCGCACATGGCGGCGATCGGGATGACCGGGCGGGTCGGCTTCCACGGCGGCGACTTCTTCGCGGGGCCGCTCCCGGAGGCCGACGTGGTGATGATCGGCCACTCCCTGATCGACTGGAACGACGAGCAGCGGCAGCGGCTGGTGCGGACGGCGTTCGAGGCGGTCCGGCCGGGCGGGGCGTTCCTCGTCTGGGACCCGGTGATCGTGGCCGGCGCGGACAGCTATCTGCGCAACCTGGTCCGCAGTCTCAACCTCCAGCTGATGACCCCGCACGGCACGGGCTACGACCTGGAGCAGTGCGCGGGCTGGATGCGGGCGGCGGGCTTCGCGTCCGTCGGCCACACCGCGCTGGGCCACGACGTGACGCTGGTCGTGGCCAGGAAGGAGTGATCCCTCAGCCGCGGATCCGGGAGACGTGCTTCTCCTGGACCTCGCGGCTGCCGCGCACGAAGTCCAGCAGCAGTCCCAGCTCCTCTGCCGAGTACCGCTGGAGCCCGGCGTGCGCCTCCTCCGCGAGCGGCCGGTAGATCTCCTCGGCGGCCTTCCGGGTCCGCTCGCTGGCCCGGACGACGGAGCGCCGCCGGTCCCCCGGGTCCGGTTCGCGCGTGAGATAGCCGAGCTTGTCGAGCCGGTCCAGCATGGCCGTGACGCTGCCGGTGGTGAGTCCGAGCGCCGCACCCAGTTCCCCGGGTGCGGCGCTCTCGCGTTGCAGGAGTACGTCCAGACAGCGCAGGTCGGTCTGGTTGATGCCGAGCCGCGCGGCGGCGGCGGCGTCGACGGCCTCCACGGCGCTCTGGAGGGCCCGGACCTCGCCCGCGAGTTCCCAGGACAGCGCCTCTTTGTCCAGGCCGGTCACAGCTTCACTTGACATTCAAGTATCTCGACCTTCAAGATAGAAGTACGCCTTGACAGTCAAGATAGTTGACCGGCAAGGAAAATCAAGCCGCGCGCACAGGCTGAATGACATCGGGAATGTTGCCCGGGTTCCAGGAGGAACACTGCGATGAGCACCCCGCACGACATGAACAAGGACAGTAACAACACCGAGGACACCGTTCTGGTGGAGGTGTACTACACCTCGGAGAAGAAGCTGGGGCACTGGACGGAGGCCCGCCGGATCGAGGTCCGCGCCCGCCGCTCCTCCCTCCACCTCGACCTGCGCTCCCACCGCATCCCGGAGGGCGAGATCACCGTCCACCTCCAGGCCGAGCGCTCCACGGTCAAGCTCCTCGTCCCGGACGGCTCGACGGTCGACGAGCGCGAGCTCGAACTCCCCGACAACTCCAAGGTCAAGGACGCCCAGCGGCACGCGCCGGGCAGCGGCGGCCGGCGCGTCCGGCTGACCGGCCGCCTCCAGCACAGCGAGGTCCGGATCTCCCGGGGCGGCATGGCCAACCTCAGCTCCCTGTTCAGCCGGGAGTTCGTCGAGGAGGCCCGCAGGGCGCACCGCGACGGCGACCACCCCTCCCTCCCCGACCCCTCTCTGCCGGGCCCCCGGCCGAAGAGCGACGACGTGTGACACCTTCGACAGGACCTTGAGCGGCTCCCCTTACCTTCGCGGCCTGCACTGGCCCCGAGACGGCAAGGAGAGCCGCTCATGCGTACCCACAACCCCGGCCCAGGGGACCGGCGATGGAACTGACCACCCTCGGCAGACTGCTGCTGGCCCTGGCGGTCGTCGTCACCGTCGCCCGCCTCCTGGGCGCCCTGGCGAAACGCCTCCACCAGCCGCCCGTGATCGGCGAGATCATCGGCGGCATCCTCCTCGGCCCCACCCTCTTCGACGGCGCCATCACGTCCGCCCTCTTCCCCGCGGCCGTCCGCCCCTCCCTCACCGACCTCGCGGACATCGGCGTCTGCGTCTTCATGTTCCTGGTCGGCCTGGAGTTCAACCGCGACCTCCTGCGGGGCCAGGGCCGCATAGCGGCGAGCGTCTCCCTGAGCGCGATCGTCCTCCCCTTCTCCCTGGGCGCCCTCCTGGCCCTCCACCTCGCCGCCGACCACCCCACGGACGACAGGCTCGCCTTCGTCCTCTTCCTCGGTACGGCCATGTCGGTGACGGCCTTCCCGGTCCTGGCCCGCATCCTCACGGACAAGGGCCTCATCTCCACCCCCATCGGCGGCCTGGCCCTCGCCTCCGCCGCCGTGGACGACGTCCTGGCCTGGTCCCTCCTGGCCGCGGTGGCCGCCCTGGCGGGAGCCGCCGGCACGCCCTGGCACCTGGCGCTGGTGATTCCGTACGCGGCGGCGATGCTCTGGATAGTCCGCCCCCTGCTGGCGAGACTGGCCCGCAGGGACAAGGGCCGGACCAGCTGGCCCATCGACGCGGCGGTCCTCCTGGCCGTGGCGGCCGGCGTCCTCCTCTCCGCCGAGGCCACCGACTGGATGGGCCTGCACCTGATCTTCGGCGCCTTCCTCCTCGGCATGGTCCTCCCCCGGGAAGGAGCGTCCCGTCTGCGCCGCCGGGCCCTGCCCTGGATCGAACGCGTCTCCTCCCTCCTCCTGCTCCCGGTCTTCTTCATGGTCGCGGGCCTGAAGGTGAACCTCTCCACGATGAACGCGACAGCCTTCGGTGAACTGTCCCTGATCCTCCTGGTGGCGATCGGCGGCAAATCCCTCGGCGCCTACGCGGGAGCGAGGTTCAACGGCATCCGCCCCCGCCACGCGACCGTCCTGGCCCTCCTCATCAACACCAGGGGCCTGACCGAACTGATAGTCCTCACGGTGGGCCTCCAACTGGGCATCCTGGACCAGCAGCTGTACTCCCTGATGGTGGTCATGGCCCTGGTGACAACGGCGATGGCGGGCATAGTCCTCCCGTTCGTGTACCCGGAGGATCGGGTTCGCCAAGACCAGAAGGCCAACGAATCACCAAAACCAACTCAACGCACGCTCTGACAAACAAGGGGCGGGACGGCTACGAAAGCCGCCCCGCCCTTTTCAACTCCGCCTCAGCTCAACGCAGCTTTCGCCAACAACTCCAGTTGCCCCAGCTCCGCCGTACAGGGAAACACGAGCAACTCGTCACAGCCCGCCCCCTCATACGCCGAAACCGTCTCCCGAAGCGCCTCCGCCCCGATGACCACCGCCTTCGCGGCCATCTCGGCCTTGGGCCCGATGAACGCGTAGTAGGACCGGAGATAGCTCTCGGCGACATCCCGAGCCCCGGGCCCGAGGCAGGCGTACACGAGGGCGACCAGCCGGGGTTTCTCCGTACGACCGGCCCCCCGCCAAGCGTCCCGCGCACGGCCCGCGAGATCCGCGTACCCGGTCGCGGAGGAACCCCCCGCGATCCACCCGTCCGCATGCCGAGCGGCACGAGCCATCGCGGCCGGCGTATGACCGCCCACGATCAGCCCGGGCCCGCCCCCAGCGGGGAACGCCGGCCCGATCCCGGGAACGGGCCCGCGCCCGGCCCAGATCTCCCGCATCTCGGCGATCATCGCGTCGAGCCGCCGCCCCCGGTCCCCGTACGCCGCCCCGGTGGCCCGGAAATCGTCGTCCCGCCCGCCCGCGGCGACCCCGAGCGTGAGCCGTCCGCCGGACAACGCGTGGACGGTGGCCGCCTGCTTGGCCAGCACGGCGGTCCCCGGCCGGTACGCGGCGATGAGGATGCTGGACGTGAGCCGGATCCGCTCGGTCACGGCAGCCGCCGCGGCCAGCGACGTCAGCGACTCGTAGTTGTCGTACACCAGCCGGTCGAGGACACCGAGGCTCGCGAACCCGAGGTTCTCGGCCTCCCGGGCCCACCCCGTGAGGCGAGCCCCGTCGACGTCCGGCACGGTCGTGGGAAGCCCCACTCCGATCTCCATGGAACACCCCCCTCTCAGCCGGGCTTGCGGGCGACGAGCAACGTGTTGCCGAGGAGCAGCGGATGCCGCGTGACGTCGCCGAACCCGGCGACCCGCATCCACTGTTCGCAGTCGCCGGGGTGATAACCGGCCCCGGCGGGCGTCATGACGAGCATGTGCAGGCTGGACACGAGCGCGGGGAGGTGCGGCTCGTCCCCCGGCATCGGGTCGTACACGAGCAGCGCGCCGCCGGGCGAGACGGCGTCGTACGCCTTGCGCACCAGCGTCTTGCGCTCGTCGACGGAGAAGTCGGCGAGGACGTGCCCGATGATCACGGCGTCGGCGCCGGGCAGCGGATCGGCGAAGAAGTCGCCGCCGGTGAAGCCGAGCCGCCCCTCGACGCCGAGGGTCTTGGCGTGTTCGGCGCAGGGCCCGGCGTTCTGGGGCCGGTCGAAGACGCGGGCGGTGAGGCCGGGCCGGGCCTGGAGGATGAGGCCGGCGAGATTGCCCCGGGCGCCACCGACGTCGACGAGGGTCGAGAACGCCCCGAAGTCGACGGCGTCGAGCAGCTGCGGCACCAGCGGGGCGCTCAGGGCGTCCTGCATGGCGAGGAACGTCCGGCGGGCCCGGGGGTCGTCGAGCATCGCCTCGAAGTCGCCCTCGGCCTGCGGCTTCCCGGTGCGCAGCGCCTCGGTGAGCCGCCCCCAGGCGGGGTAGAGGACGTGGTTGGCCCCGTCGAGGAACCCGCCCTTGTAGGCGTCGCCGCGCACGAGGCAGGCCTGCGCGAGGGGGCTGTTGCGGTAGCGCCCCTCCTCCTTCTCCAGCAGCCCGAGGGCGACGAGCGCGTCGAAGAAGTCGGTGGCGGCCCGCGCGTGCAGCCCGGTCGCGGCCCGCAGCTCCTCGGTCTCGGCGCTGCCCTCGACGGTGGCGGCGAGGACGGTGAACAGGTCGATCTCGACGGCGCTCAGGAGCAGCTTGGAGACGGTGAAGCTGTGCGCGAGCCCGCTGATCTTGGTGATGTCGTCGGGGATCATCGGCCCTGGTTCCCTTCGGCGCGGCGCAGCCCCAGCCTGGGCCCGAAGGTGAGGTACAGGCCGCCGACGGCGTTGGCCGGGTTCATCGGCGCCTGCTTCTGCTCGTGCACCTTGTTGAGGTTGGCGAGCGGGTTGGGGTCGCCGCTGGTGGCGCCGTTGAGGTGGGCGTGGACGCTGGCGTAGACGTCCTGCGCGTCGTCCATGTCGGCGATGCCGGTGACGATGCGGTTGAACGCCTCCTGGAGGTCGAGGCCGTCGCGCTGGGACTGGGTGAGGCGCTGGGCGTTGTAGAAGTGGTGCTCCTTGCCCCGGTAGCTCTCGTAGAAGACGGAGACGAGGACCAGGAGGCGTTCGTAGGCGTGCCGGTAGACGGTCTGGTAGAAGTCCCACGCCTCGTCCTCGCCGACCTCCCCGCGCAGCACGCTGCCGAGGCTCGCGGCACTGAGCATGCCGCTGTACGTGGCGAGGTGGACGCCGGTGGACAGCAGCGGGTCGAGGAAGCAGGCGGCGTCGCCGCTGAGGAGGTAGCCGGGGCCGCAGAACTTCTCGGCGGTGTACGAGTAGTCCTGCTCGACCTTCATCCCGGCGACCTGCTCGGCGCCCTCCAGCAGCCCGGCGACCTGCGGGCACTCGGTGACGACCTGGTCGTACACCTCCTGGATGCCGCCCATCCGGCGCTTCTTCTCGTTGAAGATGTCCCGGCCGGTGACGAGGCCGACGCTGGTCGTCCCGTCGTGCAGGGGGATCACCCAGAACCAGCCGTCGGGCGCGGAGCACACGGCGATGGCGCCGTCGGGCCCCCGGTCGAGGCGTTTGACGCCCTTCCAGTAGGTCCAGGCGGCCACGTTCTGGAACACCTCGTGGTACTGGCGGTTCTTGTGCTGCCGGGCGGCGATGAGGCCGGTGCGCCCGGACGCGTCGATGACGTAGTCGAAGGAGATCCGCCCGGACCGGGACGGGTCCTTGGTGCCGGCCCAGCTCGCGGCGACGGGGCGGCCGTTGTCGAAGTGGACCTCCTTGACGGTGGTCTCCTCGACGACGGTCACCCCGAGTTCGGCGGCGTGGCGCAGGAGGATCTCGTCGAACTCGGAGCGCACGACCTGCCAGGCGTTGGTGCCGTCCGCGCCGAGGCCTCCGAAGTTGACCTCCCACTCCTCGGGGCCCCAGAAGAAGTAGGCGCCGCCCTTGGGCTGGAAGCCGTGGCTGTTGACCTTGTCCCAGACGCCGAGGTGTTCGAGGATCGGGCGGCACGAGGGGAGGATGGACTCGCCGATGTGGTAGCGGGGGAACTTCTCCCGTTCCAGCAGGGTGACCTCGAAGCCCTCCTTGGCCAGCAGACCGGCCGCCGTCGAGCCGGCGGGGCCTCCCCCGATGACGAGGATCTGCGTGGAGTCGCGCATGAGATCTCCAATCTCTGCGTCCCCCCGGGACGCGGTAGCGGGGCGGAATGCCGTCGCCACCGTGAAGGCCCACGCTGGAAAGGGAGTTGAAGGGGGCTCGATGCACTCGTTCGAGTGGTGTGCGAGCCTCCCGCAAGCAGGAATCGGCCACCGTCTGACTCAATCGTGCTCTGTACATCACATAGCACGAGGAGTGACCTGATGAGGACGTCGTCGAACGCGCGAAGATGGGCCGCGAGCACGGGCGTGACCGCGCTGCTGCTGGTGGGTCTGAACAGTGTCGGCAACGCCGTCGCCGAGCCCGAGGCGCAGCGCACCGCGGCGGTCGCCGCGGCGGCCCCGGCCCGTCTCGGCCAGCCGAACCTGTACACCAGCGACGTCGACAAGATGCTCGACTTCTACAAGAACGCCCTGGGATTCCAGGTGGACTTCCGATTCCCGGCGGTGGGGACCGCGGCCTTCGGAACCGTGTCCAAGGGGGACGCCTACTACATCACTTTCACGTCGTTCGACACGATCAAGCAGAACACTCCGCTGAAGCACATCGGCAAGTCGACGCAGAAGCAGTCGGACATCGCCGTGCTGACCGCGGACGTGGACGCCGCGTTCACGAAGGCGAAGAACGCCGGGGCGAAGGTCCTGATGGCGCCGAAGAACCAGCCGTGGGGGGAGCGTCAGGCGTACGTGGCCGATCCTGAGGGCAACTACGTGCAGATCTCCACGCACTCCGACCACTGAGCTCACTGAGCCCACTGAGCTCACCGAGCCATACCGAAGAGGGAACCGGCAGGGCACGGTCCCTGCCGGTTCCCGAGGCCGCCGTCCGTCGTCAGCGGGCGGCGGCCACGGCGTTCTCGGCCACCTTCTCCTCCCAGGAGACCCGGTAGGAGTACACGGGGACGGTCGCCTTGACGCCGAGCTTCAGGAAGAACGGCAGGACCAGGTCGCGGACCGCACGGGCGAGGCCGTTGGGTGCCGCCTTCTGGTTGCCGGTCCGGCGCCCTTCCTTGATGATCTTCTCCACGCGGTCCTGACGGATCGCCTGGAACGCGGCGAACGCCCGCTGCGGGGTGGGCAGATCGCGCAGGCACTTGGCCAGCACGATCGCGTCCTCCATCGCCATCGACGCGCCCTGTCCGACGTGCGGCGAGGTGGCGTGCGCGGCGTCGCCGACGAGGCAGACCTTGCCGCGGTGCCACAGGGGCAGCGTCAGCATGTCGTAGATGGGGTAGCCGAGGATGCCGTCCGGCGTGGAGTCGATGATCGCCGAGACCGGGTGGTGGTCCTTGCGGTGGCGCTCCAGGAGGCGCTTCTTCCACACCTCGTGCGGGGTGCGCTCGGTCTCGCCGCGGCCGGGCTCGACGGGCTCGTGGTAGTTCTCGAACCAGTAGACCTCGCCGCCGGGGATGGTCTGGTAGCCGAAGAAGCCCTTGTAGCAGAAGGACATCCGCATGACGCCGTCGGCGGGCGCGGCGTCCCGGGAGCGGGTGTAGCCGGCGGTGCCGATCACTCCGGTGTACTCGGGGTGGGGGGCGTCGGGCATGACGGTGTAGCGGGTCTTGGAGTGGATGCCGTCGCAGCCGATGAGGATGTCCGCCTCGGCGGTGGAGCCGTCGGCGAAGCGGATCAGCACGCCGTCGTCGGTCTCGGCGACGGTCTCGAAGAACTTGCCGTACTCGATCCGGATGCCACGCCGTACGGCCGCCTCGCGCAGGCCCTTGTTGAGGAGGCCGCGCTTGAGCAGGAGCGTCTCGGCGGGGTTCTCGCCGAGCTTCTTGCCGTGGTGGTTGAGGAAGGCGGTGCTGGTGGTGGCGGAGCCGTACTGCTCGACGTCCTTGCGGATGCCCAGGGTGTCGAGGACGGCGAGTCCATTGGGGGCCAGGTTGAGGAAGGCGCCCGCTTCGTCGCGGGGCTCCTCGCGGCCCTCGTAGATGACCGCCTCGATCCCCGCCTTCTGCAGGAACAGGGCCAGGACCGGTCCGGCGATACCGCAGCCGATGAGGGCCGCGCTCCTTGTGTTCATCACAGTGTTCCTCCTGGAACCTGGGCAACATTCCGCTCTTGGCGCACGTCGATTCCTCTTGAAGGCCGATCTTCTTGACCTTCAAGGCACTCCTTTATCTTGAGGGTCGAGATACTTGAATGTCAAGTGAAGGCCGTCGGCCGGAGCCCGTACATGTCCGGACGCGAAGAAGCGCCGCACCCGGCGTCCCGGCTACGGCGCTCCCTCTCCCGGCGGTCAGTGGTGCGACGCCTCTACGCTGCGCGGCGCGCTGCCCTCCGTACCGGGCTTCACGACCGTGAACTGGCCCATCATTCCGACGTCTTCGTGCCGCAGGATGTGGCAGTGGAACATGTACGGCGTCTTCGGGTCGGTGTACGGCGGCAGCGCGACCGCGAGCCGCATCGTGCCGCCCGGCGGCACCCGCACGGTGTCCTTGGGCCCCTTGAGCCAGGCGTCCGGCTTCTTGCCGCCGTAGTCGATGACGTTGAAGGTGAGGCCGTGGACGTGGAAGTTGTGGACGACCTCCGCGTCCCCGCTCACCTCCCAGATCTCGACCTTCCCGGCCGGGCAGACCTCGTCGATCCGGCTCATGTCCATGCCCTTGCCGTTGATCACGGTGCTGTTGAAGTCGAACGTCCGCACCTTCGCGTCCGCCGGCACCGTGATCGCGGCCTGCGCCCCGCGTAACCTCCCGGGCAGCGGGCGCGACTCGGCGAGCCGGGCCTTGGCGCGCACCTCGATCATGTCGAAGGTGTCCTCACCGCCCCCGAACCGCTTGGTCGGGAACGACAGCCCGAGCTCCGGCGGATAACTGCGCAGCACGACCTTCTCGCCGGGCTTGAACTTGACGACGATCTCGGCGCGTTCACCCGGCGACAGCTGCAACCGCCGCAGCGGCAGGGGCTGTTCGAGGAGCCCGTTCTCCTGCCCGACGAGGTGGAACTCGCGGCTGTCGGTGAACGCCAGGTTGTAGGAACGGGCGTTGGAGCCGTTGAGCAGCCGGAACCGGACGAGGGTGGTGGACACCTCGACGTGCGGGTCGTACGTGCCGTTGACGAGGATCTTGTCGCCGAGCACACCCGGGCTGCCGACCCCGGCGAGGCTCTGGAGGAAGGAGGCGCCGCGCAGGTCGATGGAGCCGTCGTCATTGAAGGCGCGGTCCTGGAGGATCAGCGGAATGTCGTCCACGCCATAGGAGTTGGGCAGGCCCGCCTTGTCCGCCTCGTCGTCCTCGACGATGAACAGGCCCGCGATGCCCCGGGACACGTGGTCGGCGGTGCTCTGGTGCGGGTGCGGGTGGTACCAGAGGGTCGCGGCGGGCTGGGCGATCTCCCACTCGGGCTTCCAGGTCTCGCCGGGGCGGACCATCTGGTGCGGGCCGCCGTCCATCTCGGCGGGCAGGTGCATGCCGTGCCAGTGCAGGGTGGTCGACTCGGGGAGGTCGTTGGTCAGGGAGACCGCGATCTTCTGGCCCTTGCGCACTCTCAGGGTGGGCCCGAGGAACGCCCCGTTGATGCCCCAGGTCGAGGTCTGCTTGCCGGGCAGCAGCTCGCTCCTGCCCTTCTGCGCGGTGAGTTCGAAGACGCGCCGCCCGGAGCCGTCGTCCTTCCCCTCCAGGAGAGGGGGGATGCGCACCTTGTTCCCGAAGGAGAGGTCGCCGACGTTGCTGAGCTTGCGGCCCCGGTAGGCGACGGCGAAGTTCGCGGCGTACGCGCCCGCGCCGAGCACCCCGACGCCGAGCACCCCGCCGGTGATGAGCAGAATCCTGCGGCGGATGGTCCTGGGGCGCTTCGCGGGCGCCCCACCGCCCGGCTCCACGGCCTGACCGCTCCCCCGGTGGGGGTCGGTCGTGGAGCTTTTTTTACCAGTCATTGGGGAATTATGGGCTCGCCCTCCGGAGCGGCGGGGGAGTCTTGCTCGATTCCTGCTCGATCGGGTGGCGAAGCCGCATGTCACACGGTTCGAGCGGTTCTCCAGCCGCCGCCCGCATGCTCGGAGCCGTCCGCGCCCGCGTCCGGTCCAGGAGTCGACATGTCCCCTTCCCTGAGAGAGCAGGCTCGCACCGCCCTCGTGACCGGGGCGAACCGCGGGCTCGGTCTCGCCGTGGCCGCCGAACTGTACTCCCGCGGCCACCGGGTCCTGCTCGCCGCCCGCGACAAGGACGCCGCGACCGAGGCCGCCGAGCGGCTGGGCCCGTACGCCGTCCCCCTCGTCCTCGACGTCACCGACCAGGCGTCCGTGGACCGCGCGGCCGGCCACGCGGGCGCCGTCGACATCCTCGTCAACAACGCGGGCGTGCAACTGGACTGGGGCGAGACCCCCTCGGCCATCGGCCTCGACGCCGTACGGCACACCCTGGACGTCAACCTGCTGGGCGCCTGGCGGATGGTGCGGGCGCTGGTGCCGGGCATGGTCGGGCGCGGGTGGGGAAGGGTCGTCAACGTGTCCAGCGGCGCGGCCTCCTTCGCGTACGGGCCGGCGGCGCAGTGCCCGGCGTACTCCGCGTCCAAGGCGGCGCTGAACGCGCTGACCGTGATGCTGGCCAAGGAGACGGAGGGGACGGGCGTCCTGGTCAACTCGGTGAACCCGGGGCTGGTCAGGACCCGGATGCGGCCCGACGCGGAACGGACGGCCGAGGAGGCCGCGGTCACCGTCGCGGACGCCGCGGCGCTCCCCGAGGGCGGCCCTTCGGGGGTGTTCCTGCGCGCCGGGGGCACGATGCCGTGGTGAGTCCAGCGTGACTGTACTCGGACACTAGCGGTGTGTGGGTGGATGTCTCCCCATCTCTTCCACAAGGGGAATCACGACCACCATGTCTACTCGCCCACCCGAGCCCGGTGTCTTCTCCCGGATCGCGGTCTTCGCCAACCGGCACCGGTGGACCGCGCTGGTCCTGTGGCTCGTCGTGCTCGTCGGCGTCTGGGCCGGCGCCTCGCAGGCGGGCGACCGCTACCGGGACGACTACTCGCTGCCCGGCACCGAGACCCAGAACGCGCTGGAGATCCTCAAGGACCACGGCGCGGGCAACGCCTGGAACACCGTCAGCATCGTCCTGCACGACAAGGACGGCGTGCGCAACTCCGGCACCGAGAGCGCGGTCGCGGGGATGCTGAAGCAGGTCTCCGGGCTGCCGGGCGTCGTCGGGGTCACCAGTCCGTACGAGGACAAGTCCGCGGTGTCGGCCGACGGGACGATCGGCTACGCCACCGTCGAGCTGGACCGGCCCGCCGAGGACGTACCCGTCGCGCAGAGCAAGAAGATCCTCGACACCGCGCGGGAGATCGAGAAGAAGGACGGCCTCCAGGTCGAGCTGGGCGGCGAGGCCGCGCGCAAGCTGGGGCAGAACCAGGGCAGCGGGGCCGAGGGCGCGGGGATCTTCGCCGCGCTGCTGATCCTGCTGTTCATGTTCGGCACGGTGATCGCCGCGAGCCTGCCCGTCATCACGGCCGTGTTCGCGGTCGGCGCGACGCTGGGCGTCATCGTGCTGGCCTCGCACGAGTTCACGATCGCCAGCTACTCGCCGTATGTCATGTCCCTGGTCGGTCTGGGCGTGGGGATCGACTACGCGCTGCTGATCTTCGCGCGCTACCGGGCCGAGCTGGTCAAGGACGTCGCGCCCGACGAGGCCGAGCGCCGCGCCCTCGAAGGAGCCGGGCGGACCGTGCTGTTCGCGGGGTGCACCGTCATCATCGCGCTGCTCGGGCTCGTCGCGCTCGGCCTCGGGTCGCTGCGCGGGATGGCCCTCGCCGTCGCGCTGACCGTGCTGCTCACCATGCTGGCCTCGCTGACCCTGCTGCCGTCGCTGCTCGCGATCTTCGGGAAGCGGTTCGCCCGGCAGTTCACCGCGCGGCACCGCAAGAGAATGGAGAAGGGCAAGGCCGAGGAGGGCGCGCGGTGGCGGGCCTGGGGGCAGGCCGTCCAGCGGCGGCCCTGGGCCGCTCTGCTGCTGCCCGTCGTCGCGCTGGGCGCCCTCGCCGCGCCCGCCACGGATCTGCGGCTCGGGCTCGCCGACGCCGGGAACGACCCCGACGGCACGACCAGCCGGGTCGCCTACGACCTCCTCGCCAAGGGGTTCGGGCCCGGGTTCAACGGGCCGCTCGTCATCGTCACCGAGGGGGACGACGCGGTGCGGGCCGCCGGGGCCGCCGCCGGGACGCTGCGCGAGACGCCCGGGATCGCGCTGGTCAACGGGCCCATCCCGACCGGCGACGGGAAGGCCGCGATGCTGCTGGCCGTCCCGAAGACGTCCCCGCAGGACGAGGCGACCACGGCACTCGTCCACCATCTGCGGGACGACGTGCTGCCTAAGGTGAGCGCGCAGACCAAGGCCGAGTACCTGGTGGGCGGCGCGACCGGGGCCGTCATCGACTTCTCCGACACCATCGGGGGCAAGCTGCCGCTGTTCGTGACGATCGTCATCGGCCTGTCGGTGCTGCTGCTGATGATGGTCTTCCGCTCCGTCCTGATCCCCCTCAAGGCGGCCGTCCTCAACCTCCTCAGCGTCGGCGCCGCGCTCGGCGCGGTCTCGCTCGTCTTCCAGCACGGCTGGTTCGGCGCGGAGCCCGGACCGATCGAGGCGTTCATCCCGACGATGATCTTCGCGATCGTCTTCGGCCTCTCCATGGACTACGAGATCTTCCTCGTCTCCCGCATGCGCGAGGAGTGGCTCCGCACCGGGGACGCGGCCCGCGCCGTTCGCGAGGGCCTCGCCCACACCGGCGCCGTCGTCACCGCCGCCGGCGCCGTCATGATCGTCGTCTTCGGCGGCTTCATGCTCAGCCCCGACCGCATGCTCCGCCAGTTCGGCTTCGGCCTCGCGGTCGCGATCCTCATCGACGCGGTCATCATCCGCTGCCTGATCGTCCCGGCCGCGATGCGCCTCCTCGGGGAGCGCGCCTGGTGGCTGCCGAGCCCGGTGGCGAAGGTGCTGCCGGAGGTACGGGTGGAGCAGCACTAGCCACGTACACCACCAACGCCCGGCGGAGCCCCGAGGCTTCCGCCGGGCACGCCGGGTACGCCGGGTACGCCGAGGTCACGGCGGGCCGGAGGGCGGACGGCTCGGAGCCGAATCCATCAACCCCACGCCATCAGCGTCGCGCCGGACGGCTCATGAGCGAGCCCCCACCGCGGCACGCGGCCGGCGGCCCGCCACCATTCGCCGGTGCCGAGTCCATCAACCCCACGCCGGACGGCTCCGGACCGAATCCATCAGCGCCATGCCATCAGCGTGGTGCCGGGCGTCTCATGAGCTGGGTCCCACCGCGGCAAGCGGCCGGGGGCCCGCCGCCGTTCGCCGGTGCCGAGTGCATCAGCCCCACGCCGGACGGCTCCGGACCGAATCCATCAGCGCCATGCCATCAGCGTGGTGCCGGGCGTCTCATGAGCTGGGTCCCACCCCGGCAAGCGGCCGGGGGCCCGCCGCCGTTCGCCGGTCCGGAGCGGTCCCACCGGCATCCGCCACGTACCCGAACCGCGAGGCGCGGAACGCCGCCGCGCGCTGTCCACCGGCCCGGGCCCGTCACGTGCCACCACGTCGCGGTCGGCCCCCACCCGGCTCCCCCGCCCAGCTTCGCCCTCCGGGAACGCCGCGCCCTCGGCCTCGCCCTGTCCCAGGCCCACGCGGCCATCCCCCGCTGAACTGCGACCCCGGCGCCCACCCCGGCATCGGCGAGGGCGCCGGGTACCGGCCGGTGCGAACTCGCCCTGTCCCACACCCACACAACCACCCCCCGCTGGACTGCGCCCCCGGCGCCCACCCCGGCGTCAGCGCGGGCGCCGGGTGCCGGCCGGTGAGGGCCGCGCACCTCACCGCCGTACCCGGCGGACGCCCTACGCCCCGCTCCCCCGCAGCGCGCACACCGTCTGGGTGAGCCGCATCTCCCCGCCCCGCCGGTACGGCTGGAGGCGGCGGCGGTTGTCGACGTGTTCCGCGCTGTGCTCGAACCGGTGGAAGCTCGCCGCGTCCGCCCAGTCGGTGACGACGTAGTACACGTCCTCCTCGTCCACGGACCGCGCCAGCGACTGCGCCAGGTTGCCCGGCCACCGGGCGATCCCGGCGCCCACCTCCTCCCAGACCTTCTCGAACTCGGCGCCGAGTCCTGGCACGGTCTCCATGCGGAGCATCACGCGGAAGGGAAGGGAATCCGGCATCGGGGCCACCTCCTGATCGGGGGCGCCAAGTCTGGGCACCGCGCCTCGACACCCGCTCGAAGCGCACCCTTCGAGCCGTCCTCCACCGCCCTTGGACCCCTCGGCGTCAGCCTCTCCTCCCCGTCTCCTTGGAGGAGCCATGACCGCCCCGGCGAAACCGACCGCCCTCCAGCGACCGACCGGCAGACCGGGCCCGCTCGGCTGGCCCCGCTGGTTCACGACGCTGTTCGGCACGGACATCTGGGAGCGGTTCAGTTTCTACGGCATGACGGCGATCCTCGTCCTGTACGCGACGGAGGAGACCGCGGCCGGCGGCCTGGGCCTCTCGGACAGCGACGCGGCCCTGCTGTTCGGCCTGTACATGGCGTCCGTGTTCCTGTGCTCGGTCCCGGGCGGCTGGCTGGGCGACCGCCTGTTCGGCGCGTCGAGGGCGGTCCTGTACGGCGGTGTCCTGATCGCCTGCGGCCACGTGTCGATGGCGGTACCGGGCCATGTCCTCTTCTACCCCGGCCTCCTCCTGATCGCCGCGGGCACCGGCCTCCTGAAGCCGAACATGGCGAACCTGCTGAGCGCGTTCTACGCCCCCGGCGACCGCGCGGCCCGCGACGCCGGGTTCGCGGTCTTCTACATGAGCGTCCAGGTCAGCGCCCTCGCCGCCCCGGTCCTGGTCGGCGCGGTGGGCGAGACCGTCGACTGGCACCTGGGCTTCGGCCTGGCGGCCGTCGGCATGGCCCTGGGCCTCCTCCAGTACGTCCGGGGCACCCGGCACTTCGGCGACACGGGCGCCGCCCCGTCCCGCGCGGCGACCCCGGCCCAGCGCACCCGCGTCCTGCGCCGCACACTGGCCTGCCTGGCCGCGGTGACCGTCCTGTACGGCACGGACGCGGCGCTCGGCACCTTCCGCATCGTCCATGTCATGGCCCTGATCGGCCTGCTGACGGTCGTGGTCCCGGCCGTCTTCTTCTGGCGCCTCCTGCGCAACCCCCTGCTGACCCCCGCCGAACGCATCCGCGTGAAGACCTACATCTGGCTCTTCCTCGCCTCCGCCCTCTTCTGGGCGATGTTCCTCCAGGGCGGCTCGGTCTTCTCCCTCTTCGCCAAGGAGTCCACGGACCGCACGGTCGGCGGCTTCACGATCCCCACGAGCTGGTTCCAGTCGGCGACCCCCCTCTTCGTCCTCCTGACGGCCCCCCTGTTCGCCGCCCTCTGGAAACACGCGGGCGACCGCCTGAACACGGCCGTCAAATTCGGCATCGGCATGATCTGCACGGCCCTGTCGTACGCGGTGATGTCCCTGGCCGCCTGGCAGTCGGCGTCGGGCCCGGTCTCCCCGTGGTGGCTGATCACGGCCTTCCTCCTCCTGGCAGCCGGCGAGGTCGCCTTCGCCCCGGTCGGCATGAGCGCCACGACAGCCATCGCCCCCGCGACCTTCGTGAGCCAGATGGTCGGCCTCTTCTGGCTGGCCGGCGCCCTGGGCGGCGGCCTCGGCGGCAACGCCCTCAAGGCCTCCGGCGACGAGACCCCGTCCCCGGCCTACTTCCTGACCCTGGGCCTGATCACCCTGGCCGTCGGCCTCACCCTGATCCTCACCCGCGCCCCCCTGGGCCGCCGCCTCGGCGTCTGACCCCCGAGGCCCCGCCACACCCATCCCTCACCCGGCGACATCGACGCAGTACCCACGTGCGAGGTCGGCCGCCCCATGGCCGTACCCCTTACCCGACGGCCCGCAGCCGCCCCCTCCCCACGCCGGCAGATCCCGGCGAGGACCATGATCCGCTGGATCTCCAGCGGCAGCCGCCGCTCCAGGTCGGCGGTGACGACGTCCACGTCACGGACGGCCTGCCGGCTCCAGGCAGCGGACCCGGTCCCGGGCGTACCGGTGCCGGGGAGGTCGATGACGGCACCTCGGACCAGTACATGGGCCATGTCCCCGGGCAGGCCCGTACCGACGACCGCGGCATGGACCAGCCCGACGCCCTGTTCCGGCACGGTGGCACCGACGACCACGCCGCCGACCGCCACCTCCGCGCCCCGACGGCGCGGGCGCGGGCTTCGGCGGCTGTCTCGTGGGAGCCGCCCAGGACCAGGCCCCTGCGACCGGCGAGCGGCAGACCAGCGGGGGTGCGCGGCACCGGGACGCTCGGCGCGAGCTCGGCCCGCGGCTTCACCGACCGCGGCCGGGCCACACCCCCTCGGCCAGGGCCGCACGTCCTCCAGCAGCCGCAGACAGCTCGGCTCGTCCACACGGGGAACCCCCTCCTGGACAGCACGGCGCAGCTTCTCCGCCCCGGCGCCGGGACCGTTGGTGACGACGACGCCGGTACGGCCGCACGGTGAGCCGCTGCTGTCCGTCGACGACCAGCAGTTGAGGTGTTCGAGCACCGGCTTCCGTCCCGAACTGCCGCGTACCCACCTCAGCGCCGGTCCCCCAGAACATCAGGGTGCCGGTCGGGTAACCCCGCGTTGAATGTCGGGGAGTCCGATACGGCCGCCCTCGATGTTCTCGATCAGGAGCCGGAGCGTGTAACTCGCGTCTCGATACAGAGTGGGTGGCACAGCGGCAAACTCCTGACGTCCGAGGGCAACTGGTCCGCAGAAGCGGTCAGCATCAGGTTTCCACCACGTGGACACGCCGCAGCGCAGGGCCTCGATGGTGCTCGCCGTGCGGTAAGGGCACCGGCCGATCGCACCGGCGGCACCCCATCGGCGGCCGGCTCTTTCACGACCGGGTGAATCCTCTTCCAGGAAGGCGCGCCAGCGACTTGATGCGCTGGCGTACTGCACTGAGCAGACGTCGGAGCGCGGCCCACTCCGCACGTCAGTTGCCCTTGCCCGCCGGCTCCAGGATCGCCACGCACTCCAGGTGATGCGTCATCGGAAAGATGTCGGGCTGAGCGATTCACGGAAAACTCCAGGTCAGAGGCCCCTTCTCGCCTCATTGCCATGCATGCGGGCGTCCAGAGCGTCAAACGAGCGTCACGCCGACAGCCCGTCCCTGCTGTTCAAGACAGAAGAGACTGCGCAATCAGCTCACCGGCAGGATCCGCCGCGGCTCACTCCGGACACCAGCTCGCACATCATGCCCCGCACTACTTCTCCGATCGCCATAATGGAGTCATGCCCTCCAGCCCACAGCACCCCGCACCCACGCCGAGCGACCTCTCGGGTGCGGTCGCCGAGGACCTGGCGCTGTACCGGGAGAAGTTCCGGCGGCGTCTGCCGGAGTCACTGGACGAGTTGCGCGGCCCGACCCATGGGGTCGTGGAGCTACCGCTGCACATGGCCTGGTCTGGGATGACCTCATACGACCTGGGCAAGCCTCGCCAGCGCATGGGCCTGTACCGCACTGTCCTACACGAGGGCCTGCGCGACGATCTGCCCCACTACCTCAACCAGGATCTGCTCCTGCAGATGTGGCCCGTTCTGCGCGCCCTCGCCGGTCGCACCGTGCGCACCGTGTGGGAGGACGCCTTCCCCGAGCTCGCCTCACGCACCCGCGCAGCCGCGTGACGGACATGCCGGAGCTGCACACGCGGCTCCTCGCAGATGTTATCGCCCTCGGCTCTCCCTATCCCCTGGTCCTCACCGGCGGGTACGCCGTGCGGGCGCACCGCCTCGTGAACCGCCCCAGCCAGGACCTCGACGTCGCCACCGAGAACCCGGCGCCCATGGCCGACATCGCCGCCACGCTCCGCACCGGCCTGGAAGCCCGCGGCTGGAAGGTGCACGCGCTGGAGACCGCCCCTCTGTCCGCCCGATTCACCGTGACCGACCCGGTCACCGGCCAGGAGTGCGAGGTCGACATCCTCAAGGAGATCTTCTGGCGACCGGTCACCCAGAGCCCGTACGGGCCCGTCCTCGCGGAGGAGGACGTGATCGGGACCAAGGTCCGCGCCCTCGCCGACCGCGGAGCGCCCCGCGACCTGATCGACGTGTTCGCAGCCTCCCGGCGATGGACCAATACCGAGCTCGAAGAGTTCGGCCGACGTCACGCGCGTGGCCGCTTCGAGCGCGAAGACCTCCAGGCGAACCTCACAGGCGCCGAGTGGACCGACGACGAAGCATTCGCCGCGTATGGACTCGATGACGCCACCATCACAGCCTTGCGCACTTGGGCCGTGGAGTGGGCCGACGACCTTGCGGCCCGCCTCCTCGGAGAGACCGATGATCCAACCATCGGCTGATCGCGGCCGGATGAGATTGCATCTAAAGGCGATCAGGGCAAGCGCCAAGAGATGTACACGAGATGTTTTCAGGACAGGCCCACTCCCGGACGGCTTCCCCCGGCGGCCCACCCGTGACATCGGGTCAGGCGGCAGCTCTACGGATCTTGTCGCTTCCTGCGGGCTTCCTGCGTAGCGCTGGCTTCCCGGCGCCTTCGTGACCGCGTCATCGGAGCGGTGGAGGGAGAGCCCCTCTCCGCGGTGAGTGGCCTTACGGCGTGCGGCTCGCGCGCGTCGATTCCCTCGGTCCCGGGGATGGTGTCAGTCTGTAGCGGTGCGGGAGCAGAACGACGGGCGGTGTCCGGAACGGGCAGGACGTTCCGACGCTGCAACTCGGCGACGCTGACCAGCGGTGCCATGAGAACACCGTCGAGCAGCTCATTCTGAACCGACTGCAGCTCGACCAGATGCCACAGGACGGCCAGCATGTACTGGAGTTCCTCACTCCAGGCAGGTAACCACCCCTCGGGCCGGATACGGTCCAGCTCGCTGACGGCTCTGCGAGACGGCGGTCCCGTCCTGCGTTTCAGCCAGCCGTCGAGAACGTTCTGTCCGCTGACATGGTAATCCCGCATCTCTTTAGTTACCGGCCCGAAAACGCCTTGGCCGAAGTGGAGTTCGAGGCGGTCGGGATCGTAGATGAAGCTCTCTGGCAGTTCGTCCCTGCCGACCTGTCTCCGGTACGTGATCGCTGGCCGTGCAGTCGTCCAGACCTCCTGAGGCCCTCCGGGCCTCCCCGCCACCGGGTCCATGAGTCTCTCTCCGAAGGTGGACGCCCAGATCACCTTCCGCCCGATATGCAGAGCCTCCGACCACAGCGTGGCATCACCGGTGAGGGGTACGCGGACGCCGTTGGTCGTGAGTTCGTCGTCGAAGCGGGACCGGAAACCGGGGTGAGCCGTGATCGCGGCGATGTAAGCGAGCAAGTCCTCGGCGGCGACAGCCAGACCACCGAAGGAATTACTAAGGTGCTGGAGAAGGCCGGGGGTCACATTGGGGGTGCCATCCTTCTGTAGGAAGGGGAGCACCCTGCCACCACCCCAGCCGGCGAAGTGATGCATGTCCGGCATCAGCGCGGTGAACAGAGTGGCCGGGCCGTCACCGAACCGTTCGGAGTGCAGCTCCACCATGTGTATCTGGCCCTCGGCCCGGTTCTCCCACAGCTCCGGCGAGCATCTGTCGAGGACCCTATTGTCCGGGATGATCCACTGCCGATCGAAAGGGCGGAAGGCCACAGGTACCGGTTCCGGACACTCGGGACCTGCCTCCAGCATCGACCGCCTTCGCTGTGCGGAGCCCGGGAGCGGCTTGACCGGCCGGTCGACGGTGCGGCCGCCCTTGGTCTCCCTGAACAAGGCACGCTTCTCGGCCAGGTCCGTCTCGGCGGTCAACCTCCGCCACCGGGAACGCAGCGTGTCGGGGTCCGAGGCGTAGACCCACGTCCGCTTGGGCAAGATGCCGGGCACTGTCCATGGCAGCAGATCATCCAATGCGGGATACGTGTCCCATGCTCCGAGGGCCGCGGGAGTGAACGGGGCGTGGGCGTCCTGGCGCACGGGGCGCCACTGGTCACTGTCCGGCCCGAGAGCCTCAAGCTGCGCATACTTCTCCTCACGAGTGCTTCCGTCCAGGGCGACATACCTGATGTGGGCAGGCTCGGTGTCGGCCCTGCTGCGGACGAACACGGCGATCGTCAGTTGCTGCTGAACGCCTTCGAAGAGGCGTGTCCGCAACGGTGGCTGGATACCCTCCGGGCTGAGGTCGATGATCCAGCCCTCGGAACAAGTCTCACGCAGATACTTCCTCATCCCTCGGAAACCAGGCCCGCTGAGGAAGCCGGCGGTACTGATGAAGGCGACAATTCCGCGGTCCGATTCGGAACGGTGCTGTTCGAATACCTTGAAGGTGGCCCAGCGCCAGAAGTAGACGTACAGGTTCTTGAGCTTGTTCTCGTGCACTCCGTTTCTGCCGCCGAGGCGGAAGGCATCGAGCAGAGGCGCTTTGTCATCCCCCTCGCGGCCTTTCTCCACCCAGCCGCCCTCCCCCTCGGCTCTCTCCCGGTCCGGCGGGTTGCTGATCATGACGGTGACCTTCTGCTCGCGCTTGATCCAGTCCGCCTTGCGGGTGTTCTCGACCAGAGGATCGCCGTCGGGCAGGAACGTGAAGAGCGTGGCCCTCTCGTAGGGATCTGCGAGGGTGTCGGCGAGATGGAGTCGCAGATCGCCGAGTTGGGTGTCTGTGTCCTGCCTGCGGAGGGTCTGGGTGATCCTCATCTGGGCGACGGCGTAGGCGGCCATCTGACGCTCGAAGCCGATCAGCCGACCCGCCAGCTGTTCCACCGCTTCGCCGCGGAAGCCTTCCCCGCGACGGGAGCGTTCTTCGGCGACCCTGTCGATGATCTCGCTGAGGAATGTGCCCGTGCCCATGGCAGGGTCGACGATCGTCACCTGCCTGTCCGCGAAGCCCTCGACGCAGCCGAGGCGGGTGCGCAGGACGGCGTCGGTGAAGCGGACCATCTCCTTCACGAGACGGGGCGGGGTGTAGTACGTACCAGAGCGTCGACGCAGCCCGCGGTCGTACTCCTGGAGGAAGTCCTCGTAGAGATGAACGTGGGCGTCGGGCGTGCGGGCCTGGATCACCTCCCAGTCGACAGCGTCGATGACCTGCACGAGCGTGTCGATGCGGCGGGCGAACTCGGCGTCCACCGTTTCCGTCAGCAGCTGCATGGCTCGGCCCATGACCGTGTTCTCGGCCTTCAACTCACGTGCGACGTCAGCGAAGTTACGGCCGGTGAGCGGTACGTTCTCGATCCGGGCCAGCAACATGGCAAAGGCGATCGTCTGGGTGTAACGGTCGGCGAAGAGGTGGTCGGGGTCTTGTCCGTCGGTGGAGGGGAACAACACCTTGCTCCAGTGGTGCGCCAGCGCGGTGAACGGCTTGGGGGCACGCCGTCGACTGCGAGGACCATCCGGTGTTCTGCGTTCCAGGGCGAGTTGCTCCAGCACCTCCTCTCGCAGGTACTGGCACAGCGGAGCGATGGACGACACCAACTGGCTGACGGTGGTGATGCGTTGGGGCTGCCACCCGAGAAATTCCCGCAGCAGATCCCGAAACGCCGCTCCGTCGGCATCGCCGGTACGCAACCGGCTACCGGACCGGTACAGATCACCTTCGAGCCGAACCGTGCGGTGAGGCCGCGAACCTCCTCGGTACAGGCACCAGGTGTGACCGTTGCTGTACAGCACGTTGGGCAGCCGGCGCATCAGCTCCCACTGCTCCCGGTCACGCTTCGTGAAGCCGTCGGGCGTGACGTCGTGCCCCGGTGCCTTCAGCTCCAGGAAGCCAGTGATGCGCCCCGAGGTCTCCACGGCGTAGTCAGGACGCACCCGGGCCTCAGGCAAGGGGTACTCGGGATGAAGGCGAGGACTCAACTTCCGGCGTGCCCCGAAAGCCTCCACCAGCTTCGCCACCGGCAAGCTGATGGACGCCTCCGTGTCGCTGACCCGCAGCCGCTCCCTGCACTCGGATCCAAAGTCCGCCACAAGAGCCCGTATCCACTCCTCCGGCATCTTGTCCCCCTTCAAGCCGTGGACGCGAGCGGTGGATCACCACAGACACAGCTTGTTGGAGGCGAAGGGGTCGGCTCAGTGCGCACGGGGGGCGCGCGCGAGGCACGAACGGCGCGTTCGGTGACTGCTGGGAAATCAGATGCTGGTGTTGGTCAGGAAGGAATCGCATTAGCCGACTTAGCCGTGCGACGCGCCGTCACAAAAGTACTCTCGGGACGCGACAGTATTGCCATCGCCGAAAAGGTGGGCCTTCACACTCACACTGATCCCTCAGGCCGGGAGCAGCGCTCGGCGCGCCACTCCCAGTTGCTGCGCACGCGCAACACGACCAGTACGTCAGACTGGCCGCTGGGAATCAGCACCACTCGCGGAAGCCATGACGAAGTCTCATCACGAGCGTCACCTGAGCGTCAATCGTGCCAAGAGCAGCGTCGGGAGCACGCCACCGCGGCACATCGTCCGTGCCTGAAACCGCAGTTCAGAGGCTCAAAGCGGATGGCTCCCTGCCTGATGTGTTGTGCGGAGGGAAACAGGTCGAGGGAAACACCCGGGATGGCGAACCAGCAGGTCAGGCCCCCTTGGCAGCAGGCTCAAGGATCGCCACGCACTCCAGGTGATGCGTCATCGGAAACAGATCGAACGCCCGAAGCGTCCGCACCCGGTACCCCCCGTCCCGGAAGTACCCCAGATCCCGGGCGAGCGCGGCCGGATCGCACGCCACGTACGCGATCCGCCGGGCGCCGAGGGACGCGAGGTGCTGGACGGTGGACCGGCCGGCCCCCGCGCGAGGCGGGTCGAGGACGATCAGGTCGACCTCGGTGATGCCGGTGCGGGGCAGGACGGCGTCCACCTTGCCCTGCTCGATGCGGACGCGCGGGAACTCGGCGAGGTTGTGCCGCGCGTCCTCGACGGCGCGCTTGCCGGACTCGATGCCGAGGACGGCGCCCTTCTCGCCGAGGCGGTCGGCGAGGGCGCCGGCGAAGAGGCCGACGCCGCAGTAGAGGTCGAGGGCCATCTCGCCCTTGCGGGGCAGGAGGCCCTGCATGACGGCGAGGACCAGGGTGTCGGCCGCCTTGGGGTGGACCTGCCAGAAACCGCCGCTGCCGACCCGGTGCGTACGCCCGTCGGCGCGCTCGCGGACGAAGGGCCGGCCGTGGACGCGGTGGACGCCGCCGTCCTTCTCCTCGACGCGCATGACGGAGACGGGTTTGTCGAGCTCGACGAGGGGAAGGCGGGCGCCGGGCCGGGGCGTGAGGATGACCTGCCGGTCCTGGGACCCGGTCGCGGCGATCGCCTCGACGGAGTCCATCCCGATCCAGTCCCGCTTCTCGATGCCGAGTTCGGAGACACCCGGCGCCGCGATCATGCAGTGGTCGATGACCTCGACCTCGTGCGAGCGGTGCCGGCGAAGCCCCGCGTTGCCGTCCGCGTCGACGGCGTACTGCACCCGCGTACGCCACTGCGGCACCTCACCGGCGGGCAGCTTGTCGCCCTCGGCGGGCATGACGGTGCCGTCCCAGCCGGCCTCCTCGGGGGTGAGCCCGGCGAGCCGCAGGAGCTGCTCGGCGAGGACCTCGCCCTTCATCCGCCGCTGGGCCCCGGGCTTGGCGTGCTGCCAGTCGCAGCCGCCGCACCTGCCGGGCCCGGCGAAGGGGCACGGCGCCTCGACGCGGTCCTTGGACGCGGTGAGCACCTCGACGGCGTCGGCCCGCAGGAACCGCGCCCCCTCCTCGCCCTCGGTGACCCGCGCGAGCACCCGCTCCCCGGGCAGGGCGTGCCGCACGAACAGCACCTGCCCCTCGTCGGTCCGCGCGATGCAGTGCCCGCCGTGGGCGACGGCCCCGACCTCGACCTCGTACTCCCGTCCGACGAGAGACCCGGCGCGGGACCCGGCGCGGGACTCCTCCCCGCCTCGCCCCTCGCGAGCCTTCCCCGCCTGCTGTTTCTTCGGTTCTGCCTGCATGGCGGGGTGACTCCAGATCGGAAAGGCGACGGGGGGTGCGCGGCGGAGGCGGCAGCCTCAGGACCGCCGTACGACGACAGCCGTCCAGTCTAGGCCCTGCGCACGCCCCCGACGACCGCCGCCAAAACCCCGCGCGGGCCCGCCCTGACACCGGCCGCCGAACCCCCGCACGGCCCCCGCAGAGCGACGCCCGCCGCCGAACCCCCGTACCGCGCTCCTACTCGCTCTCCCGGGCCCGTTCGCGCTCGGGTGCCCCCGCCGGGCCCCGCCGCACAGCCCCCGGCGCGTTCCACTCCTGGCGGCGCCGGGCGCGCTGCTTGGCCGCCTCGGAGGACTGGAGCTGGTAGGGGACGGACGTCACCATGATCCCCGGCGTGAACAGGAGGCGTCCCTTGAGCCGCAGGGCGCTCTGGTTGTGCAGCAGATGCTCGTACCAGTGCCCGACGACGTACTCGGGGATGATCACCGACACCGCGTCGCGCGGCGACTCCCGCCGCAGGCTCTTGACGTACTCGATGACCGGCCGCGTGACCTCCCGGTAGGGCGAGTCGAGGACCTTGAGGGGTACGTCGATCCCGCGCCGTTCCCACTCCTCGCGCAGCGCCTTCGTCTCGACGGGGTCGACGTTGACGGTGAGCGCCTCCAGCGAGTCGGACCGCATCAGCTTGGCGAAGGCCAGCGCGCGCAGCGTCGGCCGGTGGATCTTGGAGATGAGCAGTACGGAGTGGACGCGGGAGGGCCGGACGCTGTCGTCGCTGGGCCCCTCGGTCGCCGCGAGCTCCGCCGCGACCCCGTCGTAGTGCTTGCGGATCGCGGTCATCGTCGCGAAGAAGATGACCATCCCGAGCAGCGCGACCCACGCGCCGTGCGTGAACTTCGTGACGAGGACGACGACGAGGACGAGCCCGGTGAAGAACGCGCCGAACGCGTTGATGGCCCGCGAGCGGACCATGTGCCGCCGCTTGGCGGGGTCGGTCTCGGTGGCGAGGTGCCGGTTCCAGTGCCGGACCATGCCGGTCTGGCTCAGCGTGAAGGAGACGAACACGCCGACGATGTACAGCTGGATGAGCCGCGTCGAGTCGGCGCCGTAGATCCACACGAGGAGGATCGCGGCGCCGGCGAGCAGCACGATGCCGTTGGAGAAGGCGAGCCGGTCGCCGCGGGTGTGCAGCTGGCGCGGCAGGTAGCGGTCCTGCGCGAGGATCGACCCGAGCACCGGGAACCCGTTGTAGGCGGTGTTCGCGGCGAGGAACAGCACGAGCGCGGTCGCCGCGGCGAGCACCACGAACAGGAAGCTGCCCTTGCCGAACACGGCCTCGGCGACCTGCGTGATCACCGGGTTCTGGACATACCCGGACCCGACCTCGACCCCGTTCTTCAGCAGGTCCGTCGCCGGGTTCTCCGCCATCCGTACGTCCGTGACGAGCGCGAGGACGATGATCCCGCAGAACATCGTCACCGCCAGCAGCCCCATCGCGGCGAGCGTGGTGGCCGCGTTCCTCGACTTGGGCTTGCGGAAGGCGGGGACGCCGTTGGAGATCGCCTCGACGCCGGTGAGCGCGGCGCAGCCGGAGGAGAAGGCCCGCAGCAGCAGGAAGACCAGCGCGAACCCGGCGAGCCCCTGGTGCTCGGCCTTGATCTCGTACTGCGCGGTCGGCGCCCGCATCGAGTCGTCCAGGACGAGGCCCCGCCAGGCGCCCCACGCGATCATGATGAAGACGCCCGCGACGAACACGTACGTCGGGATCGCGAAGAGCTTCCCGGACTCCTTCACGCCGCGCAGGTTCATCAGCGTCAGCAGGACGATCACCGCGACCGCGCACGCCGTCTTGTGCTCGACGACGAAGGGGATCGCGGAGCCGAGGTTCTCGATGCCGGAGGCGATGGACACGGCGACGGTCAGGACGTAGTCGACGAGCAGCGCGCTCGCGACGGTCAGACCCGCCTTGGGGCCGAGGTTGGTGGTCGCCACCTCGTAGTCGCCGCCGCCGCTCGGGTACGCGTGGACGTTCTGCCGGTAGGAGGCGACCACCGTGAACATCAGGACGACCACCGCGACGGCGATCCAGGGAGAGAAGTGGTACGCCGACACGCCCGCGATGGACAGGACCAGCAGCACCTCCCCGGGCGCGTAGGCCACGGAGGACAGCGGGTCGGAGGCGAAGACAGGGAGGGCGATGCGCTTCGGCAGGAGCGTTTCCCCAAGCCGATCACTGCGCAGAGCGCGCCCGATCAGGATCCGTTTGGGCACGTCGGTCAGTTTGGACACAACAGAGAATCGTAAGCCTTCGAACACCCGGCCGCCCACACCCGGAGACGACCTTCACCGCCCGGCCACACGGAAGGAGCCGCTCCGTCGTCCGCCCGCGAGGTTGTCGGGGAGAACCGTTACGTTGGAGGTGGGCTGTCGACGGCGGTCCCCGGGTCCCCGGACCGGCACTCCCCCGGGCATGATGTCTGCCTGGCGGTCGCCATCCGGCCGCGATGCTGTGGCCGAAGAGCCGAGATTTGCCCGAAGAGCCGAGAGAGGAACATGAGAACGACAGCGAAGCAGGTCAGCGGACCTGTGGGGAGCGTGGTGTAAGACCATGCACATCGTCATCATGGGCTGCGGCCGAGTGGGCTCAGCCCTCGCGCAGACCCTGGAGCGGCAGGGGCACACGGTCGCGGTGATCGACCAGGACCCGACCGCCTTCCGGCGCCTGGGTTCCTCCTTCGGCGGTCGCCGGGTCACCGGCATCGGCTTCGACCAGGACACCCTGCGCGAGGCCGGCATCGAGGAGGCGGGCGCCTTCGCGGCCGTCTCCAGCGGCGACAACTCCAACATCATCGCGGCCCGGGTGGCGCGCGAGATGTTCGGCGTGGAGAACGTCGCGGCCAGGATCTACGACCCGCGGCGCGCCGAGGTCTACCAGCGCCTGGGCATCCCGACGGTCGCCACGGTCCGCTGGACCGCCGACCAGATGCTGCGCCGGCTCCTGCCGTCCGGCGCCGAGCCGCTGTGGCGCGATCCCACCGGGGGCGTCCAGCTCGCCGAGGTGCACACGTCGCCGTCGTGGATCGGCCACAAGATCAGCACGCTCCAGGAGGAGACCGGGGTCCGTGTGGCGTTCCTCACCCGGCTGGGCGAGGCGATCCTCCCGACCTCGCAGACGGTCCTCCAGGAAGGCGACCTCGTGCACGTGATGATGCGGACCGACGAGGTCGAGAAGGTCGAGGCGGTCTTCGCCGAGGGCCCCCAGGAAGGCGGTCACCGATGAGGGTCGCCATCGCCGGAGCCGGCGCCGTCGGCCGCTCGATCGCGGGCGAGCTCCTGGAGAACGGCCACGAGGTCCTCCTCGTCGACAAGGCCCCCACGGCCATCTCCGTCGAACGTGTCCCCCAGGCGGAGTGGCTCCTCGCCGACGCCTGCGAGATCACGTCCCTGGACGAGGCGGCCCTCCAGCGCTGCAACGTCGTCATCGCCGCGACCGGCGACGACAAGGTCAACCTCGTCGTCTCCCTCCTGGCGAAGACGGAGTACGGCGTCCCCCGGGTCGTCGCCCGCGTCAACAACCCCAAGAACGAGTGGCTCTTCAACGAGTCCTGGGGCGTCGACGTGGCGGTCTCGACGCCTCGCCTGATGTCGGCGCTGGTGGAGGAGGCGGTCTCGGTCGGCGACCTGGTCCGCCTGCTCCGCTTCAGCCACGGCGACGCGAACCTCGTCGAACTGACCCTCCCCGAGGAATCGGCCCTGGCCGGCACCCAGGTGGGCGACGTCGAATGGCCCGAGGACACGTCCCTGGTCACCATCATCCGAGGCACCCGAGTCCTCACCCCCACAGCGGAGGACTCCCTGGAACCGGGCGACGAACTCCTGTTCGTGGCGGCCCAGGCGAGGGAGGAACAGCTGGAGGACCTGCTGTCGGTGCGGAGGGAAGAGACGGAAGCGTAAAGGGATGAAAGGGGAGGGTCCCGCCGCTTCGCGGCGGGACCCTCCCCTTTCAGGGGCGCGGGGAACTGCGCGACAAGCCCCAACGGCGCCGCACCCGAAAACGAACCCGGGGTCGAAGGGGCAAAGCCCCTTCGGGATGGGAAGGGTAGGGGCGGCGGGGGCGAAAAACTATTCGGCGCCCCGAGCAGCCGCAGCCTTCCGCTCCTCCTCCGCCTCCATCTCGGCGAACACGTCGATAGGAGCCGGAGCCTTGGCAAGAAACACCCACGTCAGCCACACGGCCAACAGGAACGGCGGAATCTTCAACGCGATGAGCACCCACCCGAGCTGAGTGGTATCGGCCCACCAGTACAGCGGAAACAGAATCGCGCACTTGGCGAGAAGAATGAGCCCCCAGGCCCAACTGGCCTTGGAGTACGCCTTCTTGCGCCCAGGATTCCGGGTCCGCCAGGACAGGTTCTCCTTGAAGACGGGCCCGAGCATGAGCCCGATGAGCGGAACCCCGCACAGCGTGGTGACGATGTACGCGAGGGCCAGCCCCAGCGTGTACAGCATCCCCGGCAGATAGAAGTCCTTGGCGTTGCCGGTCATCATCGCGAAGACGACCCCGAAGGCGACCCCGAACACCCCGCTGAACGCGTGCTTGACGGTCCCCTTCCGCACCAGCCGCACCACGACCAGCACGATGGACACGGCAAGCGCGGCGATCGCCGACATGTGCAGGTCCTGATTGACCGTGTAGATCGAGACGAACAGCAGCCCGGGCACGACCGTCTCGACCATGCCCCGCACACCACCGAACGCCTCGAACAACGCGGCCTCGGTCACCGCCCGAGCATCCCGCGCCTGCTCTTCTCCGGTCGGCTTGTCGAGCGACGTCACCGGCTACTCCCTACCGAGAGGTCTCAGTTCGTACTTAGGATTGAACAGCACACGCCGACCTCTGCTCATCGAGATCCGGCCGGAGGCGATCAGCCGCCGCCCCGGCTCTATGCCGACGATGGAGCGCCGCCCCAGCCACACCACGTCCAACGCGGCGGACCCGTCGAACAGTTCCGCCTCCAGCGCCGGAACCCCGGCCCGCGGTCGCAGAGTGACCGTGCGCAACGTACCAGTAACGGTCACTATCTGCCGATCCCGGCAGTCCTCGATCCGCGTACACCCGGCGGTCTCGGCGTCCTCCCGCAGCTCCTCGGACTCGAGGTCCTCCTGCGAGGAGGAGAGCCGGCCGAGCATACGCCGGAACCGGCCCACGGGCTTCTCGGAATGCGGCACAGCACTCATACAAGAAGCGTACCGGCCTCACAGAAGCCCCCACCCCGCACCTCACTCCTCGACTGCGTCCCCCGGAGGGGCGCCCCCCGGACCCCCGGCCCACCTCTCCGCCTCACTTCTCGAACCGGTACCCCATCCCCGGCTCGGTGATGAAGTGCCGAGGATGCGCCGGATCCGCCTCCAGCTTCCGGCGCAGCTGCGCCATGTACACCCGCAGATAGTTCGTCTCCGTCCCGTACGACGGCCCCCACACCTCCTGCAACAGCTGCCGCTGGCTGACCAGCCGCCCGGTGTTGCGCACGAGCACCTCCAGCAGATGCCACTCGGTGGGCGTGAGCCGGACGTCCTTCCCGCCCCGGTTGACCTTCTTCGCCGCGAGGTCCACGGTGAACCCCTCGGTCTCGACCAGCACCTCCCCCTCCCCCGGCCCCACCGGCTCGGCCCTGCGCACGGCCGCCCGCAGCCGCGCCAGCAGCTCGTCCATCCCGAACGGCTTGGTGACGTAGTCGTCCGCGCCCGCGTCCAGCGCCTGCACCTTCTCGTCGGAGGAGTGCCGCGCGGACAGCACGAGGATCGGCACGCGCGTCCACCCCCGCAGCCCCTTGATCACCTCGACGCCGTCCATGTCCGGCAGCCCCAGGTCGAGCACGACGACGTCGGGATGCCGCGCCGCCGCCAGCTGCAACGCGCTCGCCCCGTCGTGCGCCGCGTCCACCTCGTACTTGCGCGCCTTGAGGTTGATCACCAGCGCCCGCACGATCTGCGGCTCGTCGTCGACCACGAGCACCCTCGTGGGTCCCTGGGGATTCCCCCCGGCGGCGCTCACCATGTGTCCTGCCTCTCGGACGTTCCCAACGGCTCTGCTTCCACGGCCCCGTCGACACGGGACGATTCTGCCGGTGCGCCCCGGCGAACACCGGAAGCCACCTCACCCACACCGGCCGCCACCTCCCCCTCACCGGCCCTTCGGGCCACCGCCCCGCCTCCACCGGGCCCCCGGCCCGCCACCTCACCAGCGGCCCCGCCCGGCACCGTCCGCCCGAGGACAGACGCCCCGGACGACGCCGCGCTCTCGGCGGACACGCCCCCCGCTCCGGCCGCACGGCCCGGCACCGCTGCGCCCGCGCGGGATTCCCCCGACACCCCACCGGCCCCGGACACCGACGCCCCACCCCCGTCGGACGCCCCCTCCGCCGAGCCGCCCGCGCCGGACAGCCCAGCCCTCGCCACCTCACCCACGCTCGAAGCCCCACCCAGCGCCGCCGCCCCCACATCGCCCACCCCGCTCGCCGCCTGCATCCTCGTATCGCCCACCCCGCCCGCCGCCCGCAGCGTCAGCACCATCGTGAGGCCGCCCCCCGGTGTGTCCTCCGCGGCCAGCGTCCCGCCCATGGCCTCCACGAACCCCCGCGCCACGGCGAGCCCGAGCCCCACCCCGGCGCCTCGCGGGGCGTCTCCGTAACGCTGGAACGGTGCGAAGATCCGCTCCTTCGCCTCGTCGGGCACCCCGGGCCCCCGGTCGACGACGCGCACCTCGACCCGCTCGGACAGCGCGCTCGCGGCGACCAGCACGGTCTGCCCCGGCGGGCTGTACTTGACCCCGTTCTCCACGAGGTTGGCGACGGCCCGCTCCAGCAGCCCGGCGTCGACGGACACCATGGGCAGCGTCTCGGGGATGTCCAGCTCGACGCTGTCCTCGGGCACCCCGCCGAGCGCCATCGGCACGACCTCGTCGAGGTCGATCTCCCGCACGATCGGCGTGACCGTCCCGGTCTGGAGCCGCGACATGTCCAGCAGGTTCCCGACGAGGTGGTCGAGCCGGTCCGCGCCCTCCTCGATCCCCGCCAGCAGCTCCGCCTGATCCTCCTCGGACCAGGCGACGTCGTCCGACCGCAGACTCGACACCGCCGCCTTGATCCCGGCGAGCGGGGTGCGCAGGTCATGGCTGACGGCGGCGAGCAGCGCCGTCCGGATCCGGTTGCCCTCGGCGAGGGCCCGCGCCTGGTCGGCCTCCTCCTGGAGCCGGCGCCGGTCGAGCACGACGGCGGCCTGCGCCCCGAACGCGGCGAGCACCCGCCGGTCCTCGGCCGGCAGCACCCGCCCGGTCAGCGCGAGCGCCATGTGGTCCCCGACGGGCACGTCCACGTCGGCGTCCTCGGGCCGCTCCACCGCCCGCCCGGGCCCGGAGCGCCCGGCGCAGGTCCACGGCGCGACGTCGGCCTCCCGTTCGAGCAGTGCCGCCGACTCCATCCCGAAGGTCTCCCGCACCCGCTCCAGGAGCGCCTCCAGGCTGGTCTCCCCGCGCAGCACGTTCCCCGCGAGGAACGACAGGATCTCCGACTCGGCCCGCAGCCGGGCCGCCTGGTGCGTGCGCCGCGCGGCGAGGTCGACGACGGAGGCGACCGATATCGCCACCCCGACGAAGATCACGATGGCGACGATGTTCTTGGGGTCGGCGATCGTGAACCGGTGCAGCGGGGGTGTGTAGAAGTAGTTCAGCAGCAGCGAGCCCAGCGCCGCCGAGGCCAGTGCCGGCAGCAGCCCGCCGAGCAGTGCGGCGGCGACGGTCAGCGCCAGGAACAGCAGCATGTCGTTGGCGAGCCCGAGGTGGACGGTGTTCAGCAGCAGCGCGAGCCCCACCGGCCCGCCGACGCCGACCAGCCAGCCCCACAGGATGCGGGCCCGCCCGAGCCGGGCGCCCCGGGCGACGGGCAGTCCGCGCCCCTTGGCGGCCTCCTCGTGGGTGACGATGTGGACGTCCAGGTCGGGCCCCGACTCCCGGGCGACCGTCGCCCCGACGCCGGGCCCGAACATGTACTGCCACGCCTTGCGCCGCGAGGATCCGAGCACGATCTGCGTCGCGTTCGCGCCCCGCGCGAAGTCGAGGAGGGCGGCGGGGATGTCGTCCCCGACGACGTGGTGGAAGGTGCCGCCGAGGTCCTCGACGAGCGTCCGCTGCACGGCGAGTTCCTTCGGCGAGGCCGAGGTGAGCCCGTCGCTGCGGGAGATGTACACGGCGAGGACCTCGCCGCCCGCGCCCTTCTCCGCAAGCCGCGCGGCCCGCCTGATCAGCGTGCGCCCCTCGGGGCCGCCGGTCAGCCCGACGACGATCCGCTCGCGGGAGCCCCAGATCGCCGAGACCCGGTGTTCGCTGCGGTACTGGTTCAGGTACTCGTCGACCCGGTCGGCCACCCACAGCAGCGCCAGTTCGCGCAGCGCGGTGAGGTTCCCTGGCCGGAAGTAGTTGGACAGCGCCGCGTCGACCTTGTCCGGTTTGTAGATGTTGCCGTGGGCCATGCGGCGGCGCAGGGCCTGCGGCGACATGTCGACCAGTTCGACCTGGTCGGCCCGCCGCACCACCTCGTCCGGCACGGTCTCGCGCTGCCGGACCCCGGTGATCGACTCGACGACGTCGCCGAGCGACTCCAGGTGCTGGATGTTCACCGTCGACACGACGTCGATCCCGGCGGCGAGGAGTTCCTCGACGTCCTGCCACCGCTTGGCGTTGCGCGAGCCCGGCACGTTCGTGTGCGCCAGTTCGTCCACCAGGGCGACCGCGGGGGCCCTGCGCAGTACCGCGTCCACGTCCATCTCGGTGAAGACGCCGCCCCGGTAGTCGATCTCCCGGCGCGCGATCTCCTCCAGGCCGTGCAGCATCACCTCGGTGCGCGGCCGGCCGTGGTGCTCCACGAACGCCACGACGCAGTCCGTACCGCGCTCGACCCTGCGGTGCGCCTCCGACAGCATCGCGTACGTCTTCCCGACGCCCGGCGCCGCACCGAGATAGATCCGAAGCTTTCCGCGCGCCATACCCTCATTGTCTTCCGCCGACCGCCACGTGTGCAGCGAAGACGCTACGACCCTTTCATCAGACAAATCAGACACTCCCTCCGCCACCACCCCACCTTTGACAAAACCCTGACACCCCACCGCCTCTCCCGCCGGTCCGGCCGGGTCGGTCAGGCCCTTCTTGCCCCTTCATCGAAAGTTCCGGGCCGATCGGTTCACGCTCCGCGAGATTTTTTTCCGGCCCCACGAGAACCGGATACGAAAAGGGCCGGGTTCCAGGGGACCCGGCCCTTTTGCGATCTCGCGGAAAAGCCTCAGCGCACCTCGGTGATCTCCGGTCCGCGCTGCAACTGCCCCATGCCCCCGGAGAACCGGGAGCCCTCGTCCTGCTGCTGGACCCCTTCGGGCACCATCTGGGCGTCGTTCGGCAGCTTGAGGACGATCGGGTCGCGGGGAGCCATCGGCCCCTCGCCGCGCACGACGACCGTGTCCCGGAAGATCTGCTCCAGGAGACCGGCGGCCTGCGGCTGCACGGCACCCTGCCCGGAGATCACCCCGCGCAGGAACCACCGCGGCCCGTCCACGCCGACGAACCGCACGACGTGGAATCCGCTCTGCCCGTCCGGCAGCTGCACCGGCACCTGCGCGCGCAGCTCCCAGCCCAGCGGACCCTCGACCTCGTCGATGATGCCGCCCTGCTGGGTGATGCCGGAGGCGATCTCCTCGCGCACCTCGCCCCAGATGCCCTCGCGCTTGGGTGCGGCGAAGGCCTGGAGCTGGACGGCGCTGTCGCGCAGCACGACGGTCGCCGCGACGATCGCGTCGCCCGCGACCTCGACCCGCAGCTCCATCCCGTCGACACCGGGCACGAAGAGCCCGCCGAGGTCGACGCGGCCCTCGGCGGGGTCGCTCACCTCGGTGTCGTCCCAGGGCCCGTCGGGCCGGGGCTCGGGTTCGAGCCGTACGCGCTCGCGCGGGCCGTCCGTCTCGTCCGCCTCAGTGTCGACGCTGTCGACGACCTGCTCGGCCTCGCCGGCCGCGCCCTCGGCGGCATCCTTCTTCTTGCGACGTCCGAACACGTCACTGTCCTTCCCGGTCGGATACGACCGAAGCGTATCGATTCCCACCCGTTGTGCCGCCTGCGGCGGCGTCTGCGCCCGTGCTGTCCGTCCCCACCGCGGCGTGGCCGCCGGTGGACCCGAAGCCCCCCTCGCCCCGAGCCGAGCCGGGAAGTTCCGCGACCTCCTGGAAGCGGACCCTCTCGACCTGCTGGACGACCAGTTGGGCAATCCGGTCGAAGCGCTCGAACCGCACCGCCTCGCGCGGATCGAGATTCACCACGATCACCTTGATCTCCCCACGGTACCCGGCATCAACCGTCCCCGGGGCATTCACGAGAGCCACTCCGCACCGGGCGGCCAGCCCGGACCGGGGGTGCACGAAGGCCGCGTACCCCTCGGGGAGGGCGATGGCGACCCCGGTGGGCAGGACGGCCCGCTCGCCGGGCTTCAGCTCGCAGTCCTCGGTGGTCCGCAGGTCGGCTCCCGCGTCGCCGGGCTGTTCGTACGCCGGAAGCGGTACGTCGGGGTCGACGCGCCGGATCCGGACGTTGAGGGGTTCACGGCTCACGGGTTCACCTCGAAGGCGCGTACGCGCGGACGGCGACGGTGCGCAGCGGCCGGTTCGGCGAGCTGAGCGGTTCACGGGAATGGCCCTCGCCGCATCCGAAACACTGTTCGTAGTGGGGACCCGGAAGCTCGCCGCGCGCGGGAGCGTAGGGGTGCCGCACCGGTCCCAGGGCGCCGACCGGAGGCTGAAGAGCTGCGGAAGTACCACTCACAGCCGCAGACCTTACCCGCCCGCCCCTCACCCTCGGCCACCCTGTGCTCACCGCTCTTACCCACCGGTCACCTCCGCGCGCCCCGCCCCGGACCCGGCCCTGTCGTATCCCCGTGCCAAGCTTGGCCCATGCAGCTCTCCACCCCCCCGTACGAAGAACGCCTGACCGCCCCCCGCTCGTGGTGGTTCCTGTCGTTCCTCGTGGGTGTCTCGATGGCCCTGATCCTGCTGCCGTTCGGCACTCTGCCGCTGCTCGGGGGCCTGGTCGGGGGTACGGCTGCGGCGGCCGTCGTGGCCAGTGCGTACGGTTCGCCGCGGATCCGTGTGGTGGGCGGTTTCCTGATCGCGGGGGACGCGAAGATCCCGGTCACGGCGCTCGGCGAGGCGGAGGTCCTGGACCAGGAGGAGGCGCGCGCCTGGCGGACGTACAAGGCGGACACGCGCGCGTACCTGCTGCTGCGGGCGTACATCCCGGGCGCGCTGCGCGTCCTCGTGACGGACCCCGAGGACCCGACGCCGTACCTGTATCTGTCGACCCGGGAGCCGGAGCGCCTGGCGCAGGCCCTCAAGGAGGCCCGGGAGGCCACCGTCTAGGGCGTCAGCGCCCGAGTTCGCCGCGGTCTGTGCGTCCGGCCCGTTCGTCGATCACGAGCGGGTCGTCCGGCTTCTCCAGGGGCGGGAGCGCGGGGAGGTCGTCCCACGGGATCTGGTGCCGTCTGAGGTCCGCGCGGAGTTTCGCGGCGAGTTTCCTGGTGTCCCTGCGGTTCATGACGGCCCCGACGGCGGCGCCGACCATGAAGGGGACCAGGTTCGGCAGGTTGCGCACCATGCGCTTCATGATCTGCTGGCGCAGTTCGCGCTTCATCTGGCTGCCGAGCGCGGAGTTCACGGAGGACGGCTTGAGGACCTCGATGCCGCGTTCGCCGGACCAGGAGCGCAGGTAGGCGGTGCTGCGGTCCTTGAGGCCGCCGGGCGGGCGCAGGCCGTACACCTCGTGCAGTTCGGCGATGAGTTTCAGCTCGATCGCGGCGACGCCGGTGATCTCCGCCGCGAGTTCCGCGGGCATCGCCGGCGGGACGGGGAGCATGGCCGCGGCGCCGACGCCCGCGCCGACGGTCGCGGACGCGTTCGCGGCGCCCGCCACGAGCTTGTCCGCGAGCTCCTCGGGCCCGAGGCCGGGGAACTGGCCGCGGAGCGTCCTGAGGTCGCGTACGGGGATTCTGGGGGCGTTCTCGATGACCCGGTCCGCGAGGTACGCCAGGCCCGCCTTGGCCCGGCCGCGGCCCTTGTGGACGCTGTCCCGGGCCAGATCGCGGGCCCTGTCCCTGATCACCGCGGCCGACCGCCTGGCGACGGCCGCGGTGCTGTTGTCCGGCGCCGGGAGGTCGGTTCCTCCTGCCGCCGGTTCGAGCGAGGCCGATCCTGCGTCGGATGAACCTCGCTCGTCGTCACGCACGCCGAGAGGGTCGTACGACCCTTGGTCCGCTCTCCTCAGGGGGAAGCGGCGCTTCCGAGGAGGGGTCGAGCCAGTCACGGCCGACCCGCCCTCAGTCGCAGTCGCGGCAGATCGGCTGACCGTTCTTCTCGCGGGCCAGCTGGCTGCGGTGGTGCACCAGGAAGCAGCTCATGCAGGTGAACTCGTCCTGCTGCTTGGGCAGCACCCGGACGGCCAACTCCTCGTTGGAGAGGTCGGCGCCGGGCAGTTCCAGGCCCTCGGCGGCCTCGAACTCGTCGACGTCTACAGCGGATGCCGACTTGTCGTTCCGCCGGGCCTTCAGCTCTTCCAGGCTGTCGGAATCGACGTCGTCGTCGGTCTTGCGTGGGGTGTCGTAATCGGTTGCCATGGTCGCTCTCCCCCTCTGGGTGAATGCGGTGTCTTCAGCGCACGTAACGCGTGAGAGGCCGGACTTGTGCCCGCCTTGAGCGGGAGATTTTGCCTCACATCAAGGTCTGTTACTCAATCGACACCCAACCGGCCCCCTCACGGGCGATCGGCTTGGATGGCGATCGGGACCGTACACGGTCCGAATGTCGCACTTCAAAGGCGTCCCACCGTGTACTTCCCGTCATCAGGACCCCCGAAAACCCGGATTTTCCGGGCCTTACGGCAGCCTCCATGATCACGGTGAGTAGATGGCCGGAAATTCGCCCTTGTGATCGATCACACACATGAGCACGGGGGAGAAGCCCCGAAAATTCCGCGCAAAGCGAACGCCCCCGCGTGTGTCGGCCCCATGATCTCAGAGAGGCAGGGTGACACGCATCACCAGTCCCCCTCCCTCCCTCGGCTGGGCCGTGATGTGCCCGCCGTGCGCCCGCGCCACCGACCTCACGATCGACAGCCCGAGCCCCACCCCCTTGTCGCTGCCCGTGCGCTCCGTACGCAGCCGCCGGAACGGCTCGAAAAGGTTGTCGATCTCGTACGCCGGGACCACGGGACCGGTGTTCGACACCACCAGCAGCGCCTGCCCGTGCTGCACCTCGGTGGTGACCTCCACCCAGCCGTCCTCGGGCACGTTGTAGCGCACCGCGTTCTGCACCAGGTTCAGCGCGATCCGCTCCAGCAGCACGCCGTTGCCCTGGACGACGGCCTTCTGCCGCTCGCCCCGGATCGCGACACCCTTGGCCTCGGCCTCGCCGTGCACCTGGTCGATCGCCTGCCCGGCCACCTCCGCGAGGTCCACCGGCTTGCGCTCGACGATCTGGTTGTCGCTGCGCGCGAGCAGGAGCAGGCCCTCCACGAGCTGCTCGCTGCGCTCGTTGGTCGCCAGCAGCGTCTTGCCGAGCTGCTGGAGCTCCACCGGCGCGTTCGGGTCGGAGAGGTGCACCTCCAGGAGCGTCCGGTTGATCGCGAGCGGCGTGCGCAGCTCGTGCGACGCGTTCCCGACGAACCGCTGCTGCGCCGTGAACGCCCGTTGCAGGCGCGCCAGCATGTCGTCCAGCGTGTCCGCCAGTTCCTTCAGCTCGTCGTCCGGGCCGTCCAGCTCGATACGGCGGGACAGGTCCGAACCGGCGACCGCGCGCGCGGTGCGCGTGATGCGGCCGAGCGGCGTGAGCACCCGGCCCGCCATCGCGTACCCGAAGGCGAACGCGATCACCGCGAGCCCCAGGAGGGCCAGCAGGGAGCGGCTGAGGAGGTTGTCCAGGGAGTCCTGGCGGCGCTGGTCGACGCAGGCGTTGATCGCCGCGTTGAACGTCGACAGGTACACCTCGCCGTCCGCGTTGGTCGCGGCGTTGACGGCCGGGCAGGACGAACTCGTCACCTTCACCGCGTTGCCGGTGACGATCTTGAACGGCAGTTCGTTGCCCGTGTTGATCGCCTGCGCGGCCAGCAGGTAGATGATCGACAGCAGCAGGATGCCGGCGATCAGGAACATGCCGCCGTACAGCAGCGTGAGCCGTATCCGGATCGTCGGACGCAGCCACGGGAACGGCATCTCGGGACGGCGGGGGTCCCAGGTGGGCTTCGGGGGCGCCTTCGGGGGCGCGGGTGTCGCGGCCACGGTGGATCAGATCCGGTAGCCGGAACCGGGCACGGTGACGATGACGGGCGGCTCACCGAGCTTGCGGCGCAGCGTCATCACGGTGACGCGTACGACGTTGGTGAACGGGTCCGTGTTCTCGTCCCAGGCCTTCTCCAGCAGCTGCTCCGCCGAGACCACGGCGCCCTCGGAGCGCATCAGCACCTCCAGCACCGCGAACTCCTTCGGCGCCAGCTGCACCTCGCGGCCGTCCCGGAACACCTCCCGGCGGTTCGGGTCGAGCTTGATGCCCGCGCGCTCCAGGACCGGCGGCAGCGGCACGCTCGTACGCCGTCCCAGCGCGCGTACGCGCGCGATGAGCTCGCTGAACGCGAAGGGCTTCGGCAGGTAGTCGTCGGCGCCGATCTCCAGGCCCTCGACGCGGTCGCTGACGTCGCCGGACGCCGTGAGCATCAGCACGCGCGTGGGCATGCCGAGTTCGACGATCTTGCGGCAGACGTCGTCGCCGTGGACGAGCGGGAGGTCGCGGTCCAGGACGACCACGTCGTAGTCGTTGACGCCGATGCGCTCAAGGGCCGCCGCGCCGTCGTACACGACGTCGACGGCCATGGCCTCCCGGCGCAGTCCGGTGGCCACCGCATCGGCGAGCAGCTGCTCGTCCTCGACGACGAGTACGCGCACGTCGCTTGTCCTTCCTGTGTCCACCCGCGTAGCGCTCCGGTGTCGCCCTGGAGCGCGCGGGCAGGGGTCCGCATGGTGTGTGGACCCCATCCTGCCCTTTTCGGCCATAAGTCGGCTGTAAGGCGGGAGCGGGCGGCAGGGGGAGGTCCGGTGAGCGCCGGATGAAATGAAGGTGTGAAGCCCGGGAATGCCAGATTTTCTCGCCGGGTTGAGGTTTCCGTGGAAGGGAGCGGGGGGAGGAAGCGTTACACCCCGCGATCACACTCTGCTTGTGCCGCACCCCCGTGCGGTACGGCCGCTTTCGTTTCGTCTCGCAGAGCGGACGTGGGTGCTCGGCACCGTCGCCGCCCAGCGCGTCCGGTGTGCTGGGCATCTGCCGCAGACGTGATCGCCCCTTCCGACTGGCACACCCCCGTGCCATCGACCCACGACCCAGGACGAGGGGGCGCAGCATGGACGCATTCACCGCAGGACTCCTCCAGCGCATAAGGGCGACCGAAACGGACCTGAGCCGGGCTCTCGACGAGGGGGACGACTTCCTCGTGGAGGTGGAACAGGCGGAACTCGACGATCTGCGGCGGCTGGCCGCGGAGCACGGCGTCGAGGTCGGTGCCTGAGCGGTACCCAAGGGCTGATGTCGTCGGCCTGACGTGAAGAACCCCCGGTGAATCCAGCGCCGGGGGTTCTTCGCGTTCTCGCGGGGTGTTCTCGGGGGCCCGCCGGGTTCTAGCCCTGCCAGGCTCCCAGGTCCTCCAGGAGCGCCTGGAGGGGCTCGAAGACCCCGGGCGGGGCCGCGATCGTCAGAGCCGTCGAGAGGGGGTCTCCCGGGCGGCCTCCGGTCAGCGCGCCGGCCTCCCGGGCGATGAGGTCGCCCGCCGCGTAGTCCCAGGGGTTCAGGCCGCGTTCGTAGTAGCCGTCGAGGCGGCCCGCGGCGACGTCGCAGAGGTCGATGGCGGCCGAGCCGCCCCGGCGGATGTCGCGGACCTGCGGGATGAGCGCGGCGGCCACCGCGGCCTGGGAGGTGCGGCGTTCGGTGGTGTAGCCGAAGCCGGTGGAGATCAGGGCCCGTTCCAGGGGCGGCGCCTCGCGGACCGTCAGGGGGCGCGGGCCCTGCGGGTCGCCGGTGACCCAGGCGCCCTTGCCGCGTACGGCCTGGTAGGTCTCGCCCCGCAGGGGTGCGTGGACGACGCCCACGACCGTCTCGCCGTTGTGTTGGGCGGCGATGGAGACGGCCCAACTGGGCAGGCCGTAGAGGTAGTTGACCGTGCCGTCGAGGGGGTCGATGATCCAGCGGACGCCCGAGGTGCCCTCCTCGGAGGCGCCCTCCTCACCGAGGAAGCCGTCGTCGGGGCGGTGCCCGCCTATCAGGCCGGTGATGAGCTTCTCGGCCGCGATGTCCATCTCGGTGACGACGTCGATGGGGCTCGACTTGGTGTGCGCGACCGCGAGGTCGGTGGGCCGGCCGTCGCGCAGGAGGGTGCCCGCCTGGTCGGCCGCCTCCTGGGCGAGGCGGAGGAGTTCGTCGTACAGCGTCTCGTCGGGCATGGGGCTCCTCACGCGTAGGGGCTGTCGGCGCCCGCGGCGGCGGGCTTGGGGGCGCGGGCGGGGCAGCAGCCGACCGGGCAGAGGTCCGCGGTCGCGCCTAGGGCGCCCAGCACGCAGGGGGTGACCTCGCGGCCGGACTCCGTGGCCGCGCGCTCCAGGACGAGGTCGCGGACGGCGGCGGCGAAGCGCGGGTCCGCGCCGACCGTGGCCGAGCGGCGCATGGGCAGGCCCAGCTCCTCCGCCTTGGCCTTGGCCTCGGTGTCGAGGTCGTAGAGGACCTCCATGTGGTCGGAGACGAACCCGATGGGGGCGATGACCACCGAGGGGGCGCCCGCCTCGTGCAGCTCTTCGAGGTGGTCGCAGATGTCGGGCTCCAGCCACGGGATGTGCGGGGCGCCGGAGCGGGACTGGTAGACGAGCTGCCAGGGGTGGTCGACGCCGGTGCGCTCGCGCACGGCGTCGGCGATCAGCCGGGCCGTCTCCAGGTGCTGTGCGACGTACGCGCCGCCGTCGCCGTGGGACTCGACGGGGCCGGAGGTGTCGGCGGAGGCGGTGGGGATGGAGTGCGTCGAGAAGGCGATGCGGGCGCCGCTCCTGACGTCCTCGGGGAGGGCGGCGAGGGACTCCACGATGCCGTCGACCATGGGCTCCAGGAAGCCCGGGTGGTTGAAGTAGTGGCGCAGTTTGTCGACCTTCGGCAGGTCGAGGCCCTCGGCCTGGAGGGCGGCGAGGGAGTCGGCGAGGTTCTCGCGGTACTGGCGGCAGCCCGAGTACGAGGCGTACGCGCTGGTGGCGAGGACGAGGATGCGGCGGTGCCCGTCGGCGACCATCTCGCGCAGGGTGTCCGTCAGGTACGGGGCCCAGTTGCGGTTGCCCCAGTAGACCGGCAGGTCCAGGCCGTGCTCGGCGAAGTCCTTGCGCAGGGCGTCCAGCAGGGCGCGGTTCTGGTCGTTGATCGGGCTGACCCCGCCGAAGAGGAAGTAGTGCTGCCCGACTTCCTTGAGACGTTCGGTGGGGATGCCGCGCCCACGCGTCACGTTCTCCAGGAACGGGACCACGTCGTCCGGACCTTCGGGGCCGCCGAAGGACAGCAGGAGCAGGGCGTCGTAGGGGGTGGCATCGAGCGCGTCTGACATGGGTCGATCCTGCCACCCGGCACTGACAACCGGGAAACGGCGGGGTGTCCGGCCGGCGCGTTCACGGCCGGTAAGGGTGATGCGTACGGGTGACCCGCCCCGTAAGCTGTACGGGCCGCGTTGGCACCTTACGACGCTCCGTGCCGCAGAGCCCCACCACCCGCACCACGCCGAGCCGCCGGCCGGGTGCGGCCACCCCGTACGACCGGAGACCGCCTTGGCCAGCCCTTATCGCGCCCTGTTCGCCGCACCCGGCACGAAGGGCTTCGCCGCCGCGGGGTTCGTCGGGCGGATGCCGCTGTCGATGATGGGCATCGGCGTGGTCACGATGATCTCCCAGCTCACCGGCCGCTACGGCCTCGCGGGCGCGCTGTCGGCGACGATCGCGCTGGCCGCCGCACTGGTCGGGCCGCAGATCTCCCGGCTGGTGGACCAGCACGGCCAGCGCCGGGTGCTGCGCCCGGCGACGCTGGTCGCGCTGGCCGCGGCGGCGGGGATGCTGGTGGCGGCGCACTGGTCGTGGCCGGACTGGTCGCTGTTCGTGTTCGCGGCGGGCATCGGGTCCGTGCCGAGTCTCGGGGCGATGGTCCGCGCGCGGTGGGCCGCCCTGTACCGGGGGACGCCGCAGCTGCACACGGCGTACTCGTTCGAGTCGGTGGTCGACGAGGTGTGCTTCATCTTCGGGCCGATCATCTCCATCGGGCTGTCCACCGCCTGGTTCCCGGAGGCGGGGCCGCTGCTGGCGGCGTGCTTCCTCGCGGTGGGCGTCTTCTGGCTGACCGCCCAGCGGTCCACCGAGCCGAAGCCGCACCCCCGCGCGCGTACGGGCGGCGGTTCCGCGCTGCGCTCCCGGGGGCTCCAGGTGCTGGTGGCCACGTTCGTGGCGACGGGGGCGATCTTCGGGGCGGTCGACGTGGTGACCGTCGCGTTCGCGGACGAGCGGGGCCACAAGGCCGCCGCGAGCCTGGTCCTCGCGGTCTACGCGGCCGGATCCTGCGTGGCGGGGATCGTCTTCGGTCTGCTGCGCTTCTCGGGGGCCCCGCAGCGGCGCTGGCTGCTGGGCGTGCTGGCGATGGCCGTGAGTATGATCCCCCTCCTACTGGTCGGAAACTTGCCGTTTCTGGCCGTGGCGCTCTTCGTCGCGGGCCTGTCCATCGCTCCCACGATGATCACGACGATGTCCCTCATCGAAGAGCACGTACCACGCGCGCAGCTCACCGAGGGCATGACCTGGATCAGCACCGGGCTCGCGGTCGGAGTCGCGCTCGGCTCCTCGGTGGCCGGCTGGGTGATCGACGCGGCCGGTGCGCGCGCGGGGTACGGGGTTCCGGCGGTGTCCGGGGCCGTCGCGGTCGTGGTCGGTTTCCTGGGGTACCGCCGGCTCAGCAGGCCGGCTACGGGTCGGGGAGGCACCGTTGAGCAGCACAGCGAGCGGGAAGAGCGGCACGTGGCATAACTGGGGAGGGAATGTCGTCGCCCGTCCCGCGCGGGAGGTGGAACCCGCCTCCGTGGAGGAGCTGGCCGCCGCCGTGCGGCAGGCCGCCGAGGACGGCCTGAAGGTGAAGGCCGTCGGTACGGGTCACTCCTTCACGTCGATCGCCGCGACCGACGGTGTGTTGATCCGCCCTCAACTGTTGACCGGTATCCGCAACATTGATCGCGACACCATGACTGTCACGGTGGAGGCGGGTACCCCGCTCAAGAGACTCAACATGGCTCTCGCGCGCGAGGGCCTGTCACTCACCAACATGGGCGACATCATGGAGCAGACCGTCTCCGGCGCCGCCTCCACCGGCACGCACGGCACGGGCCGGGAGTCCGCCTCGATCGCCGCGCAGATCAAGGGACTTGAGCTGGTGACGGCGGACGGCTCCGTCCTCACCTGCTCCGAGAAAGAGAATCCCGAGGTCTTCGCCGCCGCCCGGATCGGCCTGGGCGCGCTGGGGATCGTCACCGCGATCACGTTCGGCGTGGAGCCGCTCTTCCTGCTCACCGCGCGCGAGGAGCCGATGCCGTTCGAGCGGGTCCTCGCCGAGTTCGACGACCTGTGGGCCGAGAACGAGCACTTCGAGTTCTACTGGTTCCCGCACACCGGCAGCACCAACACCAAGCGCAACAACCGCAGCGCGGGCCCGCGCCGGCCGGTGAGCCGGGTCAAGGGCTGGGTCGAGGACGAACTGCTGTCCAACGGCGTCTTCCAGGTCGCCCAGTGGGTCGGCAGGGCGGTGCCCGCGACGGTCCCCACGATCGCCCAGGTCTCCAGCAAGGCGCTCTCCGCGCGCACGTACACCGACATCCCGTTCAAGGTGTTCACCTCGCCGCGCCGGGTGCGGTTCGTGGAGATGGAGTACGCCGTCCCGCGCGAGGCGGTCACCGAGGTGCTGCGCGAGCTGCGGACGGCCGTGGAGCGCTCGGGGCTGCGGGTCAGCTTCCCCGTCGAGGTGCGCACCGCGCCGGCCGACGACATCGCGCTGTCCACGGCGTCCGGCCGCGACAGCGCGTACGTCGCCGTCCACATGGTCCGGGGGACGGCCTACCAGGCGTACTTCACGATCGCCGAGCGCATCTTCACGGCGCACGAGGGGCGCCCGCACTGGGGGAAGGTGCACACCCGGGACGCGGAGTACTTCTCGCGCGTGTACCCGCGGTTCGGCGAGTTCACCGCGCTGCGGGATCGGCTGGATCCTGATCGGCTGTTCCAGAACGACTATCTGCGGCGGGTGCTGGGGCAGTAGCGGACAGGCTCGGCGCGGGGGTCGCCCCGGCGGCGCCGGTGGCCGGCGAGGGGGTCGCGCTCGGGGCCGGGTCCCGGGGCTCGCCCGAGGGCTCCCCCGGGGACGGCGAAGGGGCCTGCGCGCCGCCGTCGGCTGCGCCGGAGGGGCCGGGTGACGGCGTGTTCCCGGGGTCCGGCGAGGGGTCCGCAGAGCGCGAAGGGCTCGTGGAGTCCGTGGGGGCACCGGAGTTCCCGGCCGACGAACCGTGGCCCGAGACCGCGTCGCTGACGGTCGTTCCCCCGCCGCCGCTGAAACTGCTGCCGGACGCCAGCTCGTAGGCGGTGATCCCGGTCATGGTGACGCCGAAGACGAGGACGGCCGCGAGAACGGGGCGCCGCAGACCTCGCCCCCGCGCTCGGTGCACCGTTCCCGCCGAGTACTCGCCCGGTGCGGAGGCCGGGGCCGGTTCGGGGGAGCCGGCCGTCGTGGTCGCCTCGCGCAGTTGCTCGCCGGTGCGCTTGAAGAAGTGCTGGAAGAGCGAGCCGCCGCAGGTGGCGATCACGCTGACGACACCGGCCCCGAGGATCGTGCCGTACACGCCGAAGGACGAGGCGAGTTTCGCGGCGAGCACCGCGGCCAACGCGCTTCCGGCGACCTGCGGAACACTGAGATCGGGCCTTTCGCGCATGCCGGGACCGAACCCTCCTTTCCCCTACTTGATCAACAGTTGATCGACTATCCACGCAAGAAGGTGACGTCATGACGTAACCGAAAGTTCCGATTCCGGATGATCCGTGAACTACGCCACGTTCAAGATCCCGAGAACAGGGGAATCCGCGGCCAAGTCGCACCTCTTGCGAGAAGTTGAGGGGCGCGGCAATCCACGCACGTGGCCCAAATGGAGTACTGTTGCGAGCCCTGGGCCCGGCCTCCCTACAGGGTGTCCGGGGCCTTGCTGGACCGCCAGGAGGGGAACCAGTTGCACAGGGTGACGGCGTCAGTCACTTAGCGTGGCGAATCGGTAACCGTGCCATAACGGCGATCCAGGGCCCGTGCCCGACACGCCGGGCAACTCGGCAAGGTTGTGGCAGGCTGCACCCGGGCAGGCCACACTCGACTAGCGGAAGCAGCGACGCACGTGACGTCGGCAGGCACCACCCGGGAGGTCCCCATGCCCGAACTGCGGGTCGTGGCCGTCTCGAATGACGGAACACGGCTGGTGCTCAAAGCTGCCGACGCGACGGAGTACACACTCCCCATCGACGAGCGCCTGCGTGCTGCCGTGCGCGGCGACCGGCCCCGGCTCGGTCAGATCGAGATCGAGGTGGAGAGCCACCTCCGCCCCCGCGACATCCAGGCGCGCATACGCGCGGGCGCCACCGCGGAAGAGGTCGCGCAGCTCGCCGGCATCCCCGTCGACCGCGTACGCCGCTTCGAGGGCCCCGTCCTCGCCGAGCGCGCCTTCATGGCCGAACGCGCCCGCAAGACGCCCGTACGCCGCCCCGGCGAGAACGCCGGTCCCCAGCTCGGCGAGGCCGTCCAGGAGCGGCTGCTGCTGCGCGGCGCCGAGAAGGACACCGTCCAGTGGGACTCCTGGCGCCGCGACGACGGCACCTGGGAGGTCATGCTGGTCTACCGGGTCGCCGGTGAGCACCACTCCGCGAGCTGGACGTACGACCCGCCCCGCAGGCTCGTCCAGGCCGTCGACAACGAGGCTCGGTCCCTGATCGGCGAGTCCGACGACCTTGCCGCGCCGGAGCCCAGCTTTCCGTTCGTGCCGCGTATCGCCCGGCTGCCCCGGGACCGCCCGCTGGACCGGGAGCGCCCCGCGCTGCCCGCGCCGGCGCCCGAACCGGCCGACGAGGCGGTGGCCGAGCGGGACTCGCTGACCAGCCTCCTGGAGGCCGTGCCGAGCTTCCGTGGCGACATGGTCGTACCCGAGCGCCCCTCGGAGGACGCCGAGGAGAGCGAGCAGGAGGCCGAGGTCGAGGAGCCCCCGGCACCCGCCGCGTCCGCCGGCTCCGCCTACGCGGACGTCCTCATGCCGCGCTCCGTCGGCAGCCACCGCGACCGCCTCATCGGCGCCACCGACCGCCAGGCCGAGGCCGACGGCGTCCGCCCCGGCCGCCGCGCGGCCGTCCCGAGCTGGGACGAGATCGTCTTCGGGACACGGCGCAAGAAGCAGGAGTAGCGCCCGCGCGCGGGGGTGCATGTGCCGGGCTTCTTCGGACTGCTCACGCTCGCGCGGGCGGCAGTGCCTGCGCAGGGAGGTCGGCGCCGAAGCGCTTGTTCCGGCGGGCCGGGGGTCCCGCTCGCGCGCACGGGTTGTCGGCGGTCCAAGGGGTCGGTCCACAGCTCGGAGCACTCGCCGGCGGGTTGCCGGGGTCCGCGTCCGTCTCGGGCGGATGCGCGCAGGGGGCTACGGCATCGACGGCGACCAGGGCTCCCGCGCGCGGGCGTCCAGGAGCCGCCGTCCAAGGTGCCGCGAGCGGGGTCGGTCTGCCGCTGCCGTCGCCTCCGCCCGCGTACGGGGCCACCCCGCGGCCGACTGCTGTGCTCACCGGCTCTTCGGGGCCGCGCCCTGCCTGACGCGGCCCCTGCCGGTGTCCTACTGCGGGTCCGGACCCACCGCGACCGGGCGGGACGGGTCGGAGGACCACTCGGACCAGGAACCGACGTACAGGGCCGCCGGGATGCCCGCGACCGCCAGCGCGAGGACCTCGTGCGCCCCCGAGACGCCCGAGCCGCAGTACACGCCGACCTCGGTGCCGTCGGCGGCTCCCAGGCCCTGGAAGCGGTCCTTCAGCTGCTGCGCGGGCAGGAAGCGGCCGTCGGGGCCGACCGTCTCGGTGGTGGGCGCCGAGACCGCGCCCGGGATGTGGCCGCCGACCCGGTCGATGGGCTCGACCTCGCCCCGGTACCGTTCCCCCGCGCGCGCGTCGAACAGGACCCCGGAGCGGGCCAGCGCGGCGGCGCCGTCCGCGTCCAGGAGCCCCGTCGCGCCGGGGACCGGCGTGAAGTCGCCTTCCGCAGGCGCGGGCAGGTCGGCCGAGATCTCCCCCTCCCAGGCCGGCAACCCGCCGTCGAGGACCCGCACGTCCGGGTGACCCGTCCAGCTCAGCAGCCACCACGCGCGCGCGGCGGCCCAGCCCTGCCCTCCGTCGTACACGACCACCGGCGTCGACGCCGAGACACCCGCGCGACGCATCGCGGCGCCGAAGGCGTCGAGGTCGGGCAGCGGATGGCGGCCCGAAGCGCCCGCGGTGCCCGCGAGTTCGCGGTCCAGGTCGACGAAGACGGCGCCGGGGACGTGTCCCGTGGCGTACGCGGCGTGGCCGTCGAAGGGGGGCTGACCCGCCGTCGGCACGCTGAGCTGCCAGCGGACGTCGAGGACCACGGGCGGGTGGTTTCCGGCCAGTTCGGCCGCCAGCTCGGATGCGGAAATGATGGCGTTCATGGCGCCCATCCTCGCGCACGGGGTGGCCCCGCCGCCCGTGTCCGGTTACTCTGCCCGCCGGACAGCCTCGATCACCAGGTGTACGGGATCGGGCACACCGAGTACAGCCGATCAACAATTGACGGCAATCAATGTGAAACGGGCGCGTCATCACCGCCCGCGCGTGGCGGCGTGCTCCGGGACGCGGGGCCGCGCGGGGGGTGCGAGCATCGGCACGGGGGTTCCAGGGCGCAGCGACACGGCCACCGCGAGGGGCCGAGGAGAGAGTGACGATGACCGAGGCACGGGATCCGGACCGGCACGGCGAGGCACACGGCCGGTACACCCCCGGTACGCCTTGCTGGGTCAGCCTGATGGTGCACGGGCTGACGGCGACGAAGGAGTTCTACGGCGAGCTGTTCGGCTGGGAGTTCCAGCCCGGGCCGCGCCAACTGGGCTCCTACGCGCGCGCACTGCTCGACGGACGCCACGTCGCCGGCATCGGCCAGCTCCCCGCGGACCGCCATCTGCCGGTCGCCTGGACGCCCTACCTCGCCACCGACGACATCGACCGGGACGCCGAGCGGGTCCGTCTGTGCGGCGGGACCGTCGGCGTGGGCCCCCTCGACGCGGGCGACGCCGGCCGCCTCGCCATCTGCTCCGACCCCGCGGGCGCGGTCTTCGGGCTCTGGCAGGCGGCGGCGCACCTCGGCACGGGCGTGACCGGCGTCCACGGCACCCCCGCCTGGAACGAACTCCTCACGTACGACACGGAGACCGTCACCAAGTTCTACGAGACCCTCTTCGGCTACGACTCCGACCGCACCCCCGACACGGTGACCCTCCTCCTCGACGGCCACCCGGCAGCCGCCCTCCACGCCCTGGGCCCGTCCCTCCCCCGCGACCGGGGCCCCCACTGGCTCACCTACTTCGAGGTCACCGACACGGACACCGCCCTCTCCCGCGTCACCTCCCTGGGCGGCCACATCATCACTCCCCCCGCGAACACCCCCCTGGGCCGCACCACCACCGTCTCCGACCCCGAAGGCGCCCGCTTCGCCCTCCTCCAACGCCCCACCTGACCCTCGGCTCGCCGACTTCGCGACACGGGCGGACGATGGTGTCATCTGCCGCTCCGCTGCACCGGGAGGAGCGATGCGACGTCGTACCGCGCCCTTGCTGATCTGTCTGCCGGCGGTGTTCACGCTGGCGCTGGCACCTCTGTCGTCCGACGGGAAGGTCGGGGACACGCTGAGTCTCACAGGGTTGAACGACACGCAACTCGACGTGACGGTGATCAAGGTCGTGGAACCGGCCGGTGTGGAGCCGTCGTTCTTCAAGATCCGTCCCGAGAACCATCTCGTCGCGGTCCAGCTCCGCCTGAAGAACACTGGGACAGGCGTCTATGACGACGCCCCCTGGATCGGCGCATCGGTGGTAGACGCAAGCAATCAACGGTTCAACACGTCAATGCTCACTCCCACCACGGCGGGTGTGGAGCTCCCCGGCAGCATCACCCTTCGCCCTGGAGCAACGGCGCTCGGCTACCTCTGCTTCGAGGTGCCCGACAACTCCCGCGTGGTCACTGTCCAGTACTCGATGAACAGCGGTTTCTCCGACGACGTCGGCGAGTGGGCGGTGTCCTACACCGCCTGAACCGGCAGCACGTCCGGCGACAGTGTCGCCGCCTTCGCCGATGCCGCTGTCATCCGCCGGCGATGGTGGCGCCGGCACAGCACCTCGTACCCGATCGTGTCCGCCTGGTTGACGTCGCCGACGACGACCTGCGCGCCCTCGACGACCATGACGCCGCCGACCGTGCGGGCGTTGTGGGTCGCGCGGGCGCCGCACCAGCAGAGGGCCTCGACCTGGAGGACCTCGACGCGGTCGGCGAGTTCGACGAGGCGCTGGGAGCCGGGGAAGAGCTTGGAGCGGAAGTCGGTCGTGATGCCGAACGCGTAGACGTCGAGCCCGAGATCGTCGACCACGCGCGCGAGCTGGTCGATCTGTTCCTCCGCGAGGAACTGCGCCTCGTCGGCGATGACGTAGTCCGCGCGGCCCCCGTGGGAGAGGTGGTCGACGAGGTAGGCGTACAGATCCTGCCCGTCGTGGATCTCGACGGCGTCGGTGACGAGTCCGAGGCGGGAGGAAAGCTTTCCGCGCCCGGCCCGGTCGTCCCGGCTGAAGATCATCCCTTTGAGTCCGCGAGCCGATCGGTTGTGCTCTATCTGGAGCGCCAGGGTCGACTTCCCGCAGTCCATGGTTCCGGAGAAGAACACCAACTCGGGCATGGCGAGGTGAGCACCTTTCGGCAGGAACGCCAACCCCTGGGGGCCGGAGAAACGGTCGGAATCGATCAGGAGCGTACTTCGAGGAGGGGCACGAACTGCTCAGCAGGAGTCATCGACCCGTGGTTGCCGACCATCGCGGACTCCTTCGGCTCCCGCTCGGACGCGATGATCAGAACGTCGTCCCGCGCGGCGGCGATGACGTCACCGAGCCGGTCGTACACCCGCTCGTCGACGTGCGGCCCGAACCACCCGGCGGCGATGGCCTCCTCGCGCGAGGCGACCCAGAACTGTTCGCCGAGGACCTCGCGCCAGCAGGTCAGGACGTCGGCGGCGGCACCGGGGACGGCGTACACGTGCCGGGCGCGCCCCTCGCCGCCGAGGAGGGCGACGCCCGCGCGCAGTTCCCAGTCCGCGTCGAAGTCGATGCGGTGCTCCTCGTCGAAGGGGATGTCGACCATGCCGTGGTCGGCGGTGACGTACAGCGCGCTGCGCGGGGGGAGTTGCTCGGCGAGCCGCTGGACGAGCCGGTCGACGTACATGAGCTGGCCGCGCCAGGTGTCGGAGGCGATGCCGTAGCGGTGCCCGGCGCCGTCGAGTTCGGCGTAGTACGTGTAGACCAGGGCCCGGTCGCCGGCGGCGAGCTGGGCGGCGGCGAGGTCCATGCGTTCCTCGCCGGTGAGCCGCCCATGGAACGTTCCTCCACTGAGCGCGATCTTGGTCAGCGGGGTGTTCTGGAAGGCGGGCGAGGAGACCTGCGCGGTGTGCACGCCCGCGGCGTCGGCGAGCTGGAAGACCGTCGGGTACGGCTGCCAGACCTCCGGCGGGGTCCAGGGGTGCCAGCGGAGCTGGTTCATCAGCGCGCCGGTCGCGGGGTCGCGGACGGTGTAGCCGGGCAGTCCGTGCGCGCCCGGCGGGAGGCCGGTGCCGACGGAGGCGAGGGAGGTCGCGGTGGTGGCCGGGAAGCCGGCCGTGAGATGCCCTCCGGAGGGCCTCAGGAGGCTGCTGAGGTACGGCGCCTCGTCCGGGTGGGCCGTGATCTGCTCCAGGCCGAGACCGTCGACGAGGAAGACGCACACGCGGTCGGCGGGCTCCAGCGAGGGGATCGCGGCGGTGAGGCCGGGAACGCCGAGCCCGGCGGCCACGGTGGGCAGCAGGTCGGCGAGGGAGCCGGTGCCGTAGCGCGGGACGGGCGCGGAGTCGACGCGGAGGGGTTCGGGGTGGTCCCAGGGGGCGAGCTGGGACATCAGAGGGCCGCGGTCGCCTCGGAGAGCGCCTGCGCGAAGGCGAGTGCCTGGCGCACCGTCTCCGGGCCGTCGCCCGCCTCGCTGACGCGCAGGCTGAGGTCGTCCGCCGTCGAGTTGCCCGTGTAGCCGTGGTCCGCGTCGCAGTTGGGGTCGCCGCAGGCGGCGGGCTCCAGGTCGATGCGGGAGACGGCGCCCCAGCCGATCGTGAGCATCACCTCGCGCGGGAGCGTGCCCGGCGCGTACGACTCGGGGTTGGCGACGACCCGGCTGACTACGACGGAGGAGATCCGGCCGAGCTTCACGGACTCCGTGGAGGTGGTCGCGTACGGCGTCGGCGACGTCGTGTCGGCGGCCTGCTCGTCGGTGTGGCTGACGATGAAGCGGTTGCCGGTGAGGACGAGCACGGTCACATGCCTGCGGACCTCGTTCTGGTCGAACGTGGTCTCCTGGTGCACCAGGTACGACCGGATCGGCTCGCCGCCCACGGCGGCCTCCACCGCCTCGGCCACGAGGGCCGGGTAGTAGCCGCTGCGCTCGATCGCCGCGCGCAGCCCCTGGGTCGTCGTACTGGTCTTGGCCATGTCCTCCATCCTACGGGGACCCACTGACTGCGAGGGACCCCGCACAGGGCGTCGGGGGGCTCAGTACGCGGGCAGGGTGCGCGGGCCGAGGTCGTCGCGGGCGGGTGGCGGGGCGAGGCGTACGGACGCGCCGAGGACGCTCACGCCGTGCGGGGCGACGACGACGGGTTCCAGGGTGACGGCGACGACCTCGGGGTGGTCGTCGACCAGGCGCGAGACGCGCAGGAGGAGTTCCTCCAGGGCCGGGGTGTCGACGGGGGTGGAGCCGCGCCAGCCGAACAGCAGGGGTGCCGTGCGGATCGAGCGCACCAGGGAGGTCGCGTCCCGGTCGGTGACCGGCACCAGGCGGTGCGCCATGTCGCCGAGCAACTGCGAGGCGGCGCCCGCGAGTCCGAACGACAGCACCGCGCCGGCGGCCGGGTCGATCACCGCGCGGACGACCGTGTCGACCCCGCGCGGGGCCATCGCCTGGACGACGGGCCGCAGTTCCCGGGGCGTTCCGAACAGCTCCGTCAACTCGCCGTACGACCGCCTCAGTTGCTCCTCGTCCGCGAGGTCGAGGCGGACGCCGCCGAGGTCCGCGCGGTGGCGCAGGTGCGGGGCGGTCGCCTTCAGGGCGACGGGGTAGCCCAGAGCGCGCGCGGCCCGGACGGCGTCCTCGGGCGTGGGCGCGGGGATGGCCCGCCGTACGCCGATGCCGTACCGGCCGAGGAGTTCGCACGTCTCCTCGGTGCCGAGGGTGAGTCCCTGCCCGCGCGCGAGGAGGCCGTCGATCAGCCGCGCGGCGCCCTTCTCGTCGATGTCCTCGTACTCGGGCACCTTGCCGGGATCGGCCGCCTCGCGCCGCCACTGCGCGTACTTCACGGCCTCCGCGAGGGCCCGCACGGCCCGTTCGGCAGCCGGGTAGGCCGGGATGAGGCGGGGACCGCTCGGGGACGCGAGGGGGTCCTGTGCGGCTTTGCCGGGGGATGCGGCGAGGGCGGGGTGCGGGGTCGTGGCGGCGGCGAAGGCGTTGCCCGGGCGCGTCGCGGGGGCTTGTGCGGGAGGGGCGGCGGGCGGGGGTACGGGGGCACCTGCGCGCGCGTACGCCGGGGAGGGACCGGGGGCGGAGGACGGCGCGGGGGACGCCCCGGACGTCTCTCCCGGCCGCGCGCTCCCGCCGTTGCCCGGCGACGCGGCACCTCCGGCCGCACCTCCCGCTCCCCCTGTGGCCGTGCCGGTCCGGGTGCCGCCCGCTGCGGGCGCTCCGGCCGCCGTACCCGCCTGGGGCGCCGTGCTCATCGCCGCCGACAACGCCTCGGCCAGTCCGCCGAGTTCGACGTGGACGACGAGGACCGGCTTGGCCGGCACCTCGGCGGCGGCCGTGCGCAGGGCCTCCGCGAGGTCGGCGTCGTCGGGGGAGCTCTCGCCGATGGCGGGGATGGCGGTGACGACGACGGCGTCGCACGTGTCGTCGGCCAGCGCGCGCGTGAGGGCGTGGCGGAAGTCCTCGGCGGAGGCGCCGGTCGTGAGGTCGAGGGGCGGGAGGGGGCGCAGTCCCTCGGAGAGGCAGGCGTCGTAGGTGAGCAGTCCGAGGGACTCGGAGTTGCCGAGGATCGCCACGCGCGGGCCTGCAGGGAGGGGCTGGCGGGCGAGCAGGAGGCCCGCGTCGACGAGTTCGGTGATGGTGGCGACGCGGATCACACCGGCCTGGCGCAGGAGCGCGGAGACCGTCGCGTGGGGCAGCCGTGTCGCGCGGACCGCGTGCCCCTGGGGCGCCGATCCGGCGCCCTGGACGACGACGAGGGGCTTGGCGGCGGCCGTGCGCCGCGCGAGGCGCGTGAACTTGCGGGGGTTGCCTATGGACTCCAGGTACATGAGCACGACGTCGGTGTCGGGGTCGTCGTACCAGTACTGGAGGACGTCGTTGCCGGAGACGTCCGCGCGGTTGCCGGAGGAGACGAACGTGGAGACGCCCGTCACGCCGGTCACCCCTCCTCCCCGGCGGTGCAGCCGGGACAGCAGGGCGACGCCGATCGCGCCGGACTGCGCGAACAGCCCGATGCGGCCGGGGCGGGGCGTCTCGGGCGCGAGGGAGGCGTTGAGCCGTACGTCCGGCGCGGTGTTGATGACGCCGAACGCGTTGGGGCCGACGATGCGCATCCCGTACGCGCGCGCGAGGCGTACGAGTTCGCGCTGGCGCTCGCGCCCGTCGGGGCCGCTCTCGGCGTACCCGGCGGAGACGACGACCAGCCCCTGGACGCCGTGTTCCCCGCACTCGGCGACGACTTCGGGGACGGCGCCGGCGGGGACGGCGACGACCGCGAGGTCGACGGGGCCCTCGATGTCGCGCACGGAGCGGTGGGCCGGGACGCCGTCCAGCTCCTCGACGCCGTCCGGGAGGGCCTTGTTGACGGCGTGCAGGGTGCCTGTGAAGCCCGCTGCGCGGAGGTTGGCGAGGACCGCGCGGCCGACGCCCCCGGGCGCGCGCCCGGCGCCGACGACGGCGACGGAGCCGGGCGCCAGCAGCCGCCGGACGGAGCGGGCCTCGGCGCGCTGTTCGCGGGCGCGCTGGACGGCGAGGGAGCGTTCGGTGGGTTCGAGGCCGAACTCCAGGCGGACGACGCCGTCCTCGAAGCTGCGCTTCTGCGTGTAGCCGGCGTCGGTGAAGACCTTGATCATCTTGGAGTTGGCGGGGAGCACCTCGGCGGCGAAGCGGCGGATCCCGCGCTCGCGCGCGACGGCACCGATGTGCTCCAGGAGGGCGGAGGCGACGCCGCGGCCCTGGTGCGCGTCCTGGACGAGGAAGGCGACCTCCGCCTCGTCGGCGGGCACGGTGGCGGGCAGGCCGTCGGGGCCGATGCGGTCATAGCGTACGGTGGCGATGAACTCGCCTCCGACAGTGGCGGCGAGTCCCACCCGGTCCACGAAGTCGTGGTGCGTGAAGCGGTGGACGTCCTTCGCGGACAGGCGCGGGTAGGGCGCGAAGAAGCGGTAGTACTTCGACTCGTCCGACACCTGCTCGTAGAAGCTGACCAGGCGCTCGGCGTCGTCGGCGGTGATGGGCCGCACGCGCGCGGTGCCGCCGTCGCGCAGCACCACGTCGGCTTCCCAGTGGGCGGGGTACTCGTGCCGCTCCTGCGCGCTCTGCATGGGGCCCAGCGTACGGCTCGCGTCCGACAACGGCGCGAGGCAGTCTGGGGGACGGAAGACGGCACGAACCGGACCGAGGCCGCGGTCCGGACAGCCGCCGGGGAGAGGCCGCCGTGCCTTCTCCCGGGACGCTTCACGTGTGGAAAACTGGTCTAGACAACCCTGAACACCGAAGGGCAGCAACAACATGGCTGAGCGCCGCGTCACCATCGGCTGGGCGGAGGGCCTTCACGCCCGCCCCGCCTCCCTCTTCGTCCGAGCCGCCACGGCCACCGGCGTCCCGGTCACGATCGCCAAGGCGGACGGCAACCCCGTCAACGCGGCCTCCATGCTGGCCGTCCTCGGCCTCGGCGCCCAGGGCGGCGAGGAGGTCGTCCTGGCCTCCGACGCCGAGGGCGCGGACGCGGCCCTCGACCGGCTGGCGAAGCTGGTCTCCGAGGGGCTCGACGAGCTCCCCGAGACCGTCTGACGCCACCCACGCGCGCGTACGGAGCCGCGCCGCCCTTTCCCGGGCGGCGCGGCTCCGTCGTTGTCCGGGCATACCGGAATGCTTTTCCCCGCGCAGGATCGCGAGACACTCGAAGGCATACGGAAGGAGCGCGCCGAGAAATTCACGACGCGCTCGTGAAATGGGCAGCGGAAATACACCTCCGCCGAATATCTCTTCTTTGTATACGGCGCCCGTGTTAATGCCGCAGGCCGGTCATGTTTACGGCGTGTTGCGAAGTCCTCACACGGTCGGCGCCGGCGAAGCGCAGCCGGTGGGCGGCGGTGGAGCGCTCGGTGTGCAGGGTGGTCAGCGCCCGCGCGCGCTCGGCGTCCCCGCGCGCGACAGCGTCGACGATCGCGCCGTGCTCGGTCCAGGAGTCGACAGGGCTGGCCGACGGCTCCACCGCGTACATCCAGGCGATCTTGTGGCGCAGCTGGGTCAGCGTCGAGGTCAGAGCCTGGCTTCCGCAGGCCTGGGCGAGCGTCTCGTGGAACCAGCCGCCCAAGGAGCGCAGATCGTCGCTGCTGCCCCGCCTGGCGCGCTCCTGGCCCAGCCTGACGAGTCCGCGCAGCACCTTCAGGTGGGCGTCGGTGCGCCGCTGGGCGGCCCGGGCGGCGCCGAGCGGCTCCAGGAGCAGGCGCATCTCCAGCAGGTCGGCGGCCTCCTGCTCGGTCGGCTCGGCCACGCACGCGCCCGCGTGGCGGCGGGTCACGACGAAGCCCTCGGCCTCCAGCGTGCGCAGCGCCTCACGGACGGGGACGCGGCTGACGCCGTACCGGCGCGCGAGGAGTTCCTCGGTGAGGCGGCTGCCGCGCTCGTAGACACCCGCGACGATGTCGTCCCGGACGGCCGTGCACACCGAGTGCGCCGGAATACGCATGACGGACCTCCGCCTTAATCCCCGTGAAACGTCGACGATTGACGTGTGTTCCGTGACTCTATTGCAATGAGCGGGAATTTCCGATGGCAGGCCGGAATCCAGGGATATTTTTTGGACAAGGGGCCGTCCGAAACGTCGAAAGCCCCGGCCGAGGGGGCCGGGGCTGGACGATCTCGCGCGGGTCAGACGTCGACGCCGTGCGCGCGCAGGTAGGCGACGGGGTCGATGTCGGAGCCGTACTCCGGTGTCGTGCGCGCCTCGAAGTGCAGATGCGGGCCGGTCACGTTGCCCGTCGCGCCCGAGTAGCCGATCCGCTCCCCCGGGGTGACCGTCTGGCCCACCGCGACGGAGATCGACGACAGGTGGCCGTACTGGGTGTACGTGCCGTCGTTCATCCGGACGACGATCTGGTTGCCGTAGGCGCCGCCCCAGCCGGCCTCCACGACCGTGCCGAGGCCGACGGCGTGCACGGGGGTGCCGGTGGCGGCGTGGAAGTCGATGCCCGTGTGGCTGCCGGAGGACCACAGGGAGCCGCCGCTGCGGTAGCCCGTGGACACGTACGAGCCGGTGATCGGCGCGACGAAGGCGTTCAGGCGGGCGCGTTCGGCCTCCCGCGCTGCGCGGGCCTCCGCGGCGCGCGCGGCCTTCGCCTCCTCGGCGGCCTGGACGCGCAGGGCCTCCGTACGCGCGCGGACGGCCGCCTGCTGGACGGCGTGCTCCTGCGCGTGCGCGCGGTCGTCGACGTGCTCGGTGACGTCGAGGCGCATGGTGACCGTGTCGTCCGCGAGGGTCATCGCGTTCGCCGCGGTCGGTTCGGGGGGTGATCCGGCGGCCAGCGCCGAGGTCGTGAGCGCCGCTATGCCCGCCGCGCGGGCGGTCGTACGCTGCATCCGGGTCGCCTTGCGGCGCCTGCCGGTGGCGCAGGTGAACGCCATGAGGTCGAGTTCGTCCTTTCCTTCCCTCTCGCCTACCGGGTTAGCTGACGGGTTCGGAGCAGGAAGGTCTCCTACGGGCGCGGGCGCCCGATTCACCCCAGGGACTGTGGGTCCCCGGCTCCCCTGGCTCGCGCCGTACGGGGACTCGGCGATCGCTGTCCGGTGCCGCGGTGTGCGGCGCACTGCCCGACGAACAGCCCGGACGACGCTAGAGGGCGTGCCGTCGATTCCCAAACGCACAGCGGTTTTTGTAGCGCACACCACAGGGCAGAGGTGAACCCTCCGGGCCAAAACGGTCACCACTGAGGGGTGTGTTTCGGGCAGGGCGCAACGCTGCGAACAGCGAACGCGCGCGGGGGGTGTCGTTCGCGGTGGCGCGCACGCGCGCGTGCGGCTCGCCATCCACCCCACGCGCGCGTGCCTGTGCTCCTGCTCTCCTACTCCGCCGTCACGACCCGTACGGGGCCGATCCCGAGGGCCTCGACCGGCTCGCGGATCTCCTTCGCGTCGCCGACGAGGACGGTGACGAGGCGGTCGACGGGGAAGGCGTTGACGACCGCGGCGGTGGCCTCGACGGTGCCGGTGGCCGCCAGCCGCCGGTAGAGGGTCGCCTGGAAGTCGTCGGGGAGGTGCTGCTCGACCTGGTCGGCGAGGGTCCCGGCGACCGCTGCGGCGGTCTCGTACTTGAGGGGCGCCACGCCGACGAGGTTCTGCACGGCGAAGTCGCGCTCGGCGTCCGTGAGCCCTTCGGCGGCGAGGGTGCGCAGGACGGTCCACAGGTCCGCGAGGGCGGGCCCGGTGTTGGGCGTGTCGACGGAGCCGCTGATGGCGAGCATCGAGGCGCCCGAGCCGTCGGGTGCGGAGCGCAGGACCTGCCCGAAGGCGCGCACGCCGTAGGTGTAGCCCTTCTCCTCGCGCAGGACGGCGTCCAGACGGGACGTCAGGGTGCCGCCCAGGCAGTACGTGCCGAGCACCTGCGCGGCCCACACGCGGTCGTGCCGGTCGGGGCCCACGCGCCCGAGCAGCAGCTGCGTCTGCACGGCACCGGGCCGGTCGACGATGACGACGCGCCCGGTGTCATCGGCGGTGACCGGCGGGATGGGCCAGGGCTGCGCGGTGGACCCCGTCCAGGCGCCCAGCGTCTCGCCGAGCAGCGCGTCGAGGTCGATGCCGTTCAGGTCGCCGACGACGACCGCGGTGGCCGTCGCGGGGCGCACGTGCCGCTCGTAGAAGGCGCGCACGGCGGCGGCGTCGATCTTCTCGACGGTGTCCTCGGTGCCCTGGCGCGGGCGCGACATGCGCGCGGTCGCCGGGAACAACTCCTTGGACAGCTCCTTGGCGGCCCGCCGGGACGGGTTGGCCAGCTCGTGCGGGATCTCGTCGAGCCGGTTGCGCACCAGCCGGTCGATCTCGCCCTCGTCGAACGCGGGCGCGCGCAGGGCGTCGGCGAGCAGCCCGAGCCCCTTGGCGAGCCGGGAGGCGGGGACCTCCAGGCTGAGCCGGACGCCGGGGTGGTCGGCGTGCGCGTCGAGCGTGGCGCCCGCGCGCTCCAGTTCGGCGGCGAACTCCTCGGCGGAGTGCCGGTCGGTGCCCTCGGAGAAGGCGCGCGCCATGATCGTGGCGACGCCGTCCAGGCCGGTCGGCTCGGCCTCCAGGGGCGCGTCGAGGAGGACCTCGACGGCGACGACCTGCTGGCCGGGGCGGTGGCAGCGCAGGACGGTCAGGCCGTTGCCGAGGGCGGCGCGCTCGGGCGCGGGGAACGCCCAGGGCCTGGCCTCGCCCGCCTGGGGCTGCGGGTGGAAGTCCATCGTGGCGAGCTCGGTCACTTGGCCGTCTCCTCGTTGTCGTCGGCCTCTACGGTCGCTTCACGCTCGGGGTCCTCGGGAACATCCGCGTCCTCGGCGCTGTCCGGGTGCTTGGGCTCGTAGACGAGCACCGCGCGGTTGTCGGGCCGCAGCCGCGCCTTGGCGACCTCCCGGACCTCCTCCGGCGTGATCTCCAGCACGCGCTGTACGGCGGTGAGGGCGAGCTGCGCGTCGCCGAACAGGACGGCGAACCGGCACAGTTCGTCCGCGCGCCCGGCGACCGTGCCGAGCCGGTCCAGCCACTCGCGCTCCAGCTGCGCCTGCGCGCGCTCCATCTCCTCGGCCGTCGGGCCCTCCTCGGCGAACCGGGCGAGCTCCTCGTCGATGGCGGCCTCGATGACGGGCACCTCGACGTCCCCGGACGTCTTGACGTCCAGCCAGCCCAGGGAGGGCGCCCCGGCCAGCCGCAGCAGGCCGAAGCCGGCCGAGACGGCGCTGCGGTCGCGCCGTACGAGCCGGTTGTACAGGCGGGAGGACTCGCCGCCGCCCAGGACGGTGAGCGCCAGGTCGGCGGCGTCCCCCGCGCGCGTGCCGTCCTCGGGGAGGCGGTAGGCGGCCATCAGCGCGCGCGCAGGGACCTCCTCGACGACGACCTCGCGCAGCTGCTCGCCGATGACGTCCGGCAGGGAGCCGTCACGCGGCTCGGGCTTGCCGTCGTGGGAGGCGATGGAGCCGAAGTACTTCTCGACCCAGGCGAGCGTCTGCTCCGGGTCGATGTCGCCGACCACCGACAGGACCGCGTTGTTCGGCGCGTAGTACGTCCGGAAGAACGCGCGCGCGTCCTCCAGGGTCGCCGCGTCCAGGTCGGCCATCGACCCGATGGGCGTGTGGTGGTAGGGGTGGCCGTCCGGGTAGACGAGGGCGGTCAGCTTCTCGAACGCCGTCCCGTAGGGGACGTTGTCGTAGCGCTGGCGGCGCTCGTTCTTGACGACGTCGCGCTGGTTCTCCATCGACTCGTCGTCCAGGGCGGCCAGCAGGGAGCCCATGCGGTCGGCCTCCAGCCAGAGCGCGAGCTCCAGCTGGTGCGCGGGCATGGTCTCGAAGTAGTTGGTGCGCTCGAAACTGGTGGTGCCGTTGAGGGAGCCGCCGGCGCCCTGCACCAGTTCGAAGTGGCCGTTGCCCTTCACCTGGGCGGAGCCCTGGAACATCAGGTGCTCGAAGAGGTGGGCGAGGCCGGTGCGGCCCTTGACCTCGTGGCGCGAGCCGACGTCGTACCAGAGACACACCGCCGCGACGGGGGTCAGATGGTCCTCGGAGAGCACCACGCGCAGGCCGTTGGCCAGGCGGTGCTCGGTCGCTGTCAGGCCCCCGGAGCCTGCCTGGGCTGTGGCCGTGTGACCCATGGGCATGTACGTCCCTTCGATGGCGGACGCGGTCGTGGGACCGCGGACTTTCCTGCCGGTCCTGTCACTGTATGCAAGCGTGCGGACGGTCGGCGAAGTTCCCGGCGGACGTACGCCGAGAGCGGATCGGTTAGCCTGCGGGCGGCTGCGGGGGAACGGCCCGCGCTCGCCCGGCCGGGCCCACGACACCGGGTCCTGGGCCGGGTTGTCAGTGCCACAGTCCACAATGGGCCGTCAGACCGCAGTTTTGTCGGCGTCCTGAACGCCACGGCAAGCGACCAGAAATGAGGAGCCGGCAGCGATGGCCCGCCGCAGCACGAAGACCCCACCGCCCGACGACTCGTTCGAGGAGCGGATCCTCGACATCGACGTCGTCGACGAGATGCAGGGCTCCTTCCTCGAATACGCCTACTCGGTCATCTACTCCCGCGCCCTGCCCGACGCCCGCGACGGCCTGAAGCCGGTCCACCGGCGCATCGTCTACCAGATGAACGAGATGGGCCTGCGCCCCGACCGCGGCTACGTCAAGTGCGCGCGCGTGGTCGGCGAGGTGATGGGCAAGCTGCACCCGCACGGCGACGCGTCGATCTACGACGCGCTGGTGCGCATGGCGCAGCCGTTCTCCATGCGCGTGCCCCTGGTGGACGGGCACGGCAACTTCGGCTCCCTGGGCAACGACGACCCGCCGGCCGCGATGCGGTACACGGAGTGCCGGCAGGCCGAGGCGACGAGCCTGATGACCGAGTCGATCGACGAGGACACGGTCGACTTCGCGCCCAACTACGACGGCCAGGAGCAGGAGCCGGTGGCGCTGCCCGCCGCCTTCCCGAACCTCCTGGTCAACGGCTCGTCCGGGATCGCGGTCGGCATGGCGACGAACATGCCGCCGCACAACCTGGGCGAGGTCGTGGCCGCCGCCCGCCACCTGATCCGCTACCCGAACGCGGACCTGGACGCGCTGATGAAGTACGTCCCGGGCCCCGACCTGCCGACGGGCGGGCGGATCGTCGGCCTGGACGGCATCCGGGACGCGTACGAATCGGGCCGGGGCACGTTCAAGATCCGGGCGACGGTCGCCGTGGAGACCGTGACGGCGCGCCGCAAGGGCCTGGTCATCACCGAACTGCCCTTCACCGTCGGCCCCGAGAAGGTCATCGCCAAGATCAAGGACCTGGTCGGCTCGAAGAAGATCCAGGGCATCGCCGACGTCAAGGACCTCACCGACCGTGCGCACGGGCTGCGGCTGGTCATCGAGATCAAGAACGGCTTCGTCCCGGAGGCCGTCCTGGAGCAGCTCTACAAGCTGACTCCGATGGAAGAATCATTCGGTATCAACAATGTCGCCCTGGTCGACGGCCAGCCGCTGACGCTGGGCCTCAAGGAGCTCCTCGAGGTCTACCTGGACCACCGGTTCACCGTCGTACGGCGCCGCAGCGAGTTCCGGCGCGGCAAGCGCCGCGACCGCCTGCACCTGGTGGAGGGCCTGCTGACGGCGCTCGTCGACATCGACGAGGTCATCCGGCTGATCCGCTCCAGCGACAACAGCGCGCAGGCGAAGGAGCGCCTCATGGAGCGCTTCTCGCTGTCGGAGATCCAGACGCAGTACATCCTCGACACGCCGCTGCGCCGGCTCACCCGGTTCGACCGGATCGAGCTGGAGTCCGAGAAGGACCGGCTCAACGCGGAGATCGCCGAACTGACCCGGATCCTGGAGTCGGACGCCGAGCTGCGCAAGCTGGTCTCGGGCGAACTGGCCGCGGTCGCCAAGAAGTTCGGCACGGAGCGGCGTACGGTCCTGCTGGAGTCGTCCGGCGCGACCGCGTCCGCCGTGCCGCTCCAGGTGGCCGACGACCCGTGCCGGGTGCTGCTGTCGTCGACGGGGCTGCTCGCGCGTACGGCGAACGGCGAGCCGTTCGTGGCCGAGGAGGGCGCCGCGCGCGTGAAGCACGACGTGATCGTCTCGGCGGTGCCCGCGACGGCCCGCGGCGAGATCGGCGCGGTGACCTCCGGGGGCCGGCTGCTGCGGATCAACGTCGTCGACCTGCCGCAGCTCCCGGACACGGCCGCCGCGCCCAGCCTGTCGGGCGGCGCGCCGGTGTCGGAGTTCGTGTCGCTGACGGACAGCGAGACGCTCGTGTGCCTGATCACGCTGGACGAGTCGTCGCCGGGCCTCGCGCTCGGCACCGAACAGGGCGTCGTCAAGCGCGTGGTGCCGGACTACCCGTCCAACAAGGAGGAGCTGGAGGTCATCACCCTCAAGGAGGGCGACCGGATCGTCGGCGCGGTCGAACTGCGCACGGGCGAGGAGGACCTCGTCTTCATCACGGACGACGCCCAGTTGCTGCGCTACCAGGCGTCCCAGGTGCGCCCGCAGGGCCGGCCGGCCGGCGGCATGGCGGGCATCAAGCTGACGGACGGCGCGAAGGTCATCTCGTTCACCGCGGTCGACCCCGCGGCGGACGCCATGGTGTTCACCGTCGCGGGCTCGCGCGGCACGCTGGACGACTCCGTCCAGACGACGGCCAAGCTGACCCCGTTCGACCAGTACCCGCGCAAGGGGCGCGCGACCGGCGGCGTGCGCTGCCAGCGGTTCCTGAAGGGCGAGGACTGCCTCTCGGTCGCCTGGGCGGGCGCCGTCCCCGCGCGGGCCGCGCAGAAGAACGGCATGCCCGCGGATCTGCCGGAGATCGATCCGCGCCGGGACGGTTCGGGCGTGTCGCTGCCGAAGACGGTGGCGGTGGTCGCGGGGCCGTTCTAGCCCTCGTCGGGCAGGTCCTCGGGAGCGTCCTCGACGACGTCCTCGGGGGCCTCCCGCTCGGCCTCCGGGTCCCGTACGTACCTCAGGACGCCCCACATGCCGCGCTCGTCGGCCTGTGGGGCGTCCTGCACGCACGCGTGCAGCTCTTTCCCGAGCCCCTCCCGGTCGATGCCCGCACCGATCAGGACGAGCCGCGTACGGCGCTCCTCGCGCTCGCCCCAGGGCTCCGGGACGAACCTGAGGAACCGTCCGACCGCGTGCACGGCATACCGGTTGAGGGGGTCGCTCGGCCCGAAGTCGACGTACCCCTTGATCCGGTACAGGCCCTCGGAGCGGCCGTCCAGGAACGCCATCAGGCGCCGCGGGTCCAGCGGCGCGTCCGCGGTGAAGGAGAGGCTGTCGTACGCCGCGTGCAGGTGCTCCGCGTGGTCGGCGCCGTCGCCGCTCTCGTGGTCCTCGTGCCGGTGCAGGTCGTCGAAGGAGAGCTGGCCGATCCGCTCCTCGCTGGGCCGGCAGTCGAAGAGGAACTCCGGGTCGACACGGCCGTAGCGCGCGGGTACGACGGCCGCGCTCCCGGCCAGTGAACGAACGAGGCCGAGCACACGTTCCCCGTCGTCCGCGCGGTCCAGCTTGTTGACGACGACGAGGTCGGCGAGGCCGATGTGCCGGTCGATCTCGGGGTGCTTCACGCGCGTGTCGTCGAACTCGGCGGCGTCGACGACCTCGACGAGTCCGCCGTACTCGATCGCGGGGTGCTCGCTCGCGAGGACCATCCGGACGAGTTCACCCGGTTCGGCGAGGCCGCTCGCCTCGATGACGATGACGTCGACACCGACGGCGGGCGCGGCCAGGCGCTCCAGGTAGGAGTCCAGTTCGCTCGCGTCGACCGCGCAGCACAGGCAGCCGTTGCCGAGGGAGACGGTGGAGTCGCCGAGGGCGCCCGCGACGGCCATGGCGTCGATCTCGATCGCCCCGAAGTCGTTGACGATCGCGCCGATCCGGCTGCCCTTGCTGCGGTGCAGCAGGTGGTTGAGCAGCGTCGTCTTGCCGGAGCCGAGGAATCCGGCGAGCACGACGACCGGGATCTGCTGCGGGGTGCCGCCCTGCGCCACGTACGACCTCTTTCGCGCCTGTGCGTGCGCCGGTTCACACTCCGGAGCACGGCCGGGGAATCACTGCTGCCTCAGGATACGAGCCGGAAGAATCACCGCGAAGTGAACGATTGTTAGCTCCCTGTCCGGGGCAGACGTGAGGCAAGGCGCCGGGGTGTGCGACCCTCGCTTCCTTCCGTGCGCCTCCTCTCCGCCTCCCCGCCGATCAGAGCCGCTCGGCACCCTGGGAGACGGCAAGCGCCGCCCACCGCTCGCCGGTCCCCGTCACCACACCCGCACCCCGACGACCGGCGCACGGCCGCCTGGACCGGGGGTTGACATGGCCACACAGAGTGCAGGGATACACAGGATCGTTTCGGCCGCGAAGCAGAAATTCTCGGTCACCCTCGACTCCCTCGGTGTGCCGGGTGCCGGCCATCGCAGGCGAGCCGCCCTCACCGAACAGCACCGACTCTCCTTCGACCTGCTCTGCAAAGCCATGGACGACCCCGCCCTCGCGGCCGTCCTGGACACCTACGAATCCGACGTCCCGCTCGACAAACAGCGGCAGTTCCTCTTCGCCAACGCCCTGTACGTCAACAATCTGTACTTCTACCGGATCGGCGCACTCACCCGTGCGGAGCTGTACGGACACCTCCGGGTGATGTGCCGCAACAAGGTCTTCCGCGAGTACTGGGAGGCCACCCGCCACCACCGCAAGAGCCTCCCGGACTCGTCCGAGGAGTACATCCTCGGGCGGATGATGGACGACCTCATCCACGATCTCGACGACGCCGACACGGACGAGTGGTGGGTCGTCGGCGAGCCGCCTCCGGAGGACGCGGCGTGAGGCCGCCTGAGAGGCGCCTCAGGGCCCGGCCGCATCGGCTCCGGGCCCCGGGCACTCGGACTCGGCGAAGCGGCGCCCTTCAGGCGTCGGGGATGTCGTGCTTGGCGCGGACGAGCGTCTCGCGCGTGATGACGACGATCCGCTCGTAGTCGGCTCGTGCGGCGTCCGAGGGCAGCTCACGGTCGAGTTCCTCGGTCGCTTCGCGCCCGATCACGGCGAAGTCGCCGTTGCTGAGCTCGAAGATGTCGGGGCAGGTCTGCCCTGTGGTGCTGCCGCGTTCCCTGGGGGACGCCCCGACACGTCGCACGATCTTCACGAAAACGTACCGCCTTCTCATGACCTGTTGGAGGGATGACTGTGCCCTCCGAAACGGCCGCGGTAGCGGTTGGAATGGCCCCTCCGAGCGCAGGCGTGAGCGCCGAAGCGGTTGGGCCAGGACAAGATACCCACTCCGCTCGCCCCCGCCGCGCAGGCTACTCCGCAGGGCCCGGGAAATTCACCGGATCCGTCCGGCCGACACCGGAAACTCGAAGTTCCTTGCGACGAAGGGGACTTGATCCTCTATCAGCTCGCGAGGGGCACCGCGACCGGCGCCTCGGGGCCAACATACCGTGCCGCCGGACGGATGATCTTCGAGTCCTGGGACTGTTCCAGGATGTTGGCGCTCCAGCCGATGGCGCGGGCCGCGGCGAAGGTCGGGGTGAACATCTCTCGGGGGAGACCGCAGAGTTCCATGACGACGCCCGCGTAGAACTCGACGTTGGTGTGGAGTTCGCGGCCGGGCTTCAGTTCGGCCAGGATCGCCTCGACCTGGCGTTCGACCTCGACCGCGAAGGCCACGCGCGGGCCGCCGAAGCGCTGGGCGATCTCGCGGAGCATCCGGGAGCGGGGGTCCTCGGTGCGGTAGACGGCGTGACCGAATCCCATGATCCGGTCGCCGGCCAGTACATGTTCCCGGATCCAGGGATCAATGCGATCGGGGGTGCCGATCGCGTCCAGGGTGTCGAGGGCCCGGCTGGGCGCTCCGCCGTGCAGGGGGCCGGAGAGCGCGCCGACGGCTCCGACGAGACAGGCGGCGACGTCCGCACCTGTTGATGCGATGACGCGTGCCGTGAACGTTGACGCGTTGAAGCCGTGATCAATGGTGGAGATCAAGTATTGCTCGACGGCCCGCGCTTTATGTTGATCGGGCTCGACGCCGGTCAACATGTACAGGTAGTTCGCCGCGTACGACAGGTCCTGCCGCGGCTCGACCGGTTCGAGCCCCTTCCCCAGCCGGTACAGCGCGGTGAGCAGCGTGGGCACGGCGGCGGCTGCCACGAGCGTGTCCCTGCGCCGCTGCCCGGCATCGATGTCGTACACCGGCCGGAACCCCTTGACCGCGCCCAGCAGCGACAGCGCCGTCCGCATCCCGGCGAGCGGCCCTGCACCGCCTGCGCCCGACGCGGCGACGGCGGGCAGGACCGCGCTCACCTCAGCCGGCAGCACCCGCAGCGCGGCCGTCTCGGCGGCGAACGCGGACGCCCGCGCGGGATCGGGGAGTTCGCCGTGGACCAGGAGGTGCCAGACGTCCTCGAAGGAACGGGTCTGCGCGAGGTCGACGGCGGAGTACTGGCGGTAGTGATAGAAGCCCTCGATGCCGCGCACGTCGCCGACCCGGGTGTCGGTGACCACGACGCCGGCGAGTCCGCGCGGGACGTCGACGAAGGACGCGGTGGACCTGTTGACCGACATGATTTCCCTCCTTGAACTTGATGAACTTGATTGGACTGTCCATCATTGACTAAATAACTGTCAATATTGATTGAATCAACATATCCTTCATCCGGATACGGTGACCCCCATGCGCGACCAGGAACCCACCCCCGGCCACCCCGAACGCCGTCTGAGCACGAAGGAGGCATCCGAACTGCTGGGCGTGAAGCCCGAGACGGTGTACGCGTACGTCAGCCGCGGCCAGCTCAGCAGCCGACGCGTCCCCGGCAGCCGGAGCAGCACCTTCGACCCCGTCGAGGTGGAGGCTCTGGCGCGCCGCAACAGACGCGAGAGCGCCGCAAGCCCGGGCGCGGGGAGCGAACCGGCCGTCCGCACGCGGCTCACGTACATCGACGGCGACCGGTACTTCTTCCGGGGCGTGGACGCGGTCGAACTGGCGCGCGCGCACTCCTACGAGGAGGTCGCGGAGTGGCTGTGGACCGGGGAACTGCGCGCGGGAGCGACGTTCACAGCGCCGGAGGAGTCCCTGAAGGCGGCCCGCCGGGCGGCCCGTGCGCTGCCCGAACACACCGGCCCCGCCGACCGGTTGCGGGCCGCGGCCGTCGCGGCGGCCGTCGTGGACCCCTTGCGCTTCGACCTGTCCGCGCAGGCGGTCGTCGGCACCGGCCGGACCCTGATCCCGACCCTGGTCGCGGCCCTGCCCCCACGTCACCCGGGCCACCGGGACGAGGGATCTCTGGCGCGGCGCCTGTGGGCGCGGCTGACCGTGCAGACACCCGACGAGGCGTCACTGAACGCCCTGGACACGGCACTCGGCCTCCTCGCCGACCACGACCTGGCCGCTTCGACCCTCGCCGTCCGGGTCGCCGCGTCGGCCCGCGCGCACGCGTACGCGGCCGTCTCGGCGGGCCTGGGCGTCGTCGAGGGCCCGTTGCACGGGGCGGCCAGCGGTCTCGCCCACCGGCTGCTGGACGAGGTCATCGAACAGGGCGACGCGGGACCGGCGATCGCCGAGGAACTGCGCGCGGGCCGACGCATCCCGGGCCTGGGCCACCGCCTCTATCTCGGCGAGGACCCGCGCGCGAGTGCTCTGTTCGCACTCCTGGCGGACATCCCGGACGCGTACCCCGCCCTCGCGGCGGCCCGGGACATCGTGGCCACCACCGCGCGCCACGCCCCTCTGCATGCCAACGTCGATCTCGCCCTGGCCGTCCTGACGCACTCCTTCGGCATGCCCGCGACCGCCGGCGAGGCGATCTTCGCCGTGGCCCGTACGGCGGGCTGGATCGCGCACGCACTGGAGGAGTACGGCGAACGCCCTCTCCGGATGCGCCCGAGCGGCCTCTACGTGGGCCCGAGGCCGCCCCAGCCGCTCCCCGTGGACCACGGACACGCACCAGGCGATCACTCTTCGTGAAATAGCGCATCCGGGCGTCCCCGAGAACCCGCACGGATCAGGACACACCGCCGTCGACAAGTCACCCTGCGCCAAGTCAGGTTAGGCTCACCTCTGTGAGTACGTGCACGACTGTCGCGCGGGATCTCGACGAGCCCTTCTCCGGGACCGCGGTCACGGCGACGACCTGGCTCCTGCTGGAACAGCCGGGCCCCTGGGGCGCCAAGGCGCTCACCGAGAGCCACCTGGACCGGCAACTCGGCCGCGCCCTGGAGAGGGCCGCCAAGGGCACCGGCGTCCGCGTCGCGCTCATCCGCCGCCCCGGGCGCCACGCCGACGTCGGCACCCCGCCCCCGCGCCGGGTCTTCGCGGCCCACACCGTGCCCGGCGGGGTGTGGCTGCGCACCGCCACGATCCAGGACCCGCGGCAGCTCCTGGGCCTCGACCTCGCCGCCCTCGGCCGGGGCGACCACCGCACGTTCGACACCGCCCTCGACAGCCGCCCCCACACGGGCGACCCGCTCGCCCTGGTGTGCACGAACGGCAAGCGCGACCGCTGCTGCGCCCTCCTCGGCCGTCCTCTCGCCGCCGAACTGACCGCCTCCGACGTACCGGGCGTCTGGGAGGTCACCCATCTGGGTGGACATCGCTTCTCCCCCACGGTGCTCGTCCTGCCCTACGGCTACGCGTACGGGCGCGCGGAGGCCCACACCGTCAAGAACGTCCTCCACGCCGCGCGGGAGGGCCGGATCGTGGTCGACGGGTGCCGCGGCTGCTCGGCCTGGGAGCGGCCCGGCCAGGCGGCCGAGCTCGCCGTCCGTACGGCCGTCGGCGAGTACGCCGCCGAGGCGCTGGGCGTCGTCCGTACGGCGGGCGAGGCGCCGTACTGGGAGGTCACCGTCGCCCACACCGACGGCCGGCGCTGGCAGGTCGTCGTCGCGCAGAGCAACCCGCTGCCGCCCCGGCCGGAGAGCTGCGGGGCGTCCGTTCTGGGCACTCCGGCGCGGATGGACGTCGTGGAGGTACGCGAGCTGGCGACAGCCGGGGCGGCGCTGGCCAGCTGACGCAGCGAGCAAGGTCGGGCAAGGTATCGATCAACCTGATCAAGGTCACCGAGATGATCAAGGTTTCCGTCAACACTTGACCCGTTGATACATCCGATACATTCAGTCCACCCATCTCCCCTCCCCTCCCCCCTCGATCAACCCCGCCCATCCCCGATCAAGAGATCCCCGCCACACCCCTACGGCACCCCCACCCCGTCCACGTACCGTCAATGCATGAGCCCCGCTCCCCCCGCCCGCCGCCTGCGCCTCGGCCTCCCCCGGCGCGCCTTCTCGCAGATCCTGCTGATGCAGCTGTCGATCGCGGCAGGCGTGGTGGTGCTCGCGACGGGCCTGTTCCTCGCGCCGCTCAGCGACCAGCTCGACGACCAGGCGATGCGCCGCGCGCTGGCGATCGCGCAGACGACGGCGGCGATGCCGCAGTTCGCGGAGGACCTGAGGAGCAGCAGGCCGTCGGTGGACGGCCCGGTGCAGCGGGAGGCGGAGCGGATCCGCAGGGCGAGCGGAGCCGAGTACGTCGTCGTGATGAACAGGGCCGGCGTCCGCTGGTCGCACCGGGACCCGGACCAGATCGGCGGCGTCGTCTCCACGGACCCGCACAAGGCGCTGGCGGGCCGGGCGGTGATGGAGATCGACGAGGGCACGCTGGGCCGCTCCGCGCGCGGGAAGGTGCCCTTGAGGGACGCGGAGGGGCACATCGTCGGGGCGGTGTCGGTCGGCATCGAGTACGACAGTGTCCGCGCGCGCCTGATCCACGCGATCCCGGGCCTGTTCGCGTACGCGGGCGGCGCCCTCGCGGTGGGCGCGCTGGCGGCCTGGCTGATCTCGCGCCGGGTCCACCGGCAGACTCGTGACCTGGCCTTCTCGGACATCTCGGCGCTGCTGTCGGAGCGTGAGGCGATGCTGCACGGCATCCGGGAGGGTGTCGTGGCGCTGGACCGCGCGGGCCGGGTGCGGCTCCTCAACGACGAGGCGCAGCGCCTGCTGGGCATCGGCGAGGAGGCCGTGGGCCGCTCCCCGGACGACGCGCTCGGCGCGGGCCGTACGGCGGACGTCCTGGCCGGCCGGGTGACCGGCACGGACCTGCTCACCGTGCGCGGCCCGCGCGTGCTGGTCGCCAACCGGATGCCGACGGACGACGGCGGCGCCGTCGCCACCCTGCGCGACCGCACCGAGCTGGAGCAGCTCGGCCGGGAGCTCGACTCCACGCGCGGGCTGATCGACGCCCTGCGCGCGCTGGACCACGAGCACGCCAACCGGATGCACACCCTGCTGGGACTGCTGGAGCTGGAGATGTACGAGGAGGCGGTGGAGTTCGTCGGCGAGGTGGTCGGCGACCACCGGGCCACCGCCGAGGAGGTCGCCGAACGGATCCACGACCCCTTGCTGGCGGCGCTGCTGGTCGGCAAGGCGACGGTCGCGGCGGAGCGCGGCGTCGCCCTGAAGGTGTCCGACGCGACCCGGCTCCCGGACCTGCTGGTCGATCCCAGAGGGCTGGTGACGATCGTGGGCAACCTGGTCGACAACGCGCTGGACGCCGTCGCGGGCACCATGCACGCGCGCGTGGAGGTCGAGTTGCGTGCGGAGGGGCGTACAGCGGTGCTGCGCGTGCGGGACACCGGTCCGGGGATCCCGGCGGACAAGCGCGAGGTGGTGTTCACGGAGGGCTGGTCCACCAAGCAGCCCCCCGCGCACGGACGCCGCGGCATCGGGCTCTCGCTGGTGCGCAGGCTCGCCGAGCGGCAGGGCGGCAGGGCTTCTGTGGGCGAGGCGCAGGGCGGTGGCGCGGAGTTCACCGTGGTCCTGCCCGACGCGCTCTCCGAGGGCGCCCCGAAGGCCGTGCCGGCCGCCGCCACGCGTCGCGCCGAGGCCGAGGAGGGTTCGCGATGATCGAGGTCCTGGTCGTGGACGACGACACCCGGGTCGCCCGGGTCAACGCCGCCTACGTCGAGAAGGTGCCGGGCTTCCGGGTCGCCGGACAGGCGCACAGCGCGGCCGAGGCGCTGCGCCTGCTGGAGCTGCTGCCCCGCGTGGACCTCGTCCTGATGGACCACTACCTGCCCGACGGGACCGGCATCGGCACCGTCCAGGAGATGCGCCGCCGCGGCCACCAGGCGGACGTCATCATGGTGACGGCCGCGCGGGACGTATCGACGGTCCGCTCGGCGATGCGGCACGGTGCGCTCCAGTACCTGGTCAAGCCGTTCGCCTTCGCGGGCCTGCGCGCGAAGCTGGAGGCGTACGGCGAGCTGCGCCGCACCCTGGACGTCGGCGGCGAGGCCGAACAGGCCGACGTGGACCGCATGTTCGGCGCGCTGTCGGCGCCTTCGGAGCCCGGCCTGCCCAAAGGGCACTCCCCCACCACCGCCGAACTGGTGCGCCAGTCCCTGATGCACGCCGACGGCCCGCTGTCCGCGCAGGAGATCGCCGACCGCACGGGCGTGAGCCGTCAGACCGCCCAGCGCTACCTGAAGCTCCTGGAGCGCACCGGCCGCGCGCGCCTGACCCTCAAATACGGCGACGCGGGCCGCCCGGAACACCGTTACGTGTGGGCGACCCGCGCCTGAGAGCACGGTTTCGTTGAGCGTCTTGACGAGTACCGCATGTCGTGATGAGTACCGTGCACCCTTGATGGATGCATGGACCAACTTCCCGACGGGTCATCAACATCGTCCATCTGTACAGACGACTCGCCCACCGGGACCGCGTGCCTGGGCCGCGCCATGACCCAAGCCCCGCGGCCCGCCGTACGACCGGTCCCGCGCCGTACGACGGTGAAGGCGCCGTGGCTAGACGGCTCCCGCTCCGGTCAGCGAACGCACCTCCGTCTCCGCGTGCCGCGCCTCGTCGGGCTCCTCGGACGAGGTGACCGTGCCCAGCCAGCCCGCGAGGAAGCCCATCGGGATCGAGACGATGCCGGGGTTCTGGAGCGGGAAGAACTGGAAGTCGACGCCGGGGACGAGCGATTCGGGGCTGCCCGAGACGACCGGCGACAGCACGACGAGGACGAGCGCCGGGACCAGCCCGCCGTAGACGGCCCACACCGCGCCGCGCGTGGTGAAGTTGCGCCAGAACAGCGAGTAGAGCAGCACCGGCAGGTTCGCGGACGCGGCGACGGCGAAGGCGAGGCCGACCAGGAACGCGACGTTGAGCTCACGTGCCAGGATGCCGAGCGCGATCGCCACGATGCCGATGCCGACCGCCGCGACCCGGGCGACCGCGACCTCACTGCGCTGCTTGGCGTGCTTGCGGCGCAGCGAGGCGTACAGGTCGTGGGCCACGGACGCCGAGGAGGCGAGGGTGATGCCGGCGACCACCGCGAGGATCGTCGCGAAGGCGACCGCGCCGACGACCGCGAACAGCACCGCGCCGCCCATGGACTGGTCCCCGCCGCCGAGATCGAGGGCGAGCAGCGGGACGGCCGTGTTGCCGGCCGCGTTGGACTGGCGCACGGTGTCCGGTCCGACGATCGCCGCCGCGCCGAAGCCCAGCACGATCGTCATCAGGTAGAAGCTGCCGATCAGGCCGATCGACCAGACCACCGAGCGGCGTGCCGCACGCGCGGTCGGCACGGTGTAGAAGCGGGACAGGATGTGCGGCAGGCCGGCCGTGCCCAGCACGAGCGCAAGGCCGAGGCTGATGAAGTCGAAGCGCGACGTCCAGTCCGCGCCGTACTTCAGGCCGGGGGCCAGGAAGTCGATGCCGTGTCCGCTGCGCTCGGCCGCGGTGAGCAGCAGCCGGTCGAAGTCGCCGTGGAAGCGGACCAGGACGAGCACGGTCAGCGCGATCGTGCCGCCCAGCAGCAGGACCGCCTTGACGATCTGGATCCAGGTGGTGGCCCGCATGCCGCCCAGCGACACGTAGATGATCATGAGCGCGCCGACCCCGATGACGGTCCACACCTGGGTCGCGGCGCCGCTGCTCCCCAGCAGCAGGGCGACGAGGCTGCCCGCGCCGACCATCTGAGCCACCAGGTAGAAGATGGACACGATGACAGAGGAGGCGCCCGCCGCGATCCGTACCGGCCGTTCGCTCATCCGCGCCGCGACGACGTCCGCGAGCGTGAACCGCCCGCAGTTGCGCACGAGTTCGGCGACGAGGAGCAGGACGACCAGCCAGGCGACGAGGAAGCCGACCGAGTAGAGCAGGCCGTCGTAGCCGAACAGCGCGATCAGGCCGGAGATGCCGAGGAAGGAGGCGGCCGACATGTAGTCGCCCGCGATGGCGAAGCCGTTCTCCATCGGGGAGAAGAGCCGCCCGCCGGCGTAGAACTCCTCGGCCGAACCGTGGCGGTTGCGGCTGACCCAGGTCGTGATGCCCAGCGTGACCGCGATGAACACGCTGAACAGCACGAGGGCCAGGGTCTGATGAGTACCGCTCACGGCTTGCCTCCCTTCACACCGCGGGTCAGTTCCTGGGTGTCCCAGCGCAGGTCGAGGGCGGCTCGGTCCCTGCGCAGCCGGGCGTGCCTGGCGTAGGCCCAGGCCAGCAGGAAGGTGGTGAGGAACTGGCCGAGACCGGCGACCAGTGCCACGTTGACGGCGCCCACGACGGGCCGGGCCATGAATCCGGGCGCGGTCGTCGCCGCGATGACGTACGCCACGTACCAGAGGAAGAAGCCAATGCCCGCCGGAACCACGAACCGCCGGTAGCGGCTGCGTACTTCCTGGAAGGCGGCGCTGCGCTGGACGGCGAGGTAGACCTCCGCCATCGCGTCGCGGCCGGCCTCCTCGTCACGGGGGGCCGGGACCGCCGGCACGGGGTCGCTCGCCGGCTGCGCTCCCGGCCAGTCGGGGGCCAGGGCGTCGTACCAGGGATCGTCGTACCGCACGCCTGCCGGCTCTTCGGGGACCGGGGGCCGCACCTCGCGGTGCTCGCGTGCTCTCTCGGGACCGCCCCCGCCACTGCGGGCTCGGTCGTTGCTCAACTGCATACCCAATGATGGACAGAACGGGAAGATCCCCTACTCTCTTTCCCGCTTTCTTCACCCCATCAAGCGACAATGGGCCGACTTATCCCATTTCCGATTTTGGTGGTTTTACCAACCCCTTTCTGTATGCGTAACTCACCGCCTGCGCGCGGTCCTTGAGGCCCGTCTTGGCGAACAGGTTGTTGATGTGGGTCTTCACCGTCGTCGTCGAGACGTGCAGCCTGCGGGAGATCTCCTGGTTGCTGAGGCCGTCGGCGATGAGGATCAAGACCTCGGTCTCTCTGAGCGTCAACCCGTCGGGCGGCCCGGCCGGCTCCACCGGCTCCGGTTCGGGCTCCGACAGCCGCTCCAGCAGCCGCCGTTGGATGCTCGGCGACAGTCCCGCGTCCCCGGACAGGACGCTGTGCACGGCCCGGACGATCTCGTCGCCGCCCGCGTCCTTCGTCAGGTAGCCCCGGGCGCCCGCCTTGAGCGCCGGGAACAGCGACTCGTCGTCCGCGAACGTCGTGAGCACCACGACCTGCGTCCCGGGGTGCTCGTCCCTGATCCTGCGGGTCGCCTCGACCCCGTCGCAGCGAGGCATGCGCAGGTCCATCAGCACGACGTCCGGGGCGAGTTCGGCGACCAGCCGCACCGCGTCCTCGCCGTCGACCGCCGCGCCCACCACCTCCACCTCGGGCAGCAGCCCGAGCAGCGTCACGATGCCCTCCCGGACGACCGTCTGATCGTCCGCCACCAGCACCCGCGCGGGCCTGACCCGCTCCCCTTCCATCATGTCCGTCGTATCCGTCATACCGGCACCCTCAGCCTCACCGCGAACCCTTCCTCGTCCGGCCCCGCCTCCAGCGAGCCGCCCAGCAGTTCGGCACGCTCCCGCATGCCGAGGAGACCGTATCCGCCCCCCGCGCCCGCCAGTTCGCCCGGCGAGCCGCCCGAGTCCCGCACGTCCAGGGCCACTTCGCCCGGGCCGTACGCGAGCCGGAGGCTGACTTTGGCGCCCGGGGCGTGCTTGCGGACGTTCGTCAGGGCCTCCTGCGCGACCCTGCGCACGGTCTGGGACGCCTCGACCGACAGCGGTCTGCGTTCACCCTCCACGGTGACCCTCGCACCGTCCGTCGCGCGCACCAGGCCGGTCAGGAAGTCCTCCAGCGGGGTCAGGTCGCCGCGCAGCGCGGACAGGGCCTGGCGGGTCTCGTCCAGGCCGTCCCTGGCCATCCCCCGCGCCGCCACCACCCGCTCCAGGATCTGCTGCCGGTCGGCGCCGCGCTCGATCAGCAGGCGGGCCGCCTCCAGGTGCACGAGCTGAGCCGAGAGGCTGTGCGCCAGCACGTCGTGGATCTCCCGGGCGATCCGGGCCCGCTCCGTCAGCGCGGCAGACTCCGCCTCGGCCGCCCGCGCGGCCCGCTCCTGGGCCAGCAGCCGCGCGGCGTTGCCGCGCGCCTCGGCGTCCAGCCGCAGGGTGTAGCCGACCAGGGCCAGCGCGCCGAGCGTGGCGGCCGTGGTCAGCCACATGTCCTCGTTGACCACGGCGAACGCGCTCAGGGAGACGGAGGCGAACGGAAGCGCGGCACCCAGGGGAAGCCGCTGGAGCCCGACGACGGCGCAGCCGCACCACAGGACGAGCGCCGGGGATCCGAACCCCATCGCCTCAGCCGCGACCGCGATGGCCAGCAGCAGCGCCAGGAGCAGCATCGACGGCCACAGACGGTGCGCGAGCGTCGTCGCGAAGAAGGCCCTCGCGGCGCCGGCGGCGACGAGAGCCATCCCCACGCCCGCGGCCAGGTTCCAGCCGTGGGCACGGGAGTCGCCGTCGAAGGCGCTCCACAGCATGACGCCGATCAACAGCAGCCGCAGGGCCCAGCCCAGCGAGTTCCTGACCGGGGAGTTCCCCTTGCGGGCGAGCGCCTCCGGGGACGGCCAGCGCATCCATGGGTTCTCCGTCACACCCGCTCCCTCGTCTTCCAGGACCCCTGGTCACCGTACGACGGCGAGGGGACGTGGATACGGGCGAGCGTCCGCGCGCGGTGGGTGACGAACCCGGCGCGCACCAGCAGCATCGCCGCGAGGGACAGCAGCAGGGCCGCGCTGTGCAGGTGGACGCCGAGGGCCGCGCCGAGTCCGAACAGGCCCACCCTGAGGACGACACCGCCGACCCACACACCCAGGCTCGCCCTGGTGCTCCTGCTCCAGACGACGCCGTCCTCCTCGACCCACATCCGGGTCGTCCAGGCCCAGCCGGCGCCCGACACGAGCCCGATCAGCACCTCCACGGCGAGCAGCACACCCGAGGAGACGCGGTGACCGGCGTCCAGCAACCCCGGGTCGCGCAGCGCCACGACGGCGAGGATCCCGGGCACCAGCCACCAGCGCCGCTCCCCGTCGACCGGCGCCGCGCGGAACTGCCGCGCCAGCACCAGGGCGACCACCACCACGATCACCAACGCGTTGACGAGCCCGGCCATCACTGCCTCCGTGAGCGGAACGAGGACGCCGGCGACGACTGCCGCCGACACCATCGAAGCTACGGAAACGGAAGGCCCAGGAGATCGGAGCCAGGGTGGATCAAGGGTGGACTTATCCACCCCCGCCCTCTCCACCCCTGGGTGGAGAGCCACCCCCGCCGACCTGCACCCCGACGACATCCGAACCCGGCACGAACGAACCGCGCCGGCCCCAGCCGAGCGCAGCGGCTACGCGTCGATCCGCGACCGGTCCAACGTAGCCGCCGAGCTGGAGATGAACTCCTTGCGCGGCGCCACGTCGTTGCCCATCAGGAGGTCGAAGACCTGCTCCGCCGCCTCCAGGTCGGACAGGTTGATCCGCCGCAGCGTCCTGTGCCGCGGGTCCATCGTCGTCTCCGCCAGCTGGTCCGCGTCCATCTCGCCGAGGCCCTTGTACCGCTGGATGGAGTCCTTGTACCGCACGCCCTTGGTCTGGAACTCCATGAGCTTGTCGCGCAGTTCGCGGTCCGAGTACGTGTAGACGTACTTGTCCTGGCCCTTCTTGGGCTGGACGAGTTCGATGCGGTGCAGCGGCGGCACCGCGGCGAAGACGCGCCCGGCCTCGACCATGGGCCGCATGTACCGCTGGAACAGGGTCAACAGCAGGCAGCGGATGTGGGAGCCGTCCACATCGGCGTCGGTCATCATGATGATCTTGCCGTAGCGGGCGGTTTCGAGGTCGAAGGTCCGGCCGGACCCCGCTCCTATGACCTGGATGATCGCGCCGCACTCGGCGTTCTTCAGCATGTCCGTGACGGACGACTTCTGGACGTTGAGGATCTTGCCGCGGATCGGCAGCAGCGCCTGGAACTCGGAGTTGCGGGCGAGCTTGGCGGTGCCGAGCGCGGAGTCGCCCTCGACGATGAACAGTTCGCTGCGGTCGACGTCGTCGCTGCGGCAGTCGGCCAGCTTGGCCGGCAGGGAGGACGACTCCAGGGCGGTCTTCCTGCGCTGGGCGTCCTTGTGCTGGCGGGCGGCCACGCGTGTGCGCGCGGCGGCGACGACCTTCTCCATGACGACCCGCGCCTGCGCGGCGGCGTCCCGCTTGGTGGAGGTCAGGAACGCCTTGAGCTCCTTGGAGATGACCTGGGTGACGATCCGGCGGGCCGCAGAGGTGCCGAGAACCTCCTTGGTCTGGCCCTCGAACTGCGGTTCGGCGAGCCGGACGGTGACGACGGCGGTGAGGCCCTCCAGAGCGTCGTCCTTGAGGACGCCGTCCTCGGCGACGCGCAGGAGCTTCTTGGCGCGCAGCACCTCGTTCATCGTGGTCGTGACAGCCTGCTCGAAGCCGGCGACGTGGGTGCCGCCCTTGGGCGTGGCGATGATGTTCACGAACGACTTGAGGGTCGTGTCGTAGCCGGTCCCCCAGCGCATCGCGACGTCCACCCCGAGTTCGCGAGTGACCTGGGTGGGGGTCATCTGGCCGTGCTCGTCGAGGACGGGGACGGTCTCGCGGAAGGTGCCCTGGCCGGTGAAGCGGAGGATGTCGCAGACCGGCTTGTCGGTGGCCAGGTACTCGCAGAACTCGCTGATCCCGCCGTCGAAGCGGAAGGATTCCTCGCCCTTGCTGCCGCCCTCGCCGAGCCCGAGTTCGTCGCGGACGACGATGGTCAGGCCGGGCACCAGGAACGCGGTCTGGCGCGCGCGCTGGTGGAGGTGCTCCAGGGAGAGCTTGGCGTCCTTGAGGAAGATCTGGCGGTCGGCCCAGTAGCGCACGCGCGTGCCGGTGCGGGCCTTGGCGACCTTCTTGGTCCTGCGCAGTCCGCTCTGCGCCTCGAACCCGGCGTCGGGTCCGGCCGCCGCGAAGGCGCCGGGGACGCCTCGGCGGAAGCTGATCGCGTGGGTGCTGCCGCTGCGGTCGACCTCGACGTCGAGCCGGGCGGAGAGGGCGTTGACGACGGAGGCGCCCACGCCGTGCAGACCGCCGGAGGCGGCGTAGGAGCCACCGCCGAACTTGCCGCCCGCATGGAGCTTGGTCATCACGACCTCGACGCCGGACAGGCCGGTCTTGGGCTCGACGTCGACCGGGATGCCGCGGCCGTTGTCGCGGACCTCCACGGAGCCGTCGTCGTGCAGCACCACGTCGATGTGGTCGCAGAAACCGCCCAGCGCCTCGTCGACGGAGTTGTCGATGATCTCCCACAGGCAGTGCATCAGACCGCGGCTGTCGGTCGATCCGATGTACATGCCCGGGCGCTTGCGTACGGCTTCAAGTCCTTCGAGGACGAGCAGGTGCCGCGCGGTGTAGTTGGAGCCGTCCCGGTCTGCTCCTGCCAGCAGCGCAGTGGACGGCACGGACGTATCGGCGGTCACGCGGTTCGCTCCTCGCTGAATTTCAGGTGGGGCCCTTCTGGGTAAGGGCACGGCTTCGGTCGCCGTCAAGAGGGTACCGAGGCCAGGTAGAGCCGTTGTCACGCCACCCTCGTCTGGAGTCAGACTAGTCCAGAGTCGCATGCGTGTTCGATCGCCCGATGGAGTGAAGTACATATCACGTTCCCTTCGAGGCATGAACCATTTAGGCTCCGGGCACGTCCTCAAGAACGAACCGGCAATCCCGCCGGGAGGACCGACCACATGATCGACAGCGCGAAACCGTAAGCACACAAGAAGCGCAATACGGCACATTCGCCGCCAAACCGGCAGCAGACAGCCGCCTCGAAAGATTTTTTCGAGGGAAAGCCGCAAGCGGGAACGTTTGAGGCTGGTTGGATGTTGACCCTGGTACGACAGCTCGTCGAGCTAGAGAAGAGGCGACGTGACTACTGTTCTGACCCCCGCGAGCCCGCTGACGGCCGGCGATCGCTGCGACCGCTGCGGCGCCCAGGCCTACCTTCGCGTTGTCCTGGCGAGCGGCGGAGAACTGCTCTTCTGCGCCCACCACGGCCGCAAGTTCGAGCCGGAGCTCAAGAAGATCGCCGCCGAGATACAGGATGAGACGGAGCGGCTGACGGCCGTTCCCGCGACCGCCTCCGAGGACGAGCGCTGACCTTCGGCGTTCACGACGAGCCAGAACCGGCATAGGCCGGCGTACGGGCGGCGGCCCCTGGAGACAGGGACCGCCGCCCGTACGCGTACCCGCCGAAGCCGCTCAGCGCCCGCCTGACGGCCCGGCGGGCCCTCCCGACCCCGCTGGACCGTTGAGGACTCTCAGGACGTCGGAGACGCGCGTGTAGACCCCCGGACTGCCCGGGCGTCCGCAGCCGCTCCCCCAGGACACCAGGCCGACCAGTCTGCCCCGCGCCACCAGCGGCCCGCCGCTGTCTCCCTGGCAGGCGTCCCGGCCGCCCCTGACCTCCCCGGCGCACAGCATCGTCCGCGCGATGTAGGCACCCTCGGACCCGCCGGGGTAGGCCCGCTCGCAGCGCGCGTCGGCCATGACGTGCACCCGCGCGGCCCGCAGGCTGTGCGCGTACTCGCCGTACCCGGAGACGTCGCCCCAGCCGTAGACCGTGGCCTCCGTCCCCGCCTCGTACGCCGGGTCCCCCGCCGGGGCCGCCCCGATGAGCGACGTCTCGGGCAGCGGCTCGGCGAGGGTGAGCACGGCGAAGTCGCCGGAGTTGCTGGAGCGGTCGTACTCCGGGTTCACCCAGGTGCTCTGGACGGCGATCTCCCGGCCCGCGTCCGTGTACAGGTCGGTGCGGCCGGTGACGACCTTGAAGTCCCGCACCCGGTCCGGGGGCGCGCCGAGCACGTCCTCGCCGACGCAGTGGGCCGCCGTCAGGACCAGGGTCGGCGCGACCGCGGCGCCGCCGCAGAACTGCCCCGACCGGGTACGGCCGAACCGGTCACGGCTGGACAGCGCGACCGTCCAGGGGCTCTGGGAGACGTCGACCGGGAACCCGCCCACGACGATGCCGTCGGAGGCCGCCGGGGCGGCGTTCACCAGCGGTATGGCGACGGCCGCGGTAGCCAGGACCAGCGGCCGGGCGAGCGCCCGGACCAGGGGAAGACGCATGCAGGATCCTTACTCTGGGATGGGTACCGGAAACCCAGAGTGAGCGACCGCGCGGGAGCGCGCACGCGCGCGTACGACGACGGAGGCCCGGTTCCTTCCAGGGGAACCGGGCCTCCGTCGTCGTACGGACCTGTCTAGTCGAGGTAGTCGCGCAGCACCTGGGAGCGGGACGGGTGGCGCAGCTTGGACATGGTCTTGGACTCGATCTGGCGGATGCGCTCGCGGGTCACGCCGTAGACCTTGCCGATCTCGTCGAGGGTCTTCGGCTGACCGTCGGTGAGACCGAAGCGCATGGAGACGACGCCCGCCTCGCGCTCGGACAGGGTGTCGAGGACCGAGTGCAGCTGCTCCTGGAGGAGCGTGAAGCTGACCGCGTCGGCCGGGACGACGGCCTCGGAGTCCTCGATGAGGTCACCGAACTCGCTGTCGCCGTCCTCACCCAGAGGGGTGTGCAGGGAGATGGGCTCGCGGCCGTACTTCTGGACCTCGATGACCTTCTCGGGGGTCATGTCGAGTTCCTTGGCCAGTTCCTCCGGGGTGGGCTCGCGGCCCAGGTCCTGGAGCATCTGGCGCTGCACGCGCGCGAGCTTGTTGATGACCTCGACCATGTGCACCGGGATACGGATGGTGCGGGCCTGGTCGGCCATCGCGCGGGTGATCGCCTGACGGATCCACCAGGTGGCGTACGTGGAGAACTTGTAGCCCTTGGTGTAGTCGAACTTCTCGACCGCGCGGATCAGACCGAGGTTGCCCTCCTGGATGAGGTCCAGGAAGAGCATGCCGCGGCCGGTGTAGCGCTTGGCCAGCGAGACCACGAGGCGGAGGTTGGCCTCCAGCAGGTGGTTCTTGGCGCGGCGGCCGTCCTCGGCGATGATCTCCAGCTCGCGCTTGAGCTTGGGGGCCAGCTTGTCGGCGTTGGACAGCTTGTCCTCGGCGAACAGGCCCGCCTCGATGCGCTTGGCGAGCTCGACCTCCTGCTCGGCGTTGAGGAGGGGGACCTTGCCGATCTGCTTGAGGTAGTCCTTGACCGGGTCGGCGGTGGCACCGGCGGCGGCGACCTGCTGGGCCGGCGCGTCGTCCTCGTCCTCGTCGGAGAGGACGAAGCCGGCGCTCTCGGTGCCCTCGGGCTCGTCACCGGTCTTGCCGGCGCCGGGCGCCTCTTCGAGGACCTCGTCCTCGAGGAGCTCGACGTCGTCCTTCTTGGCCGCGGTCTTCTTCGCCGCGGTCTTCTTGGCGGGGGCCGCCTTCTTCGCGACCGCCTTCTTCGCGGCGGGCGCGGCCTTCTTGGCTGCGGCCTTCTTCGCGGGCGAGTCCTCGGCGTCGCCGGCCACCGCGGCGGCCGGAGCGGCCGTGGTGGCGGTGGCCTTCCTGGTGGTCACGGTCTTCGCCGCGACCGTCTTGGTGGCGGTGCGCTTGGCCGGACTCTTCGCTGCGACGCTCTTTCGGGTGCGCTTGGGCTCTGCGGCACTGACCATCAGCGTCACACCCTCTTCCTCAAGGATCTGGTTGAGGCTGCGCAGTACGTTCTTCCACTGAGTGGCCGGAATCTGGTCAGCTTCGAAGGCCCGACGCACATCGTCGCCGGCGATCTGCCCCTCAGCCTTTCCCCGCTCAATGAGCGCCATGACAGAGACGGACTCGGCGATCTCCGGCGGGAGCGTACGGGATGTGCTGGCCGACACGAACAACCTCTCGGAACGTTGGAAAACGGCTTCCGGCCCCGTCCACTGCGGACAGGAGCCGACCACCGGCCTTGGGGATGGGCCGACGGGCGGGCGGGGGGCCGGGAGAATGCACAGCGCCGTGAACGGCGTCCGTATTCCCTCCTCGGCTGTCACCTCTTAGGTCATCGCGCTGTTCCCACGAGCGTTACGCCCAATCTACGTGGCCCGAGTCACACCCCGTAAGCGCTCAAAAACGGTCAGACATGGTCAGAGGAGGCCGCATCCGTGATCGCTTCATGATCGAAGCGCTCTCCCACCATGCCGCACCGTCGGACTCCGCAGGGCCCGCGAGGGGTCCTGCGGAGTCCGACCGGAGGGCGGGGCACCGGCCCGGAGGGACGCCGGAGGGGGGAAGAGCGTCCCGGGCCGCACCGCCCGCGAGGGCGCGGTCAGTGCTCGCGCGGCGCCGGGACCACGCGCTCCACCTCGGGGTGGACGGTGAGCAGCTGCCGCATCGCCGCCTCCGCGCCCGCGGCGTCGCCCGCGGCGAGCGCGTCGACCATGCGCGCGTGGTGCGCGAGGGACGCCTCGTTCGGCCGGTCGCAGCCGGTGGCCGGGCCGCCGGAGACCTGGAGGGCGGAGGAGACGATCCCGGAGAGGTGCTCCAGCATGCGGTTGCCGGCGACCTGGATGAGCAGGGTGTGGAACTCGGCGTCCGCGCGCGAGTACGTCAGCGCGTCGCCCTGCGCCATGGCGTGCCCCATGATCTCGACCATGTCGGACAGCCGCTGCTGGACGTCCTCCCGGCCGTGCCCGGCGGCCAGGCGGGCGGCGAGCGGCTCGATGGTCCAGCGCAGTTCGGTCAGCTCACGGCGCTGGTCGTCGCGCTGCGGGCCGAAGGCGCGCCACTCGATGATGTCGGGGTCGAGCAGGTTCCAGTCGCTGACGGGGCGCACGCGCGTGCCGACGTTCGGCCGGGCGCTCACCAGGCCCTTGGCCTCCAGGACACGCAGCGACTCGCGGACGACGGTGCGGGAGACCTCGAAGCGCTGTCCGATCTCCTCGGGCACCAGGGGGCGGTCGGCGCCGAGGTCGCCGGAGACGATCATCTGCCCGAGCTGCTGGACGAGTTGGCCGTGCAGCCCGCGCCCGCGGCTGCCGGTGGCGCGACGGCCCACGCGGCCGAGGTCGGAATCGACGCCGTCCCAGACGGGAGAGCGGTCGGCGGGGGGCTCGGCGTAGGGGTAACGGTCGAGTTCGCCCGGGGCGGCCAGACCGGAGTCGGCGGAGCGGGCGGCGGTCATCATGGTGTGCGCAAGGGTACTCACGGATCTTTTGTCGGCGTCGGCCCCAACTCCCTTGAGGGCTTTGGTGAAAAGCACACGAAAGGGTGATCGCTCACCCCGTCGGAATTGACGCCTTATCGGAAAGAAATGGGCTTTCTGGGGGGAGTTGTGCGCACCGCACGCGCGGAGGGCCGTCATCGGACCCGGCCGCGCAGGGTGGTGAGCAGGTACGCGCACAGCAGGGTGGTGAGCGACAACGCCAGTGCGCCGCCCACGGGTTGGGCCACCACGCGCGCGACGGCGTCGAGGTAGCGCTCGCCGCCGAAGGGCCAGCGCAGCAGGAACAGCTCGCGCGCCCGCGCGAGCATCCCGGCCGCCGTACGCACGGACGTGCCGGCCGACAGCCGGTGCAGCAGCGGTACGACGGCGACGGGTACGGCGAGCACGGCCGCGAGTCCGGCGGTCGTGGACCGGAACACGCCGGCCGCCAGCACCCCGGCCCAGGCGCACCCGACCACGAGGCCGGCCCAACTCGCGCCGAGAGCCGGCCAGTCCGCGGGAACTTCCGCGACCTCCCGTCCGTAGACCAGGTAGAGCGCCTCGGCGTCGCAGCCCACGGTGAGGAAGGCCAGCAGCAGCGCGGTGAGGGCGGCGACGAGGAGCTTCGCGGCCAGCAGCCCCAGCCGCCGGGGCACGGTGCCGCGGTCCGCGGCCAGCGCGGGGTGCCGGAACTCGTCCCCGAAGGCCAGCGCCCCCAGCAGCCCCGCCCCGAGGGCCGCCGGAGGCAGCGGCGACTGCGCGGGCCACGCCGCGAACAGCCGCGCCTGCGGGGTGTGTCCGAGCCGGGCCAGCAGCAGCGCGGTGACCACGGAGACGACCAGCGTCCCCGCGCCGACGAGGAACCCCGTGCTGATCCCGCAGGCCCGCCGCAGTTCGTAGCGCAGGGGGCGCAGGGGCGTCGGCGCGGAGCGGACGGAGATGGGGGGCGGGAGGGGGGAGGCGTCGTGCGCGCGCGGTTCGGGCTCGGCGCTTCCGACGGCGCCGTCAGCCGGCTCCGCGTCGGCGTCCTCGCGCACCCCGGGCCCCATGTCCCCCACCTCGTCGGCGAGTTGGTGGACGAGGATGCCGGTACGGAAGGCGACGTCCCCGATGTCGGCGCACGAACTGCCGTACACGGAGAGATGGTTGCCGTCCTCCTGGACGACCTCGACGGAGCGGCGGGTGGTGCGGGCGTCCTTGGTGAGTTCGGCGGCGAGGCGGGCGGCGTGCGGGGTGCGGACGGCGACGCGGGGGCGCAGGCGGGTGCGCGCGAAGGCGGGCGCGTCCTGGTCGGCGGCGACGCGGCCCCGGTCCAGGGTGACGACGCGGTCGGCGGTGCGGGCGGCCTCCTTGGGGTCGGTCATGGCCAGCAGAACGGTTCCGCCGTGGCGGGCGTGGGCCGTGAGCATGTCGTACAGCCAGCGGCTCTCGCGCGCGCAGAGGCCGTCGGCGGGGTCGTCGAGGACGAGGGTGTGGGGGTCGGCGAGGAGGGCGCAGGCGAGGCCGAGGCGGCGGTCCATGCCCCGGGAGAGGGCGGCCAGGCGCTCCTCGCGCAGGCTCACGAGGCCGACCGCTTCGAGGACCTCGTCGGCCCGCCCGGCCGGGACGCCGGTCGCCGCGCACAGCATCCGCAGGTGGCCTCGGACCGTGCGGCCCGGGTGCCCCGGTACGTCGCCGAGGAGCACGCCGACCTCGCGCGCGGGGTGGGCGATGCGGTGCAGGGGGCGGCCTCTGAAGTACGTGACGCCACGGCCCTGCTGGAGTTCGAGCATGAGTCTGAGCACCGTACTCTTGCCCGCCTCCGGGGCCCCGAGGAGCACCGTGACATGCCCGACGCGCGCCTCGAAGGAGACGTCGTCGACGGCGGGAGGGAGATCCTTGCGGGGGATACTGGTCAGTCCGAAGGCCTGGATCACCCGCAGCAAGATAGCGCCCTATTTGGGGTTTTTCAGGCAGCGCACGGCCGGGCGCACCGAGCCCGGGGGCACAGTGGGGCTCAGGGCAGGCCGGTTGACGGCGAGGCGGCGCTCTTCGGGGTACTCCTCACACCTCGGGGCGCAGCATCGGCGGGTTGAGCAGCGTCGCGCCGCCCGCGCGGAAGAGCTGGGCGGGCCGGCCGCCCTGGCGGGTGGTGGTGCCGCCCGTGGGGACGAGGAAGCCCGGTGTCCCGGTCACCTTGCGGTGGAAGTTGCGCGGGTCGAGGGCGACGCCCCACACCGCCTCGTAGACCCGGCGCAGCTCGCCGACGGTGAACTCGGTGGGGCAGAACGCGGTGGCCAGGGAGGAGTACTCGATCTTGGAGCGGGCGCGCTCGACGCCGTCGGCGAGGATCTGCGCGTGGTCGAAGGCGAGCGGCGCGACGGGGTCGCCGTCCCGGCCGTAGCCGCCCTGCTGGAGGAGTTCCTCGACCGGCGCCCAGCGGGCGTTGCTGGCGTCGCCTCCCGCGCGCGGGGCGGGCAGGTCGGGGGCGAGCGCGAGGTGGGCGACGCTGACGACGCGCATGCGCGGGTCGCGCTTGGGGTCGCCGTAGGTGGCGAGCTGTTCGAGGTGGGCGCCGTTGTCCTGGGCGGGGACGGCGGGTTCGTGGGCGTGCAGCCCGGTCTCCTCGGCGAGTTCGCGCGCCGCGGCCTGCGACAGGTCCTCGTCGGCCCGTACGAAGCCGCCGGGGAGCGCCCATCTCCCCTGGAACGGCGGTTCACCCCGGCGGACCGCCAGCGCGCACAGGGCGTGGCGCCGCACGGTCAGCACGACCAGGTCCACGGTGACGGCGAAGGGCGGGAAGGCTGACGGGTCGTAGGGCATGCGGCGATCTTAGTCGTCTCCCTGACGATAAACACTCCCTTCGCCGGTCATGGCAGGCTCTAGGATCCGCGGTTTCGTGAGCAATTCCGCGTGATCATGAGCACTGATCACGTTCAGTGGTTCTCGGTGTCGATCACTTACGATCTTGCGGTTTGCGTGGAGTGAGCGCTTCGCACCGTTCAAGCATGGCGACGAAACGCCCGCGCAGGGCCCGCAGCAAGCACGCGATCCCGATGGCATCAATCCGGTACGTGGACGGAACGACACGTGAGGTCCCCGTCTCTCAACTCCGGCTGAAGCATTTCACCGAGTCCGAGCCGTGGCGTCGGGTGCGTTCGGTCCATGGCATGGCGCACTACTCGGGCGACTACGCCTGTGCGACGACGGGTGGTCAGGTCGTCTACGAGAGCCGTCTGGAGCTGGCCCGTCCGCTGCTCGCCGACTTCGATCCGGCGGTGTGCGGGATCTATGCCCAACCCTGCCGCATGGTGGCGCGGGTCGACGGCAGGGTGCGCAGTCACGTCCCGGACTTCCTCCTGGAGATGCGTTCGGGAACGGTGCGAGTCGTCGACGTCAAACCGGCCTCGCGGCCGGATGACCCCAAGGTCGTGCAGGCGCTGGCCTGGCCGGGGGCAGCTGATCGAGCGGCACGGCTGGGAGTACGAGATCTGGTCCGGGGCGGAGCGGACGCTCCTGGAGAACATCGGTTCCTAGCCGGGTACCGGCATCCCCGAGTCGTGCCTGAAGACGAGGTCGAGCGGGCCTGGCGGCAGGTCATCGACGGCGAGGAGATGGCCATCGCCGAGCGTCGTCTGGCCGGCGACCGCAAGCCTGAAGGGCCCTGTTGGTGGCGGGACACCCCTCACTTCGCGCGGCGGCCCTCGCCCTGGGCCTCCCCCGAACCTCGCTCACCGGGCACCTCCGGATGCTGGAGGATGCCGCCGGCTTCGCTCTGTTCGATCACCGCGAGCGTCCGGTCACCGCGCCCCAGCGCGGCCAAGTCCTCCTCGATGAGACCCGACAGCTGCTGGCCATGCTCGACGCGGCGACGCGCAACGGAGCCTTCTCGGACAACTCACCCGCGCCGCGGTGAGCGAGGGCGACAGGCACAACGACACCGCACCGGACGCCACCGGGCTCTTCGACACCACCACCATATGGGCTTGCCTGGGCGGCCAGAGCGAGACCACGCCCAGGAGCGAAATGCACCGCCGCCGTGCCTTATCGGCACGATGAGGAGATCGGGTTCGTCCCACGGGCGCCGGTCAGCCCTCAGCCGCGTGGCCTGGGCCACTTCTCCTGGAGCCAGGTCAGGTCGGTCTCGGCGCGGGAACGGGCCGCCCGCTCGCGGGTGAACACCGCGTCCGTCTTGGCCAGGACCAGGGTGTAGGGGCGTCCCTGGCGCCGGGTGGTGTGGGAGACGGGCAGGCCGGCGAGGTCGATGCGGCTGTGGATGTGGCGGCGCTTGTCCTTGGCGAGCGGCCACTCCATGGTCCTGCGGGTACGGGAGGTGAGGAAGTTGTCCAGGCCGGGGCAGAGGTCGCAGTCGGATGGGCAGCCGCGATCCGGGGTGAGGGACCAGTCGTCCGCCGCCCGGACGGGGCGGGCCAGGGCTGCGGTCAGCCGGGTCTCGCAGTGGTCGGCGAGGGACTGGAAAGCGCGGGCCGCCGGGGTGCCGTCGCGGACGCCGGCCCGTCGGCGGGCCGCGGTACGCAGGGACGGGAGCAGGCATTCCAGTACGGTGTCCGGGCGGCTGCGTAGAGCGGTGGTGATCATTTCGGCGGTCTCGGGACCGGCCACCCGCAGGATGTGGGCGAGCGGGGTGCCGAGCCGCTCCAGGGCCGCCTGGCGCTCCTTCTCCCGACCGATGCCGAGCCAGCCGGTGAGCTGCTGCTCGAACGCGCGCCAGACCCCCTCGGCCAGTGGTGTGGCCACCCCGTCTCCGTCACCGTCCACACTCCGCAGCGCGGCGCCGAGGCCAGGCAGGGTTTCGAGCCAGGCGCCCCGGTCGGCCCCGGTGTAGGCACCGGCCGGGTCGAACCAGCTGTCGACGACTCCGCGTGCCCACGTCCGTCCGTACCGTGCGGCCGCTTTCGCGAGATCGGGGGCGTGCCGCTCGTCCAGGGTCTCCACCCCGAAAGGCGCGAGGAGCATCGCGGCGGTGTCCGCTTCCTCCACTCCCACCGCGACGCCCAGAGCCGCGGCGAAGAGCGGGGCTGCCGCCGGGCCCGAACCGTGGTGGTTCCAGATCGGCGCGAGCGACCGGGCGAGCGTACGCGCCAACTCCAGCTCCCCGGCGTCCAGGCGGCCCTGGAGTTCCCGCACGGCTTGCGCGGAGCCTGCTTCGGCACGTGCCACGAACGAGCGCTGCCGGGGCCAGAGCACCACCGCGGCCCGCCGGTACCAGCGGTCCAGGGTGTTGCCGTAGTTGCCCATGTAGCCCTCGTACTCGGACTGGTAGGGCGTGAGGTCCTTGGTCGCGGTGGTGGCGCACACCTCGGCGTACGGAACGGGCAGCGAGATCTGCTCACCGCCGGCGTGCTCGGGGCGGGTCCACCAGCCCAGGGTGATCTCGTCGTCGATCAGGTCGGTGAGCTCGTAGTCGGAGAAGTCGCCGCTGCGGCGGCGCTCGGCGCCGGGCTCGCCGTCGGGGTCGAGAAGGCACTCGCCTTCACACTCATCGTCCTCGCAGTCGTCGAAGTGCTCGACCTCGCCGTAGTAGTCGTAACGGTCGTAGGGGGGTTGGGCGTCCCAGGTCTCCTTCACCTCCGCGAGGGCGAGGACCGCTTCGCAGTCGGCCTGTCCGGCGGCCTGGCGGAGCAGGTCGGCGCGGGTGGCGTCGACGCCCTTGAGACGGTCCCAGTCCAGGCCTCGCTGGGTGTACTCGTGGTCGAGGAGGTAGACGAGCCGGCCCGGCGGCTCGGGCTTGGTGCGGCCGTAGCCGTAGCGGTCCTCGGCGGGCTGGGTGAAATGCTCGGTCAGGCACTGGGCCAGGTCCGCCACCGGGCTGCCGCCAGGTTCGCCGACCGGACGAACGGGCTCGGCGAGCAGGTTCATGGTGAGGGTGATGCGGTAACCGGAGGTGACGGGCTTGACCTCGTGGCGGCAGTCCGCGTAGAAGGCGGTAAAGGTCAGCCGTTCCCTCGACGCCTTGTACGTGACGGAGCGGCCGGCGTGTTCGACGACGAGTTCGCCGCCGGTGTGGTGCGAGGGCAGCGAGACGACGAGGCTGCCCACCATGGAGTCCTCTTTCTCGGAGTCCTGGTGCGGCAGGAAGAACTGGCCTTTGCCGTAGACGAGGAGCGCGTGCGGTTCGGCCCGCAGGATGGTGGTGGGCGGAAGGCCCAGCGCGGTGCGGACCCCGTCGAGGACACCGCTCAGCGTGGGCTGCCAGTCGGGGCCACCCAGGGTGAACCGGTCCGGAGTGATCTCCCAGGTGTCGCGGACGCCGGTGTCGGACAGGGTCTGCTCCCCGCGCCCAAAGCGGGCCTGCCGGGCCTGGGCGATCAGCTTCCTGGTGACTGGGGCGCGTACGGGGAGCAATAGGTCACCGACGCCGTCGACCGTGATACGCAGCGCGCGGGCGGGCATCTCGATACGGGTACTGAAGTCCCCGCGCCGCTCCGAGCTGTCCAACAGCTCCGCCAGTCGCTCCCGTGCCCCTTGCCCCATGACGCGTTCGTCCCTCTACTCGGCGGCGTGCCGTCCCGGATCTTCCGAAAACCCTAGCGTTACGGAAGGTTCCCGCACCCGGATGGCGGAAGGCCCTTGACATCCCGATTGCTCGCAGGATGGCGGACATGACCGCCGCTGCGGGAGAGCCCCTGGGGCGGAATACGTCGCGTGGGCCTGGCGCCAGCCGGCCGCTGAAGGTCCGGTGGCGGACTTCACCGAGGGCAAGGACGGTGACCAGCCGGGCCAGTCTGATCTCGGTGTCCCGGTGCTGCTGCTCGTTGAGCCGAACGCCCTTGAGCGGGACACGGACGGCGGCTACGGTCATCCAGCCGCTGATGGAGCCCAGTTGACGGCTGCGACGAAGTGCACGATCTGCGTGCCAACGACGTTCATGCCTGTTCCACGACGCAACTTCCCATGGCGCGACGTCCATGAGCAAGGGCCGGTCGCCGTGCACACACTGGCGCTGGCCGCGGCACACGCATACTCAGGGCGGGAATCGGACATCATGGCGGACGTGGATGTCTGGGAAGACCCCTCCGAGCTGCGCATCCGGCTGGACGTGGCGGTGGAGGAGAACGCGGCGCTGCGCGAGGAGAACCGGCACCTACGCGACCTGCTGGGACCGGCCGCGCAGGCGGTCCCCTGCTGGGACGAGCCGTCACCCCCGCAGCAGGTGCCGTCCGCCGTTCAGGATCCTGCTGTGGTGCCGGTGTCACCGTCCGGCCTGCCCTGGGCCGATGCACGCTCGACGGTGAAGGCGAAACTCTCCCTGTTCAAAGCGCTGTTCGCGGGCCGCAGCGACGTATACGCCCGCCGGTGGGCCACCAAGTCCGGAAAGACGGGATGGAGCCCGGCAGAGACCAAACGGCCCTGGGAGCGCCGTGCCGGCGCGGAACGCGAGCTGCTGCCACTGACCGACCGTGTCCTCATCGAGCACCTCAGCCGCCCCGAACCCGGCTCACAAGCCCTGCACGTCGGGCTGTATCCCCTGCTCGCCGACGACACTCGCCGACTGCTGGCCTGAGACTTCGACGACAAGGACTGGCGCGGCGACGCCGCCTACTACCAGGCGGCCGGCGTCCCGGCGTACGCGGAGATCTCCCGGTCCGGCGAAGGCGCCCACGTATGGACGTTCTTCACCGAACCCGTCCCCGCCGGCCTCGCCCGGCAGCTGGGCGCCGCACTGCTGCGCGACGCCATGACCGCACGCGAGCGGATGTCCCTTGCCAGCTTCGACCGGTTCTTCCCCTCCCAGGACCTGCTGCCGACCAAGTCCTCCGGCAACGGCAGTTTCGGCAACCTGATCGCCCTGCCGCTCAACGGCGACTGCCGCGAGCGCGGCACCACCCTCTTCTGCGACCCGGCGACCTGGACGCCCCACCCCGACCAGTTCGCCCACCTCTCCCAGATCCAGCGGCTGAGCCGAGGCGAGGTGGAGGCCCTGGTGGACACGCTGGCTCCGGTCACGGTCGGCCCGGCGGCCACGCTCGAGGCGATGCCGCCGAAGCCGCGGCGCACCGCGCTCGGCAAGGCTCCCGAGGTAGTACGCACCCGGCTGGGGGCCATGCTGGCCATCGCCACCCAGGGGCTGGCCGCCCCGCTCTCAAGCACCTGGCGAGCCTGCACAACCCGGACTTCTACAAGAAGCAGAAGATGCGCTCCTCCACGTTCGGGACGCCCCGGTTCGTGATGTGCTTCGACGCGAGCGACTCCGACTGGCTGCGCATCCCCCGAGGACTGGCCGACGAAGCGACCAAGCTCATCGCCTCCGCAGGCGGAGACCTGCGCATCGACGACAACCTGCCCACGCACGAGGCGATCACCGCACGCTTCACCGGTGAACTCACTCCGGTGCAGGCCAAAGCCGTCGACACGATGGCCGCGCACACGACCGGCGTACTCGTGGCCCCGCCAGGCACCGGAAAGACCGTGATGGCCTGCGCTTTGATCGCCCAGACCGCACAGCCGACGGCGATTATCGTGAACAAGGCCGAACTCCTCGCCCAGTGGCGCGAACGCCTGGCCACCTTCCTCAACCTGGGCACGAAGGAAGTCGGATCACTGGGCGGCGGCAAGGACCGCCGCGGCGGCGTGGTCGACCTGGTGATGCTCCAGTCCCTCGCCCACCGCGACGCCCCCGACCAACTCCTGGACGGCTACGGCCTGGTCATCGTGGACGAGTGCCACGCCATCGGCGCCCCCGCCGCCGTGGCAGCGGTGAACAGAGCCGCCGTGCGCCGCTGGGCAGCCTGTCCGCCACCCCCTACCGCGCGGACCAGATGGACGCGCTCATCACCATGCAGTGCGGCCCCATCCGCCACGAGATCGCCGACCAGACCACCTTCACCAAGCACCTGATCGTCCACCCCACCGCCTTCACTACCGAGGAGACCGGCGACAACGGCGTCTCCTTCCAGGCTCTGTACGGAGAACTCGCCGCCGACGCGGCCGAGCGCGCCGAGGTCCGCACCGCCCTCGACTCGGAAAACGCCGGCCCGACCGCGCTCCTGGCCATCGACAAGGTCGCCGGCGAAGGCTTCGACGCGGCCCGCCTCAACGGCCTCTCCCTGACCAGCCCGTTCCGATTCAAAGGCAAGATCCAACAAGTCGGCCACCGGCAAGACCGACGTCGAGGTCCACGACTACGTCGACGTGGAAGTCTCCCGTCTGGAAAGCATGCACCACCATCGACGCCGCGTCCTGGCCCGCCGAGGGTTCACCACCCGCATCGCCACCGGCCCCGATGCTACCCACGGCTCTACGCCACAGGACGCCCCCTCGCCCGTCGAGAAACCTCATGCGGGGAAGCCGACCGTAGCCGAAGTCCGCTCCTGGGCCCGCGACAACGGCCACACCGTTCCCGGCCGCGGACGCCTCCGCGCCGACATCTGGACCGCCTGGCACGCGGCCCATCCGAACTGACGACCAGACCGAAGGTCGCAGAATCGGGCACGGGTCACGGAGTCGGCGCCGGCGCCCCGCGGACACGACGGAACCGCCACTACTCGCAGTCACCGCCATCGACATCTCTGCGGTGGTTTCTGCTCATGATCAGCCGACACGCCTGTGCTCATCCCGTGCGGATTCCGATGTTTCCGCAGGGACTCCTGCTCACGATCACGCGCTCCCTACACAGGCACGGGTCCGCTCCAGCCGGACAGCGCCGCCGTCCGGTCGTCCACACGCCCTGTTTCCCGTCGTTCACACCCCCAGCTGGAGCCCGTCGCCGGCCTCCTCGACCATGGCGAGGCCGAGGCGGCTGACGCGTACGGAGAACGGCTCGCCCGCCACGCGCAGTCCGCTGAGGCCGATCTCGCCGAGGGGTGCGCTGTGCACGGGGCGCAGGGTGACCGTCCGGGCCGGGGCGTCGGGGCGGATGCCCGCGAGGGTGGTCAGCAGCAGGACGCCGGCGGCTGCCGCGGTGGCGGCGGGGCGGCAGGCGGCCGGGTGCGGCACGGGAGCGCTCCCGTCGGTGCGCCGCTCGCCCCCGTACATCTCGGGCAGCCGGTACCCGAACGCCTCCGCCGCCCCGAGGACGCCCTTCAGGAGCGAGCCCGCCTCCTTCTCGTACCCGGCGGCGGCCAGGCCCGCCACGGCGAGCGCGCTCTCGTGGACCCGTACGGCGCCGCCGCGGTGGCCGAAGGGGTTGTACCCCGGCTCCTTCTCGCCGAGGCCGCGCAGCCCCCAGCCGGAGTCCAGCGCGGGTCCGCCGAGCAGCCGCGCGAGGTGCTCGGTCCGCACCCGGTCGAGGAGCCCGGTGGCGAGTTCGCCGCCGCCCAGCAGCCCGGTGTCCAGGAGGTGTACGGCGCTCGCGCCGAGGTGCGCCACCGGGCGCCCGTCCGGCAGCCGCGCGGCGATCGGGCGTCCGCCGCCGAGGTCGTCGGCCCAGAACTCCTCGTGGAACGCCGCACGGAGTCCGCGCGCCCACTCCCGCAGGGGCTCGCCGCCCGCTCTGCCGCAGGCGTCGAGGAGGTCGGCGCCGAGCAGGGCGGCGCGGTGGGCGTGTGCCTGGGTCTCGCAGCGGACGGGGCCGCCGGGCTGGGGGTCGCGCAGGTACGTGCCCGTCCCCACGGTCGTCCGCAGCCAGGTCAGGCAGCGTTCCGCCGTCGGCAGCAGGTCGGCGACCTCCGGCTCGGGCAGGCCCCAGCGGCGGGCCTCCGCCAGGAGCGCGGGGAACAGGAGCGTGGCCTCGGTGCCGGTGCACGCGGGCGGCAGGTGGGCGCCCGCGTCCCGCTGCGGGCCGGGGAGGAGGCCGTCGGGGCGCTGGGTGCGGGCGAGGATGCGCAGGGTGCCCGCCGCGAGCCCGGTGCCGAGGGGCAGCGTCATGCGGGCGGCGGCCAGGGCGTCGGCCGGGGCGAGGCCGCAGCGCCAGGGGGCTCCGGCCGCGAGGTGGCTGTCCGTGGGGTGCGCCGGGTCGCGGACCAGGAGCGCCTGGAGGTCCTCGACGCCGGCCCGCAGCAGGGGGCCCACGCGCGGGTCGTCGCCGCGTGCCTGGGCCGGCGCCAGGGGGTTCGTCGCCGACCGGCCCACGGCCCGCATCGGTCCGCTCCCGTCGAGCCTGACCCTGAGTTCGATCACCGCGCTGCCGCCCGGCGGGACGTCGAGGTCCCAGCGCAGCAGGCCGGCGGAGGCCAGCGCGTCGGAGGGCGGGGGGTCGGCCGTGACGGTGGACGCGCCCGGCGGGCCGGACCAGCGCAGCCCCGAGTCGTGGACGCCGGCGGGCAGTTCGGGCGCGGTCGCACCGGCCGCGATCGCGCCCAGGTCCGCCAGGTCCGTCCCGAGCGACACCTCGACGGGGAGGCGCAGCGGGCGCGGGGCGTGGCTGTGCAGGGTGATCCGCTCGGTGCCGTCGGCGCTGCGGCTGCGCTCGACGACGACGTCCGGGTCGGGGCCGCCCTGCGGTGAGACGCGCAGGGTGCCGACGAAACGGACCTCGTCGGCGGCCGTCATCCTGGCCTGCGCCACGAGCGGTTCCCGCCCGGCCACGCGCACCTGGCAGCGGGACAGCAGGCGCCGGCCCGCCCGGTAGAACCCCTCCAGGCCGCGCCCGGTGAGCTGTCCCTCCGGCGCCGAGATGGCGAGTCCCGGCAGGGCGACGCAGATCATCGCCGTGTGGACGGGCGGGAGACCGGTGGGGCGGGGGGCCGGGCGCCGGCCCTGGTCGGGCAGCGGGGGCCGGTTCGCGTCGGGCCGCGTCCCGTCGGCCGGCCTGCGGAGCGTCCGCCCCAGGAGCCGCTCGGGGATCTCGTCCCGGCCCGGCGGCGGGGGCCCGCCGTGGGCGGAGGGCGGAGTCGGTTGATGCATGCGGTGACTTCTTCTGCTCTCTGTGCTCTCTGGGCGCCACGGGCGGGTGCGGCGCCGGGGAGGGGCCCCGGCGGGACGGGGGCGGTGCGGCGGCGCGGGCCGCGCGGCTGTTCCGCCACTCAGGTGAACGGGGCGGGGCTCCCCCGGGTCACGCTCTGCGCCCCAAGGCCCCTCCGAATGGCGGTGCGCGGGGCCGCGTCCGCGGAGGGCCTGTGGCCACTCGTCCGAGGGCCACCGGGGAGAGGCACCCTGGGGACGCCCGCCGGAGGTCCCACGGAACGCCTCGCGCGGGTGCGGCTCGCGCGGGTGCGGCTCGCCGGAGAACCGCCGTCCCACCGCACCGCCCCAGATCCTGTCCACGAACCCCCACCCGTCCCGCCGACTCCCGCCGGACCACCCCCGCCCCCGCACGGTCACTCCGCCCCAGCCGCCTCGTCCCCGCCGGACAGCACCTCCTCCTCGGGAGCACTCCGCTGCCGGACGACCCGCTTGGCCGGTGTACGCGGGCGCGTCCCGTCCTTGGCCCTCGCCGACGACCGCGTACGAGGGGGTCGCCGGCCGTCCGCTCCCGGCTGGACGGGCACGCCGCTCCTGGTGCGGGCCCTGCGACGAGGGGCCGGTACCGACTCGGTCGGCGCCGTTTCCTCGGGCCGCCGCTCCTGGCTCCGCGCGGCTCCCCCGGACTCCGGGCCCCCGCTCTCGACCGCCTCCTCGGACTGCTGCCCCTCGTACTCCGTCCCCTCGCTCTCCGTCTCCCCCTCGGACCGCCGTCCCCTCTCCGACCGCAGGCACCGCCGCACCGACTCCGGATCGACCCCCTCGTTGCACGCCTGGTGCAGAAGCGCCGCGAACAGGTAGTCGGGGTCGGCGCAGAGGGCCATCGCGAGGGCCTCCCGCGCTTCGAGGCCGTCCCCGAGGGACCAGGCGACCCAGCCGGCCAGGGCGAGGGGCGCGGCGGCGTAGTCGCTCCAGGAGCGGACGCAGCGCCGGGACAGGGCACGCCACAGGCGCAGTGCGGGGAGTGCCACGTCGCCTTCCATCCACTCGGCGGCGCGGTCGCGGGTCGTGCGGTCCTGGAGGCCGAGGATCAGCCGGGCCGCCTCCTCGTTCCCGATCAGCGTGTCGTCGTGGCGGTCGGACAGGAGCGGACCGACGACCACGGGGGCGTCGGCGAGGCGCCGTACGAGGCGTTCGGCCAGGGCGATCGTCTCCTCGGCGACCTCGGTGTTCTCACCGTCGAGCATGCGGGGGACGATCTCCTCGGCGATCTCGTCCAGCGCCTCCTCCTGCTCCCGGACACCGTCGGTCTCCCAGGGGAGCAGCCTGGCCCGGAAGTCCCTCAGGGTGCCGCGGACCTGGAGACCCGCGTAGGTCGCGGCGGCGGCGAGGACGGACGTCCCGGGCAGGGCCATCGGGATGCCGTCCTCCGGGCAGCAGCCGTCGCCCCGGCAGCAGTAGGACCAGAAGCGTCCGCCGGAGACGCAGAGGGCCTCGATGACGGGGATGTCGAGGAGACCGCACTGGGTGCGCAGGTGCTGGGCGAGGGGCTTCAGCCGCTCCATGACCTCGCGGGGTGTCTCGCCGGGCTCCGGCTCCTGGCAGACGTAGGCGACCATCTGCTGGGGCCGCATCCCCCGGCGTTCCGCACCCTTCACCAGTCCCTCGGCGAAGAGGCCGGCCGCCTCCTTCCAGACGGCGGGGTTCTTGGGGATGCCGAGCCCGCCCCGGACGCCGAAGCGGCTCCGGCCGTCCTGTTCGCACAGGGAGACCAGGACCATGCTGTCCTCCGGGCGGAAGCCGAGCAGGTAGGGCACGGCGTCCGCGAGTTCGCCCGGGGTCTTGAGGGTGTATCCGTGGGTCTCGAAGCCGAAGGGCTCCGGGCCGTCGTATGTGTCGTTGTCGATGGGTTCAGGCGTTTCGCTGTGATTCGTCATGCCGTGACGATCTCGCGAATCGTGACTTCCCGCTCGGCCTGTGGATAACTCCGGGCAGGGACACGACATTTCCGGCCCCGGGACTCCTCAACTCCAGCTCGCCGAACACTCCGACGACTCCGACGACTCCGCGCTGGCCGCCGGGGATCCCGTCCGCAGCCCGACGGACGCCCGGCGAGCACCCCGTCCAAGGCCCGCCGTCCAAGGCCCGCCGGGCAGGGCCCGCCGCGAAGCCCGGCACCCCCGGGCAGCCCGCCCGGCAAGCTCCCGAGCCGCCCCTCCCCCGCTCGCCGCCCGCATTGTCAGTCCCGTCCTGTTGTATGGACCCATGCAGCACACCAGCACCGCGGATCTCCGCACCGAAGCCGACACCGTCCTCGCCCGGCTCGTCGGTGACCCCACCGGCGAGGCCCGGCTGAGGGAGGACCAGTGGCGGGCGGTCGAGGCCCTGGTCGCCGAGGGCCGGCGCGCGCTGGTGGTGCAGCGCACCGGCTGGGGCAAGTCGGCGGTGTACTTCGTGGCGACGGCCCTGCTGCGGGCCAGGGGCGCGGGCCCGACGGTGATCGTGTCGCCGCTGCTCGCGCTGATGCGCAACCAGGTCGACGCGGCGGCCCGCGCCGGAGTGCGCGCGCGGACGATCAACTCGGCGAACACGGAGGAGTGGGAGTCGGTCCAGGCGGAGATCGCCGAGGGCGTCGTGGACGTCCTGCTGATCAGCCCCGAGCGCCTCAACCACCCGGACTTCCGCGACCGCGTCCTGCCCTCGCTGGCCGCGGCGACGGGCCTGCTGGTGGTGGACGAGGCGCACTGCATCTCCGACTGGGGCCACGACTTCCGCCCGGACTACCGCCGCCTGCGCACGATGCTGGCCGACCTCCCCGCAGGCGTACCGGTGCTGGCGACGACGGCGACGGCCAACGCGCGCGTGACGGCCGACGTGGCCGAGCAACTCGGCACGGGCGGCGCGTCGGACGCGCTGGTGCTGAGGGGGCCGCTGAACCGGGAGAGCCTGAGCCTGAACGTGCTGCGGCTGCCGGACGCCGCGCACCGGCTGGCGTGGCTGGCCGACCACCTCGACGACCTGCCGGGCTCGGGCATCGTCTACACGCTGACGGTGGCCGCCGCCGAGGAGGTCACCGCGTTCCTCAGGCAGCGCGGGCACGCGGTCGCGTCGTACACGGGCCGTACCGAGAACGCGGAGCGGCAGCAGGCCGAGGAGGATCTGCTCGGCAACAAGGTCAAGGCGCTGATCGCGACGTCCGCCCTGGGGATGGGGTTCGACAAGCCGGACCTGGGGTTCGTGGTCCACCTGGGCTCACCGTCCTCGCCGATCGCCTACTACCAGCAGGTGGGCCGCGCTGGGCGTGGCGTCGACCACGCGGAGGTGCTGCTGCTGCCGGGCCGGGAGGACGAGGCGATCTGGGAGTACTTCGCCTCCCTCGCGTTCCCGGCGGAGGAACTGGTGCGCCGCACCCTCGACGTCCTCGCGCGCGCGGAGGGGCCGGTGTCGCTGCCCGCTCTGGAGCCGCTGGTGGAGCTGCGCCGCTCGCGTCTGGAGAGCATGCTCAAGGTCCTGGACGTGGACGGGGCGGTCCGGCGCGTGAAGGGCGGCTGGACCGCGACGGGGCAGCCGTGGTCGTACGACGCGGACCGGTACGCGTGGGTGGCGCGCCAGCGCGAGGCCGAGCAGCGGGCGATGCGGGAGTACGGCGCGGCGACGGGCTGCCGGATGGAGTTCCTCCAGCGGCAGTTGGACGACGAGACGGCCCGGCCCTGCGGGCGGTGCGACAACTGCGCGGGCGCGCGGTTCACGGCCGACGCGTCGACGGCCGCGCTGGACGCCGCGCGCGTGGACCTCGGGCGGGCGGGCGTCGAGGTGGAGCCTCGGCGGATGTGGCCGACGGGGCTCGCCGCGGTCGGCATGGACCTCAAGGGCCGGATCCCGGCCGGTGAGCTGGCGGCGCCGGGGCGGGCGCTCGGGCGGCTGTCGGACATCGGCTGGGGCAACCGGCTGCGACCCCTGCTCGCCCCGCAGGCGCCGGACGGGCCGGTGCCGGACGACGTGGCGAGGGCCGTGGTGGGGGTGCTGGCCGACTGGGCGAAGGGGCCCGGCGGCTGGGCCTCCGGGGCGGCGGACGCGCCCGCGCGCCCGGTCGGCGTGGTGACCGTCCCTTCGCGCACGCGCGCGGCGCTGATCGGTTCGCTGGGCGCGCGCATCGCGGAGGTCGGCCGGCTGCCGCTGCTGGGCGGTCTGGAGTACGCCGAGGGGTCCTCCCGGGTCGCCCGCAGCAACAGCGCGCAGCGGCTGAAGGCGCTCGACGGGGCGCTGTCCGTGCCGCCCGCGCTGGCCGCCGCGCTCGCCGGCGCGCAGGGGCCGGTGCTCCTGGTGGACGACTTCAGCGAGACCGGCTGGACGCTGGCGGTCGCGGCGCGAATGCTGCGCCGCGCGGGCGCGCGGGGGGTGATGCCGCTGGTTCTGGCGCTCCAGGGGTGAGCGCGGGCCCGGGGAGGCAGACCTGGGAGGCAGGCACCGGCTCGTCGCCCGTCCTGACCTCGTCGTCACGCGGGAATCCCGAGGTAGTGATATAAGCCATGTAACGGCACATAACAGTCGGTGATCCCAATTGCTCGTTGCCGCATTCAAGTTCGACCGCAAGAATTGAGGTCCGCTCCCCGCAACGGTTCGCCTGAGGTCAGGCAGAGCTCTGTTTGTGGTGCGTGCCCCCCGAATTCGCCCCGCCCGCTGTGTGGGCCGTAGCCGAAGGGAGGATCGTGACCTTCGGATTCGCGCCGTCCTCGGCGGCATCGCTCTCGACGTCCGCGTCCGCCGCTTCCGCCAACCGCTTGCTCGAACCCGCGGAATGGGCCGCGGCGGGGATTCCGCTGCTGCGCAACCCGCGCGAGGTCGTGAGCGGACTGCACGCGCGGCACAGGCCGAGACCGTCGACCGCGATCGTGGCCGTGCTCGACCCGGACGAACGGCTGTGCGCCAGCGCCTCGTTCGTGCGTCGCCCGGCGGCGGCCGACGGCTGGATGTTCCGCAACGCGCTGCTCGCCCAGTTGCGCCGGGTCATCCCGCACGACCTGCGGCGGCGGACCCCGGTACGGACGGCGGTGCTGCTGTACTGCCGCGAGGGCGACGCGCGCTGGACCGAGGAGGACGGCGCGTGGATGTGGGGCCTGCGCGACGCGTGCACACTGCACGGGCTGCGCTGCGGGGCGTACATCACGCTCACGCGTGACGGCTGGCAGGTCCTGGGCGAGGGCCGGGGCGGCCGGCGCCCCAACTCGGAGTCCCTGCCGGAGCCCTTCGGCCTCTCCGAGGCCCCGCCCCCGCTCCCGAGGACCGGCGGCGCCGTCTCGGACGTCCTGAGGCGCGCGGCGGCCCGCTGAGCCCACGCCGGGGACGACACGGGAAACGGCCGCGGCACTGTCGTACGGACGACAGGCCGCGGCCGTTGCGGAACACGACGGGTACGCCGAAGCGCGCGTGCGCGGGGACCCCGGTTTCGCGCGCACGCGCGAGGCAGGCTCCGTCGGGGTCGGGTCAGACCCCGGCGCCGAGCACCGTGTCGATGTGCTGCGGGTCGCCGCAGACGATCAGCAGGGCGCCCGCCTTGGCGCGGGCCAGCGGCAGGACGGTCGCGGCGGAGTCGTCGGGACCGCCGTTGACGGCGACCACGACGACGGGGCGCTGGGCGACGCGGTTCGCGCGGGCGGCGTCGGTGTAGAAGACGTCGTCACGCGCGTCGTGCTGGGCCCAGTAGGACGCCTCGCCGAAGGTCAACTCGTGAGCGGACCAGGGGTGTTGGGCGCCGGTGGTGATCACCAGCACGTCGCCGGGGGCGCGGCCCGACTCCAGCAGCAGGTCCACGGCCTCCTCCGCGGCGTCCAGGGCGCCCTCCGCCGAGGCCGGGATCGACTGGATCTGGACCGCCGCGGGGGCGGCAGGGGCCGTGTCGCGCAGCGTGCGCTGCGCGGGGGCCGTGGGCCGGGGCCCCGGACGACCGGGACGCGGCGGGGCCGCGGGACGGGGGCCGGGTACGGGACGAGGGGTCTGCGCGCTGCGGCCGACGGCCGGAGTGGCGCGGGGACCCTGGGCACTCTCGTGAATCTGAGGCTCCTCGGGAATGAGAGGCATGAGCTGATTTTTATCAAACGCTGGTGCGACACGCGCCAGGGGGTGGCACATCAGTGCGATCGGTCGCGTCAGAAGTCGAAGCCGAGCTGGCCCTCGATCTCCGGAGCGCTTCCGTCCGCCCAACTGCGGGCCTTCTTCAGATGCCGCCATTGCGGCAGCCCGTCGAGATAGGCCCACGAGAGCCGGTGGTACGGGGTGGGCCCCCGCTCCTCCAGCGCGGCCTTGTGCACGGGTGACGGATACCCGGCGTTGTCCGCGAAACCGAAGTCTGCATGGTCGACACCCAGTTCGGCCATCATTTTGTCGCGCTGGACCTTGGCGATCACCGAGGCCGCCGCGACCGCCACGCACGACCGGTCGCCCTTGATGACGGTACGGACCCGCCAGGGCGTGCCGAGGTAGTCGTGCTTGCCGTCGAGGATGACGGCGTCGGGCCGGACCGGGAGGGCCTCCAGGGCGCGGACCGCGGCGAGTCGCAGGGCCGCGGTCATGCCCTTCTCGTCGATCTCCTCGGGCGACGCGTGGCCGAGGGCGTACGACGTCACCCACCCCTGGAGTTGCGCGGCGAGCGCGGTGCGGCGTTTGAGGGTGAGGAGTTTGGAGTCGGTGAGGCCCTCGGGGGGCCGGCGCAGTCCGGTGACCGCCGCGCAGACGGTGACGGGGCCGGCCCAGGCTCCCCGGCCCACCTCGTCGACACCGGCAATGACCTTCGCTCCGGTCGTCGCGCGAAGGGAGCGCTCGACGGTGTGAGTGGGTGGTTCGTACGGCATGGCGGTCTTAGCCTACGCCGCCGTGCTCGGTGCTCGACACCCCGGCCCGTCCGGCGGCGGACACCGCGGCGACAGTTCGCTGCCGCACCGCAAACGGCCTCGCGGGAAGGCGGTTCACCGCCTCGCGTTCACCGCTCCGGCGAACGGGTACGGCGGCGGCGCGACCGCGTCCCGGGTCGCGCCCCGTCGCACACGTGAAGTGAACGGCAATGCGAGCCGATGATCGTACGAGACGTGACCGAAGCGTCCCGGCGTACGGTTCACGCCCCGCCGCTCACCTCACGCCCCGTCGTTCACGCCTCGGTCGGCAGCCACCCCGGGAACGCCTCCGTACGCCGCGCCCACTCCCGCGGCGGCGCCCCCGCGCTCCCCGCCGCGACGATCCCGCCCACGATCGCGCAGGTCGTGTCGACGTCCCCGCCGGCCTGGGCGGTCGTCCAGAACGCCGACTCGTAGTCACCGAGGGCGCGCGCCGCCGACCAGAGGGCGAAGGGGACGGTGTCGTGGGCGGTGGTGCGCCGGCCGCAGCCGAGGACGGCGGCGACGGTGCCCGGGTCGGCGTAGTCGAGCATGTCGCGGGCCCGCCTGAGACCCGCGGAGACGGCGCTGCGCGGGACGAGGGCGAGGACCCCGTCGAGGAGGGCCCCGGGGGCGGGCGGGCCGTCGGCGGAGGCGGCGAGGGCCGCGGCGGCGGCCACGGCCATGGCGCCGGCGACGGCCTCGCGGTGCTGGTGGGTGGGGTAGGCGGAGATCTCGGCCTGGTGGGTGGCCTGCTCGGGGTCGTCGGCGTACCAGGCGCCGAGCGGGGCGATGCGCATGGCCGCGCCGTTGCCCCAGGAGCCCTGGCCGTCGAAGAGCGCGGCGGACAGCTCCCGCCAGTCGCCGCCCTCGCGGACGAGCCGCAGGAGCCGGTTGACGGCCGGGCCGTAGCCCCGGTCGAAGTCGTGGTGGACGGCGAAGGAGCGGGCCAGGGCGTCCTGGTCGACGCGGTGGTGGGCGGCGAGGACGGCGACGACGGAGCAGGCCATCTCCGTGTCGTCGGTCCACTGCCAGTCGCCGGGCGGCAGCTCGCGGCGGGCGAGCAGCGGGTAGTTCTCCGGTACGAAGAACTGGGAGCCGAGGGCGTCTCCCACGGACAGCCCGCGCAGGCTGTTCAGGGCGCGTGCCAGGCGCCCGCCGGTCGAAGGGGTGGACGAGGTGGCAGGGACAGAAGGGTCGGAGGGGACGGAAGGGGCGGGAGTCATCGCGGGTCACCCTATCCGGTGACGCCGTAGGGCTCCGGTTTCCGCCAGCGGTCGAACGGCCGGTCGAGGGTGTACCTGCCGTCATCCCCTAGAACGAGCATCCTCATCTCCGCGTTCCCGGGATTCGACAGGGATTCGAAATCGGCGACGGTCCAGTGGAACCAGCGCATGCAGAACAGCCGCATGGCGAGGCCGTGGGTGACGATCAGGACGTTCGGCGGGTGGTCGGGGTCCTCGAAGCTGCGGAACAGGCTCTCCAGGAAGCCGCCGACCCGGTCGTACACGTCGGCGCCGCTCTCGCCCTGGGCGAAGCGGTAGAAGAAGTGGCCGTAGGCGTCGCGGTAGGCCTTCTGGAGGCGTACGTCGTCGCGGTCCTGCCAGTTGCCCCAGTCCTGTTCACGCAGCCGGGGCTCCTCGCGCACGCGTATGCGCGCGGGGTCGAGGCCGAAGGCGCTCAGGGTCTCGTGGGTGCGCCGGTAGGGGGAGACGTACACGCTGACCTGTTCGTCGCCGAAGATCTCCCGGATCCGCTCCCCGGTGGCCTCCGCCTGGCGCCGGCCCTTGTCGGTGAGGGCCAGCGCGTGGTCGGGTTCGCGTTCGTAGACGGTGTCATCAACATTGCCCGTTGACTCCCCGTGCCGGACAAGGACGATGCGCCGTGGTCGTGCCATGCCGAAACCCTAGATCGAGTCACGCGGTTTCGAGCACCCGTACGGGCCCCATACGGCGTAGGTCACACGGAACGGGCACATGCGGAGCGGGCACATGCGCGGCGGCCTCAGACCGTCCAGGCGGACTCCATCTCGACGATGTCCCCGGTGAGGGCGGCGATGTCGGCCTCGATCTGGGCGCGCAGGGCGAGCCGCTCGATGCGCTCGGTGCGGTACTTGCCGTGCTCGGCCTCGGAGCGCCACATGGACAGGACCATGAACTCGTTGCCGGGCGCCTCGGCGAACAGGCCGCGGACCATGCCGGGCGAGCCGGCCATCGCGGGGTTCCAGACCTTCTCCTGCATCAGCGTGAAGTGCTCGGCGCGCTCCTCGTGGACCCGGGAGAGGGCGACGCGCAGCAGGTCGGCGTCGGTGAAGCGGGGTTCGAAGCCGGTCTTGACGTCGAAGCGGTGGTCGAAGAGGCGCACCTGGGCGTCGCGGAAGGTGCCCACCTGGGAGGCCGCGAGCCGGTCGTGGGAGCGGGCCATGAAGGAGTCGTAGAAGGCGCGGCTCTCCCAGAAGGCGAAGACATGCGCGACCGCGGGACGGCTCCGGCTCCAGCCGCCGCCCTGTCCGCGGAATCCCGGTTCCCCCAGAAGCCCCGCCCACTTCCGCTGTCCCCGTTCGAAACCTCGGCGGTCCACCACGGTGCAGCGAATCCACTTGACCAGCACCGCGCCATGGTAAGGCCCCGGGGCGTGGCGCCGGTCACCCTCGGCCGGGCGCTCGCGCACATGCACGTGGCAGGATGGGCAACCGGCCCTGATGACCGGGCAGTTCGGGCCACGAAGCGCAGGGGAGAAGGGGAAGCCTGATGAACGGCCTCATCAAGGGGATCCGCAAGGTGGAGATCTCGGTCAAGTGGGATCCCAGTCCGGCGGGGCAGCCCGCGACCGATCTGGACGTGGTCGCCGGGACATACCTCCAGAGCGATCCGCAGGGCGCTCCCGGTTTCGTCGTGCACTTCGACAGCCGGTCGCCCGACGGCACGATCTACCTCAACCGCGACAGCAAGGACGGCAAGGGCTTCGGCTGGGACGAGGTGATGACGCTCGAACTCGACCGCCTGGACGCGCGCTACGGCCGTGTCGTGGTCGGCGTCGTGATCCAGCAGCGCCCCGGCCCCCGGACGTTCGTCAGCGTCGTCAACCCGAGGTTCCGTATCCGCGAGGGCTACAACGTCCTGGCGGAGGGCGACTTCCGCGACATCCTCGGCTCCACGGCCGCCACCGTCGCCGCGTTCGTCCGCGATCCGAAGGACGGCTGGGAGTTCCACGACGGCGTCCACGGCTTCGAGGACGACCCGGCCGACTTCACCGGCGTCATGGGGACGATCCGCCCGTCCTGACGGGGCACGCGCGTACGACGAGGTAAGGGGCGCCGGCCATGGCCGGCGCCCCTTACCTCTGGCACCTATCGGTCAGTGCCCGCGTTCACGGGTCAGCTGCATCCGCTGGTCGAGCCGCAGCCCTCGCAGATGTAGCAGGAGCCGGCGCGCTGCATCTTCGTGCCGCAGGAGAAGCAGAGCGGGGCGTCGGCCTGGATGCCGAGCTGCATCTCGACCAGTTCGGCGCTGGTGTGGGCCTGCTTGGGGGCGGGCACGGCGACCGGGGCGGCCTGGGCGGCGACGGCCGCCGGGGCCGTCTGGAGCGGCGCGGACTGGGCCAGGCCCTCGACGTCGACGTCTTCCTCGGCCGGTTCGTACGAGCCGGTCTCCAGGTGGCGCTGGCGCTCCTCGGCGGAGTGGATGCCGAGCGCGGAGCGGGTCTCGAAGGGCAGGAAGTCCAGCGCGAGGCGGCGGAAGATGTAGTCGACGATCGACTGGGCCATCCGCACGTCCGGGTCGTCGGTCATACCGGCCGGCTCGAAGCGCATGTTGGTGAACTTCGAGACGTACGTCTCCAGCGGGACGCCGTACTGGAGGCCGACGGAGACCGCGATGGAGAAGGCGTCCATCATGCCCGCGAGGGTGGAGCCCTGCTTGGACATCTTCAGGAAGACCTCTCCCAGGCCGTCGTCCGGGTAGGAGTTGGCCGTCATGTAGCCCTCGGCGCCGCCGACCGTGAAGGACGTGGTGATGCCGGGGCGGCCCTTGGGGAGGCGCTTGCGGACCGGGCGGTACTCGATGACCTTCTCGACGGCCTCGCGGATCGCCGCCTCGGCCTTCTCCGTGACCTCGGTCTTCTCCTTGTCCTTGGAGTCCTTGGTCTTCGCGGAGAGGGGCTGGCCGACCTTGCAGTTGTCGCGGTAGATCGCGAGCGCCTTGACGCCGAGCTTCCAGGCCTCGAAGTAGATCTCCTCGACCTCCTCGACGGTCGCCGTCTCCGGCATGTTGACCGTCTTGGAGATGGCGCCGGAGATCCAGGGCTGGATCGCGGCCATCATCCGGACGTGGCCCATCGGGGAGATGGCGCGCTCGCCCATGGCGCAGTCGAAGACCTCGTAGTGCTCGGTCTTGAGGCTGGGCGCGTCGATCACGTTGCCGTGCTCGGCGATGTGGGCGACGATCGCCTCGATCTGCTCCTCCTGGTAGCCCAGGCGGCGCAGGGCCTGCGGGACGGTGCCGTTGACGATCTGCATCGAGCCGCCGCCGACCAGCTTCTTGAACTTGACCAGGGCGAGGTCGGGTTCGACGCCGGTGGTGTCGCAGGACATCGCGAGGCCGATGGTGCCGGTCGGGGCGAGGACCGATGCCTGGGCGTTACGGAAACCGTTCTGCTTGCCGAGGCGCAGGACGTCCTGCCAGGCCTCGGTGGCCGCGGCCCACACCGGGGTGTCGAGGTCGTCCATGGTGACGGCGGCGCCGTTCGCGTCCGCGTGCTGCTTCATGACGCGGTTGTGGGCGTCCGCGTTGCGCGCGTAGCCGTCGTACGGGCCGACGACCGCGGCGAGTTCGGCGGAGCGGCGGTAGGCCGTACCGGTCATCAGGGAGGTGATGGAGCCGGCGAGGGCACGGCCGCCGTCGGAGTCGTACGCGTGGCCGGTCGCCATCAGGAGCGCGCCGAGGTTGGCGTAGCCGATGCCGAGCTGGCGGAAGGCGCGGGTGTTCTCGCCGATCTTCTGCGTGGGGAAGTCGGCGAAGCAGATGGAGATGTCCATCGCGGTGATGACGAGTTCGACGACCTTCTGGAAGCGCTCGGCCTCGAAGGACTGCTCGCCCTTGCCGTCGTCCTTGAGGAACTTCATCAGGTTCAGCGAGGCGAGGTTGCAGGACGTGTTGTCCAGGTGCATGTACTCGCTGCACGGGTTCGACGCGGTGATCCGGCCGGACTCGGGGCAGGTGTGCCACTTGTTGATCACACCGTCGTACTGGATGCCCGGGTCGGCGCAGGCCCAGGCGGCCTCGGCGAGCTTGCGGAAGAGCGCCTTGGCGTCGACCGTCTCGATGACCTCGCCGGTCAGGCGGGCGCGCAGGCCGAACTCGGTGCCGTTCTCGACGGCGGTCATGAACTCGTCGTTCACACGGACGCTGTTGTTGGCGTTCTGGTACTGGACCGACGTGATGTCGTCGCCGCCGAGGTCCATGTCGAAGCCCGCGTCGCGCAGGGCGCGGATCTTCTCCTCCTCCTTCACCTTCGTGGCGATGAAGTCCTCGACGTCCGGGTGGTCGACGTCCAGGACGACCATCTTGGCCGCGCGGCGGGTGGCGCCACCGGACTTGATGGTGCCGGCCGAGGCATCGGCGCCGCGCATGAAGGAGACCGGGCCCGAGGCGTTGCCGCCGGAGGAGAGGAGTTCCTTGGAGGAGCGGATGCGGGAGAGGTTCAGGCCGGCGCCGGAGCCGCCCTTGAAGATCATGCCCTCTTCCTTGTACCAGTCGAGGATCGACTCCATGGAGTCGTCGACGGCCAGGATGAAGCAGGCGGACACCTGCTGGGGCTGCGGGGTGCCGACGTTGAACCAGACGGGGCTGTTGAAGCTGAAGATCTGGTGCAGGAGGGCGTACGCCAGTTCGTGCTCGAAGATCTCCGCGTCCGCGGGCGAGGCGAAGTACTTGTGGTCCTCACCGGCCTTCGTGTACGTCTTCACGATGCGGTCGATCAGTTGCTTGAGGCTGACCTCGCGCTGGGGGGTGCCGACCGCTCCGCGGAAGTACTTGCTGGTGACGATGTTGACCGCGTTCACCGACCAGAAGTCGGGGAACTCGACGCCACGCTGCTCGAAGTTGACCGAGCCGTCGCGCCAGTTGGTCATGACGACGTCACGGCGCTCCCAGACCACCTCGTCGTACGGATGCACGCCGGGGGTGGTGTGGATGCGCTCGATGCGCAGGCCCTTGGTGGCCTTGGCGCCCTTGGCTCGGGAACCTCGCGCCGGACCGCTCGCCGTCTCTGTCATGCCGCCTCCCTGGTACAGGCAAAAACGCCCAGAAATGCCACGTTGTTCCCGTGACACAGTGTGATTTCTGAAGTTGCGGGCACCCGAAAAATCCTTCCGCCCGCAACAGGTCTCCTCATCGCCGCCGTCCGGCCGGCCCCGGTGTCTCCGCCCGGTCGCCGACCGCCGGATCAGTCGGCGGTGGCGGCGGGTTGGGGCACCTGAACGGCCCCGCTCCCGCCGGTGTCCTCCGGGACCGCGCCCGCGCGGACGTCGTCGTCCGCGGCCGGGGGTCCCGTCTGGTCCCTGAGTTCCACGATCGCGGCCTCGAAGTCCTCCAGCGAGTCGAACGCCCGGTAGACCGAGGCGAATCGCAGATAGGCGACGAGGTCGAGTTCCTGTAGCGGGCCGAGTATGGCCAGCCCCACGTCGTGGGTCGTCAGCTCGGCGCTCCCGGTGGCCCGTACGGCCTCCTCGACCCGCTGGCCGAGCTGGGCGAGGGCGTCCTCGGTGACAGGCCGTCCCTGGCACGCCTTGCGCACACCGTTGATGACCTTGGTACGGCTGAAGGGTTCGGTGACTCCGGAGCGCTTGATCACCATCAGTGAGCAGGTCTCCACCGTCGTGAAACGACGGGAGCAGTCAGGGCACTGACGGCGCCTGCGGATCGACGTGCCGTCGTCGGTCGTACGGCTGTCGACCACACGGCTGTCGGGGTGCCTGCAGAAGGGGCAGTGCATGGATTCCCAACCCTCCTCACAGCAGACTCGATGGCCCCATGGGCCCCTCGGGCCTCACGAAGCAGCCCCCAGCATAGGCGATCCCCGGGGGTGCGAATACACGGGGCACCACAACTTCTGGGCCACAGCGCCAATCCAACCACTAGATGTGGGGGATTGACGAATAAACCCAGGCCACTCCCGCGTGTCGCGCCGACAGGGCTCCCGACGACGTCTCCACGCGCACACGCGCGCGGGACGCCACCTGGGCACATGGGGAGATTGCGTGAGCGCGGGAGGGAGGAGAGGTGGGACTCGGGGCTTGATCCCCGCCGGACGGGGCATCGGCTGGCAGACTGGGACGACGGCCCGCAAGGGCCGCCGATGGCGGCGGTGAAGGGTACGACGTCAGCCCGTTCCGCGCGCCGGACACGGCGTGAGCCATACACCTGGACACATGATCAAGTCCAACTCTTCGGGGTTTTTCACTCGAACGTGTGTTTGGCGCAACCTTTCGAAAGCAACTACCGTTGTCAAGCAGGGAGACCATCGAGAGGGGCCGCCGTGACCACCACCGCAGACAGTGCCACCATCACCGCCCAGGACCGCTCCCAGGGCCGGCTCGACCCGGTGCACGCGATGAACGAAGCCACCAGTCCCGAGGGGCACAAGCGCTCCCTGCCGGGCCGACCTCCAGGCATCCGGGCGGACAGCTCGGGCCTGACCGACCGGCAACGCCGGGTGATCGAGGTCATCAGGGATTCCGTGCAGCGGCGCGGCTACCCACCGTCCATGCGGGAGATCGGCCAGGCCGTCGGCCTGTCCAGCACGTCCTCGGTGGCGCACCAGCTGATGGCCCTGGAGCGCAAGGGCTTCCTGCGCCGCGACCCGCACCGCCCGCGCGCGTACGAGGTGCGCGGCTCCGACCAGTCGGTCTCCGTGCAGCCGACGGACACCGCGGGCAAGCCCGCCGCGTCGTACGTCCCGCTGGTCGGCCGGATCGCCGCCGGTGGCCCGATCCTCGCGGAGGAGTCCGTCGAGGACGTCTTCCCGCTGCCCCGTCAGCTCGTGGGCGACGGTGAGCTGTTCGTGCTGAAGGTCGTCGGCGACTCGATGATCGAGGCCGCGATCTGTGACGGCGACTGGGTGACCGTCCGGCGCCAGCCCGTCGCCGAGAACGGCGACATCGTCGCCGCGATGCTCGACGGGGAGGCGACGGTCAAGCGCTTCAAGCGCGAGGACGGCCATGTGTGGCTGCTTCCGCACAACGCCGCGTACGAGCCGATCCCCGGTGACGACGCGACGATCCTCGGCAAGGTGGTGGCCGTACTGCGCCGCGTCTGAGGCGGTGTGCGGGCGGGCCTTCCTGCTGCGCCTCCGCCCTGTTGACTGGGCCCCGGGATCCCTGCGCCGGTTCCGGGGCCCTGTGTTGTCTTCTCGCGGTGTCCTGAGGTGCTGGGGGCGAGTCTCATGGCTCGCCCCCTCTTTCACGCCCTCACGCCCCCGCCTGTTTCACGCCCCTGCCTGCTTCGCCGCCGCGTCGATCGCCGCGAGGGACTTGCGGACCTGGTTGCGGTCCGTCGTGTACCAGAAGTCGGGCATGGAGGACTTCAGATAGCTGCCGTAGCGCGCGGTCGCGAGGCGCTGGTCCAGGACGGCCACGACACCCCGGTCGCCCGTCGCGCGGACGAGGCGGCCGGCACCCTGGGCCATCAGGAGGGCGGCGTGGGTGGCGGCGACGGACATGAAGCCGTTGCCGCCGGCCTCCTCGACCTTCTTCTGCCGGGCGCTCATCAGCGGGTCGTCGGGGCGCGGGAACGGGATCTTGTCCATGACGACGAGCTGGCAGCTGGGCCCGGGCACGTCGACGCCCTGCCAGAGCGAGAGCGTGCCGAACAGGCACGTCCTCGGGTCCGCCGCGAAGTTCTTGATCAGCTCGCCGAGCGTCTCCTCGCCCTGGAGGAGGATCGGGAACTCCGGCATGCGCACGCGCAGTTCCTCGGCGGCGAGCTGGGCGCTCCGCATCGACGAGAACAGGCCGAGGGTACGGCCGCCGGCCGCCTGGACGAGGTCGGCGAGCTCGTCCAGCATGTCCGCGCGGTCGCCGTCGCGCGCGGGGCGCGAGAGGTGCTTGGCGACGTACAGGATGCCCTGCCGGGGGTAGTCGAAGGGCGAGCCGACGTCGACGCCCTTCCACTGCGGCAGGTCCTCGCCCTCGACGCCCTCCGGGGCGAGCCCGAGCGACGCGCCGACGCCGTTGAAGTCGCCGCCCAGCTTCAGCGTGGCCGAGGCCAGCACGACCGAGCGGTCCGCGAAGAGCTTCTCCCGCAGCAGGCCCGACACGGACATCGGCGCGACGCGCAGGGACGCCCCGAAGCGGTCGTGGCGCTCGTACCAGACGACGTCGTACTCGGAGCCCTGCACGATGCGCTCCGCCACGTCGTGGACGGTCTCCACCGACGCCAGCGCCTGCTTGCGGACCGCGTCCTCGTCATGGACGGACTTGTCGCGGGTCGTGCCGAGCGCGGAGATCACCGCGCGGCCCGCGTCACGCAGGGCCATCAGCGCGTAGTTGAGGTCCTCCGGCAGCTCTTCGAGGCGGCCGGGCAGGGCCAGTTCCATGAGCCGCTCGAAGCCCTCGGCGGCGGTCTGGAGCTGGTCGGCGACCTTCTCGTCGACCAGCTTGGCGGCCCGCCGCACCGCGCGGTTGACCTGTCCCGGGGTCAGCTCGCCGGTGGCGACGCCGGTGACCCGGGAGACCAGTTCGTGCGCCTCGTCGACGATCAGGACCTCGTGCTGCGGGAGGACCGGGGCGCCTTCGATGGCGTCGATCGCGAGCAGCGCGTGGTTGGTGACGACGACCTCGGCGAGCTTGGCGCGCTCGCGGGCCGTCTCGGCGAAGCACTCCGCGCCGTACGCGCACTTGGAGGCGCCCAGGCACTCGCGGGAGGAGACCGACACCTGCGCCCACGCGCGGTCGGAGACGCCCGGGGTGAGGTCGTCGCGGTCGCCCGACTCCGTCTCGTCCGACCAGTCGCGCAGCCTCAGCAGGTCCTGGCCCAGCTTGCTGGAGGGGGCCGCCGCCTCGAACTGGTCGAAGAGGCCCTCCTCCTCGTCCTGCGGCACGCCCTCGTGCAGCCGGTGCAGGCACAGGTAGTTCGATCTGCCCTTGAGCATCGCGAACTCCGGGCGGCGGCGCAGCAGGGGGTGCAGGGCGTCGACCGTGCGCGGGAGGTCGCGTTCCACGAGCTGGCGCTGGAGGGCGAGGGTGGCGGTCGCGACCACCACCCGCTCGCCGTGCGCGAGCGCGGGGACGAGGTATCCCAGCGACTTTCCGGTGCCGGTGCCGGCCTGCACCAGCAGATGGGAGCCGTCGTCGATCGCTTCCGCGACGGCTTCGGCCATGGTCACCTGACCGGGACGCTCCGCGCCGCCGACGGAGGCGACGGCGGCATGCAGGAGTTCGGGGAGAGAGGGCTTCGTCATAGCGCGACCACCCTACGGCCCGGGACTGACAATCGTGCGGCCGATCGGGGGCTGAGGGGTGGGATCGGGGTGGGGTGTGGGGTGGGAGGGGGCGCGAGGGGGTGGGGTGAGCGCCGGGGTCCGAAGGGGTGGAAGGGGTGGAGGGGATGGGGCGGGTGATGGAAGGGGCCGGTCAATGCGAGTGAACGCGGGGAAAAAAGTTTGGGCGACGAGGGAACTCGGACGGCACCCGGAACGTCACTATGAGTAACGAAGCGATTTCGAATCGTCACCAGAAGTCCGGGAGGTCGGGGTCCGTGAACTGGGGCCGCCGGCCCTCGGGCAGAGGGCACAGGGAATCACGGTCGCGCATCATGACCGCGGCCCGCTTGGAAGGGAGGTCGACCTCGCCGATGCACTCGAAGCCGGAGGTGTAGAAGATGCGGAGGGAGGCAGCGTTGCGGACGTCCGGTTCGGCGATGACCCGGGGGCAGTCGGGGCGCTTGTCGAGGATGAGGTCGGCGACGGTCCGCAGCAGGACCCCGCCCAGCCCCCTCCCCCGGTCCCGCGGGTCCCCGATGAGGAGGTGCAGGCCGGTGTCGTGCGGCAGGGCTGGGTAGTAGCGGGCCAGCGGGTCGAGGTCCGCGCGGTAGATCTCCCAGTAGCTCATCGGCGTACCGTTCAGCACCCCCAGGCAGGGGACGCTGCGCCCGCCGCCCTGGAGCTGGACCCGGATGTGCCGGGTGGTCCGGATCTCGGGGCCCGCAAGGTCCCAGAAGGCGGCGACGGCGGGGTCGTTCATCCAGCGGGCGACCAGGGGGATTCCCCGTTCGAACGTCACGGGAATGAGGTGGAAGATGCCGACATGGCAGAGGGTGGGGCCCCAGTCGGCGACCCCGTCCAGAAGGTCTCCGGTGGTGCTGGGTTCGTCGTGACCTTTTGTGGCCGACACAGGAACGCTCCTTTCGGGAGGCGGGTGAGGTGAGGAGAGAGGCCGGGGTCTAGGAGGCGGAGAAGGCGAGGGGGTTGGCGATGGTGACGTAGACGGACTGGGTGTCGACCGGGCCGACGAGTTCGTCCAGGCCGTGCAGCCGGGTCAGGAGGTTCGCCTTGCAGCGCAGGACGGGTGAGTCGAGCAGCCGGGAAGGGAGGGAGGTGCGCATCCGGCGGGGGCCGGTGGCGGCCGATTCGAGGAAGCGGCGGAAGGCGGCGAGCAGCAGGCGTTCGTCCACGAGGCGTTCGGAGCCGAACGCGCCGATCAGGCCGAGCACGTTGTTGATGCCGAGGTAGTAGGCGAAGCGCTCGTCGGTGACCTCGTCGGAGACGAACGTGTCGCTGGAGGCGCCGATACCGGGGAGCCGTGCGTCGAGGTCGGCGCGGCGGGACTCGCGGAAGTAGTAGCCCTGGTTGTCCCGGTACCGGCCGCCCGCGGGCCAGCCGTCCGGGTCCAGGAGTACGAGGGTGTTCTGCTGGTGGGCCTCCAGGGCGATCCCCGCCTCCCCGTCGAGCCACAGCACCGGGCGGACGACGTGTTCCACGTACCGCAGGAACCACTCGACGGCGACGGCTCCACGCGGGCGGGCGCTGCGGGAGGCGAGGCGGTCCACGAGGGTCGTGAGACGAGAACGGAAGGAGAGGAGGTCCAGGTGTTGATCGGCCAGAGGGCGGCGGGCGCCGGGCAGCGGCCCGGGGGCATGCGGGCGGGGCGACACGAGGCCGGCGACGCACGAGACGTCGTCCGACGGGGCGAAGGGGTTGTGCCGGATGACCACGTCGAGTCCCGTCACCGGCCGGCCCTCGCGGTCGTCGACGGCGAGCCAGGCCGGGTCGCGGACGATGTCGAAGTGCGGGTGGGCCCCGTGCCACTGGCGGGCGAGGCCGGTGCGCAGCAGGCGGTGCACCTCGACGCCCCGGTGGAGTTCCTTGCGGAGGTTCTCCCGGCGGGAGTTGGTGATGCGCACCGCCAGCGAGAGCTTGAGCATCGCGGGGGCGCCGGAGCGGTGGACGGTGCGGACCGAGGAGGTCGGCTGCCAGTCGGGGCCGTACGGACCGAGGTCCCTCAACTGCCCGGCGTCCAGCAGGGCCGCGATCTCAGGGCGGTGCCGGGTCTCGCGGAACTGCCAGGGGTGCACGGGCAGGGCGGCGTACCCCTCGGGCAACGGGAGCCCGGGGCCGGCCAGTCGGGCGGTCAGGTGCTCCGCGCGGACCCCTCGTCCGCTCTCGGTCCAGGCGGAGTCGGTGGCGAGTACGGACGGGGCGACAGCGAGCCAGTGAAGGGGGAACGAGCCGCGTGACTCGGGTGAGTAGCGAAGGGTCTCGGCGTCGGTCAGGCCCTCCCGGCTCTTCGGGGTGGGGTGGAGGGGGTGTCCCAGGAGGAGGGACTGTTCGGCGGCGAGGAACAGGTCGGGGGTGTCGGGGTGGGGGGCTTGACGGTCGGTGAGGAAGAGGGTCGCGCGATGGAGGGAGTCGGCTACCCGGGGGACGAGGTCGGAGGGGTCTGCGGGGTGGGGCGGGGCGGAGGTGCCGGGAGCGGGGCGGCGCGCGGTGAGGGCGCCGGGAGAGGAGGCGGGGTCGGGGCTGTGGACGGCTCGGTCGCGGGCCGGTGTCGCGTCGGCTGCGCGGGGCGGGGCCGCGTCGGCTGCGCGGGGCGGGGCCGGGGTGGTGGGGCCCGGGTGTGTGTCGGGGGGTGCCGGGCGGGCCGGTGCCGTTGGGGCAGCGCCCGCGTGCGCCTCGCCCGTCAGCAGGGCCGCGAGCGTGATCGCGTCCAGGGGCGGGGCCGGGGTGGGGGCCTCGGCGAGCGTCGGAGGGCCGAAGCGGTGCAGGCCGGTCGGGGACCAATAGTGGACGGGGACGAGCAGGGTAAGGCCGGAGGACGGGAGGGGGATGCGGAGGTGGTCGGTGTCGGGGGGCGGTACGGAGGTCTCGCGCACCCAGCAGCGGAGGAGGTTCTCCGTGGCGGCGGCTTGGGCGATGGCCTGAGGGGCGGGGCGGGTGACGGCAGGGGTGAGGGCCAGGGAGGAGTGGGGGGCGGGGGCCTGGCGGCTGGTGGGTTCGGGGTGCACGGGGAGGTCCTTGTGGGGGGGTGGGTGGCCCGTGAAGTGGCCGGTGAGCGGTGAGGGGCTAGGTCGGGGGTGCCGCGCGTGGGGGCGGTGGGTTCGTGCGGCGGCGGGCGCAGTGCTCGCCCGGCGTAGAAAGGCGGGCGGTGGGGGCGCGGGCGGTGGGGGCGCGGGTGACCGCCGGGGCGGGGCCGCAGGTGACGGGATCACCGGTTACCTCCGGGACGGGGCCGCAGGTGACCGCCACGATCGCGTCGGCGAAGCGGTCGAGGATCGCGGTCGCCTGGTCGTCGGTGATCGTGAGGGGTGGGAGGAGGCGGACGACGCTGCCGTGCCGCCCGACGATCAACCCCCGCTCCAGACAGGCGCGTTGGACAGCGGCGGCGATACCGGAAGCCTCCGGGGACAGGCCCCGGGCGCCCTCACCCGCGCCCCCGCACGCGACGGCGATCTCGAAGGCGTCCAGGTACGGGGCCTGGGTGCCCCCACCCGAAGCGGCGATGCCGAAGGCGTCCCCGTACGAGGTCCGGCCACCACCTCCCATGGCGGCGACGTCGAAGCCATCCCCGTACGGCGCACGAGCACCCTCAACGGACCCGGTATGCCTCGCCACCGTCGCGTCGGACCCCGCAGCCGCCATGTCGACGCCGATCGCGAGCCCCCGCCCGCGCACCTCACCGACGTACGGGAACTCCCCTGCGAGAGACCGGAGTTGACGGAGCATCCGGGCGCCGAGCCCGGCCGCGTGGTCGGCGAGGCGGTGTTCGCGGACGTGGGCGAGGGTGGCCGTCCCCGCGGCCATGGCGAGCTGGTTGCCGGGGAAAGCGCCCGTGTGGTCGCCGGGTACCCCCGCGAGGTCGCCGCGGTGGACGACGACCGCGAGGGGCAGGCTGCCGCCGACGGCCTGGGAGAGGACCATGACGTCGGGGGTGACCCCGCTGTGCTCGACGGCCCAGAAGGCGCCCGTGCGCCCGACGCCAATCTGGAGCTCGTCGGCGATCAGGAGAACGCCCCGGTCGGCGGTGGCCTGTCGTACCCGGCGCAGCCAGTCGTCCGGCACGGGGACGACGCCGCCCTCGCCCTGGACGGCGTCGAGGATCACGCACCCGGGGCGGGCCACGCCCGGCTGGGCCCCGTCGAGGACGGATTCGGCCCAGCGGGCGGCGAGTTCGGCACCACCCTCGCCGCCGATGCCATAGGGACAGCGGTAGCCGTACGGATAGGGCGGCTCACCACAGATGCCGGCGGCGGTCGCATGGTGGGCGTCGCTGAAGGCAAGGGCGCCGGTGCGGCCGGTGGCGGTGCGGGCCAGCGTGAGGGCCGCCGCCACGGCGTCCGTCCCGGCGGGCCCGCAGAGGCGCACGCGCGCGCGGCCGGCGAGTCCGGGCGGAAGGGTACGCAGCAGCTCGGTGACGAAGGCGTCCTTGACGGCCGTCGCGAGGCCGGGGGCGTGCGGCGGCGCCCCGGAGCCGAGGGCCTTGCGGATCGCTTCGAGGACGACGGGGTGGTTGTGCCCGAGGACCCCGGCCCCCGAGAGGCAGTCCAGGTACCGTCGCCCGTCCGCGCCCTCGACGGTCAGCCCGCGCGCCCGCACCGGCACGATCGGCAGCGCCCGCGCACAGGTCCGCTCCCCCGCCCCGATCACACCCACGGCCGCCCGCCTTCCCTCGCCCAGGAACGGGACCCCCACCGCGCCCCCGCCCGGCCCCACCGCTACCAACCCCGCTCTGGCCGACGGGTTACGGCCTCACCGAAGATCGTCCGCGCGGCGGAAGGGGTACCGGCGACGGGAGCGACGCCGTCCGGCGCGCGCAACCCTTGGGGCGCCCGGTCCGAACCGTTTCTCCGCCCAACTCCCCAGTTCAGGCAGCCCGTAGCGAAACCGTTGCCGTTCCCACGGAAGTCCCCCACAGCGAGCGCATATCGTGTGTTGCCGTTCCACGTGACCGTGGGATCGGCCCGAACTCGCCCTGCGGGTGGCCGATTTCACGGCATTGCACCAAGTTCACGGAAAGCAGGGGGAGTTCAGACATGCCATCGATACGGCCGCCGTTCACCACTCGTCGGGGGGACGGCGCGCGCCCGCGTCGCGGGGCGGTGCTGTCAGCGGCGGCCCTCGCCTCGGTGCTCGCGCTCACCGCCACCGCGTGCGACGGGGACGACCAGGCGGCCGGTTCGCCGTCGGCGGCGGCCTCCGCGGCCGAGTCCGACGGCGGGAAGGTCCAGATCCCGGGCGATCTGCTGGACCGGCTCAAGAAGCACGGCATCGACCTCGACAAGTGGAAGAACGGCGCCTGGAAGAACTGGGACAAGGACGACTGGCTGCGCGAGGCGCAGGACTTCGTCAACCCGATCATCGAGGGCCTGTGGGACCCGGACCGGATGCGGGACGCCCAGGACCCGGACCGCGGCGTCGACGACAGCGACCTCGCGGGCGACCAGGGCGTGACGGACCCGGAGCCGGCTCCGGTGGACGCGAAGGCGGTGACCGCGAAGTACCACGCGAACGTGCCGGAGGCGGGCAAGCTGCTCTTCGACTCCCCCGAGGGCTCGATGGTCTGCTCGGCGACGGTCGTCGAGGACCCGGCGCACCCCGGCAAGTCCAACCTGGTGTGGACGGCGGGCCACTGCGTGCACGCCGGCACGAACGGCGGCTGGTACCGCAACATCGCGTTCGTCCCGTCGTACAACGACAGCGCGATGCCGGCGTCGGCACTCCGGTCGGCGACGCGCGAGCAGGTCGCACCGTACGGCGTGTGGTGGGGCGACTGGGCGCAGACCTCGCAGCAGTGGATCGCGCAGGGCGGCCCGACGGGCGGTGACGGGGCTCCGTACGACTTCGCGGTCATCCACGTCACCCCGGAGAAGGGGAGCTCCGGGAAGTCGCTGGAGGAGACGGTCGGCGGGGCGCTGCCGGTGGACTTCGCGGCGCCCGCGGTGGCGGACGTGCCGGGCATCACGGCGACGGGCTACCCGGCGGCCGAGCCGTTCGACGGGCAGAAGCTGTACCAGTGCGCGGACAGGCCGGGCCGGCTCTCGCTGTCCTCGGCCGACCCGACGATGTACCGGATCGGCTGCACGATGACGGGCGGCTCCTCCGGCGGCGGCTGGGTCGAGAAGGGCGCCGACGGCAGGCTCGCGCTGGTGTCCAACACGTCCATCGGCCCGGCCACCTCGGGCTGGCTCGCGGGCCCTCGCCTCGGTGAGGTCGCCAAGGGCGTGTACGAGTCGGTGAGCAAGAAGTCCGCGGGCCGGTGACGCGCCGAAGCGCCGCCCCCTCGCGCTGAGGGGGCGGCGCTTCGTCGTCAGGCGTACGCGCGTCAGACCGCCTGGGCGGGTACGTACGGCGCGAGGTCCGCGGCGAGTTCCTCGTGGACCCGCGCCTTCAGCAGCGTGCCCTCGGCGAGGTGCTCCTCGGAGAGGACCTCGCCCTCCGTGTGGGCGCGGGCGACGAGCTTGCCGTGCGTGTACGGCACGAGCGCCTCGATCTCGACGGACGGCCTCGGCAGCTCCTCGTCGATCAGCGCGAGCAGTTCGGCGATGCCCTCGCCGGTGCGCGCGGAGACCGCGATGGAGCGCTTCTCGATCCGCAGCAGCCGCTGGAGCGTGAGCGGGTCGGCGGCGTCCGCCTTGTTGATGACGACGATCTCGGGCACGCCGGTGGCGCCGACGTCCCTGACGACCTCGCGCACGGCCGCGAGCTGCTCCTCCGGAGCGGGGTGCGAGCCGTCCACCACGTGCAGGATCAGGTCGGACTCGCCGACCTCCTCCATGGTGGAGCGGAACGCCTCGACCAGGTGGTGGGGCAGGTGCCGGACGAAGCCGACGGTGTCCGCCAGGGTGTAGAGCCGGCCGCTCGGGGTTTCCGCGCGGCGGACGGTCGGGTCCAGGGTCGCGAACAGGGCGTTCTCGACCAGGACGCCCGCGCCGGTGAGGCGGTTGAGCAGGGAGGACTTGCCGGCGTTGGTGTAGCCCGCGATGGCGACGGACGGCACCTTGTGGCGCTTGCGCTCCTGGCGCTTGATCTCGCGGCCGGTCTTCATCTCCGCGATCTCCCGGCGCATCTTCGCCATCTTCTCGCGGATCCGGCGCCGGTCCGTCTCGATCTTGGTCTCACCGGGACCACGGGTGGCGAGGCCGCCGCCCTTGCCGCCGCCCATCTGGCGGGACAGGGACTGACCCCAGCCGCGGAGCCTCGGCAGCATGTACTGCATCTGCGCGAGCGCGACCTGCGCCTTGCCCTCCCGGGACTTGGCGTGCTGGGCGAAGATGTCGAGGATCAGGGCCGTACGGTCGATGACCTTGACCTTGACGACGTCTTCGAGGGCGATGAGCTGGCCGGGGCTCAGCTCGCCGTCGCAGATCACCGTGTCGGCGCCGCTCTCCAGGACGATGTCGCGCAGTTCCTGGGCCTTGCCGGAGCCGATGAAGGTGGCCGCGTCGGGCTTGTCGCGGCGCTGGACGACGCCGTCGAGGACGAGCGCGCCGGCCGTCTCCGCGAGGGCCGCGAGCTCGGCGAGGGAGTTGTCCGCGTCCCGCGCGGTGCCGGTGGTCCAGACGCCGACGAGGACGACCCGCTCCAGCCGCAGCTGGCGGTACTCGACCTCGGTGACGTCCTCCAGCTCGGTGGAGAGGCCCACCACGCGGCGCAGGGCCGCGCGCTCGGAGCGGTCGAACTGGTCGCCGTCCCGCTCCTCGTCGATCGTGTGGCTCCAGGCGACGTCCTCTTCCATCAGGGCATCGGCCCGAAGACCGTCGGGGTAGTCCTGCGCGAGGCGCTTGGTGTCCTGGGAAGCGGAAGAAGAGGAGGTCATTTGATCCTTACGTCGTCGAAGATGCCGCTAGGGCGCCTGTCACCCTGCTCAACGCACGAGCCCGGCGGAAGATTCCCGCCCATCGGCCCCGTACCACGCCGGCCCGAAAATGGTCGCACGCCCCGCCCCGCCCCGTCACGGGCTTATCCGGGGAGAGAGCGCTGAGGCGCTCCTGGCCCGGGCCGCGAGGCACGCGTACGCGCGCACCGGCAGGCCGTCCGGGCCGGACAGCGTCCGGCACGCGCGCGTAGGGCCCCGGTCTGCGGCGGCTCCGGAGCGGACGTCTCGCGCACGCGCGTAGGCCCTCTCAGTGCCGCCCGTGCCGTACCGCCGGCGTCTCCCCCGCCTTCGTGTTCGTCGGCGCTTGGGACGTCCAGTCCGGGTGGCCCGGCATCGGGGGTGTCTTCGTGCCGTAGAGCCAGGCGTCGAAGAACGCGCCGAGGTCGTGGCCCGAGACGCGTTCCGCGAGGCGGGTGAAGTCGGCGGTGCTCGCGACACCGTCGTGGTTCTCGGTCACCCACGCGCGCTCCAGGCGCTCGAAGGCGGGGCGGCCGATGGTCTCGCGCAGCGCGAACAGGACGAGGGCGGCGCCGTCGTAGACGACGGGGCGGAAGATGCTGATCTTCTGGCCGGGCTCGGGGCCCTTGGGGAGGGCGGGCGGGCCGCCGGCCGCGCGCCAGCGGTCGGACGCGCCGTACGCGGCCTTCATGCGGGCCTCCAGCGTGCGTCCCGCCTTCTCCTGCGCGTAGAGGGCCTCGTACCAGGTGGCGTGCCCCTCGTTGAGCCACAGGTCGGACCAGGTGCGCGGGGAGACGCTGTCGCCGAACCACTGGTGGGCCAGTTCGTGGACCATGATCGACTCGACGTACCAGGCGGGGTAGCCGGGTTCGGTGAACAGGTCCTTCTCGAACAGCGACAGGGTCTGCGTCTCCAGCTCGAACCCGGTGCTGGCGCTCGCCATGAGCAGCCCGTACGTCTCGAACGGGTACGGCCCGACCTTGGACTCCATCCAGGAGATCTGGTCCGGCGTCCTGGCCAGCCACGGCTCCAGGACGTCACGGTCCGCGGTGGGGACGACGTCCCGTACGGGCAGGCCGTGCGGGCCTTCGCGGCGCAGGACGGTCGAGCGGCCGATGGAGACCTGGGTCAGCTCGGTCGCCATGGGGTGCTGAGTGCGGTACGTCCATGTCGTCGTCCCGCGCGCGCGGTCGACGCCGGCGGGCAGACCGTTGGCCACGGCCGTGTACCCGTCGGGGGCGGTCACCCTGATGGTGAACATCGCCTTGTCCGAGGGGTGGTCGTTGCAGGGGAACACCAGGTGGCCGGCGTCGGCCTGGTTCGCCATGGCGAGGCCGTCAGCGGTGCGGACCCAGCCGCCCTCGCCGTCCTTCGGGGGCATCGGGTCGCTGGTGTGGCGGACGGTGATCCGCATCCAGCTGCCCTCCGGGACGGCGCGGCGCGGGGTGACGACGAGGTCCTCGCCCGCGCGCGCGTAGTGCGCCGGTTCGCCGTCGACCTGGACCGACTCGACGTCCCCGTGCGCGAAGTCCAGGTTGATCCGTTCCAGCCGCTCGGTCGTCCACGCGTCGATCGTGGTCACCGCGCGCAGCGGCTTGTCGTTGCTCCCCGGGTAGGTGAAGTCCAGGTCGTACGCGGCGACGTCGTATCCGGGGTTGCCGAGGTTCGGGAACAGGCGGTCCCCGACGCCGAGTTGCTCGGGAGGCGCGCTCGCGGCGACGAGGCACAGGGAGAGCGCGGAGGCGACGAGGGCCGCCCGCGCGAGACGTCGGGGGCGCGGACGGGCGTTCCCGGGGCGGGGTCCGGCGATCGCGGGACCGGTGGCCTCGGGGGCTTCGGTTCGAGGGCTGCGCAGCATGCCCCACGGCTACCAGCGCACCCGCCCCCAGCGCCGCCGACTCGCGTCCGGCCCACCCGAACGGGTTGCCCGGGTGGGGCCGAGTTGCCGGGGGGCCGGTGTGCCGCGCGCGGAGGTCGGTCATGACGGTTCTGCTCATCGGCGTCCCGCGCGCATGCCGGCACTCTCCGCGCTCGCGCGTAAGCCCTCGCGTACGGACGCCTTCGCGCGCGTGCCCCTCAGTGCGCCCCCGCATGGTGCTGTGCCCGGCTCACGTCGTACACCCCAGGAACGTTTCTCATCGCGCGCATGAGGGTGGGCAGGTGGGCGGCGTCGGGGAGTTCGAGGGTGTAGGTGTGGCGGACACGCTGCTGGGACGGTGGTTCGACGGTGGCCGAGACGATCTCGGCGCCCTCCAGGGCGATCGCCTCGGTGAGGTCGGCCAGGAGGTGGGGGCGGCCGAACGATTCGGCTACGAGGGTGACGCGGCACTCGGTGGAGTCGCCCCAGTGGACGTCGGCCTCGGGCCGCCCGGCACCGCGCATGCGCGCGACGGCGGCGCACTCGACGCGGTGGACGGTGACCACGCCCCCGCGTACGGCGAACCCGGTGACCTCGTCGGCGGGCACGGGCGTACAGCACCCGGCGAGCCGCACGCTCGCGCCGGGGCGCCCGGCGACGGAGATCGTGTTGCCCGCGCGCGGGGCGGACGACGGATGCGGCAGCGGTCCGTCGGAGCCGCGCCGTCCGCCCTGCCCCCGGAAAGCGGGCTCGGTCTCCTCGTCGGCCGTGTTCTGCCGGGCGGCTCCGCGCGGCTCCGTGGGGTGCGTGGACAGCCACCGCTGGATGGCGATGCGCGCCGCGGGGGTGTGGGCGTGCTCCAGCCACTCCCTGGAGGGCTCGGAGGCGGGGTCCTGGCCCATGAGGAGCTGGACGGTGTCTCCGTCCCGCAGAGCGGTGCTGAGGGTCGCCAGGCGGCCGTTCACGCGGGCGCCGATGCAGGCGTGGGCGTCCTCGCCGTACTGGGCGTAGGCGGCGTCGACGCACGTGGCCCCGTCGGGCAGGCCGAGGGTGCCGCCGTCGGGGCGGAAGACGGTGATCTCGCGGTCCTGGGCGAGGTCCTCGCGCAGGGTCGACCAGAACGTGTCCGGGTCGGGCGCGGCCTCCTGCCAGTCGAGGAGCCGCGAGAGCCAGCCGGGGCGGGTCGGGTCGACGCGCTCGTCGCTCGCGGCCTGCTCCTCCGCCGGGCTCGCGTAGGGGTTGCCGAGGGCGACGACACCGGCCTCGGCGACCTTGTGCATCCGGTGGGTGCGGATGAGCACCTCGGCGACCTGGCCGTCCTCGCGCGCGACGGCCGTGTGCAGCGACTGGTAGAGGTTGAACTTCGGTACGGCGATGAAGTCCTTGAACTCCGAGACGACGGGCGTCATGCAGGTGTGCAGCTCGCCCAGGACGGCGTAGCAGTCGGCGTCCTCGTTGACGAGCACCAGGAGCCGCCCGAAGTCCGCGCCGCGCATCCGGCCGCGCTTGCGGGAGAACCGGTGGACGGAGACGAAGTGGCGGGGCCTTATGTGGATCTCGGCCTGGATGCCGGCCTCGCGCAGGACGCCGCGCATGCTCTCGGCCATCTCGGCGAGCGGGTCGTCCGCGCGGGAGGCGTTGTCGACGATCAGCTCGCGCGTGCGGTCGTACTCCTCGGGGTGGAGGATCGCGAAGACCAGGTCCTCCAGTTCGCTCTTGAGGGCCTGCACGCCGAGGCGTTCGGCGAGCGGGATCAGGACGTCCCGGGTGACCTTCGCGATGCGCGCCTGTTTCTCGGGGCGCATCACCCCGAGGGTGCGCATGTTGTGCAGCCGGTCGGCGAGTTTGATCGACATCACGCGGACGTCGCTGCCGGTGGCGACCAGCATCTTGCGGAAGGTCTCCGGCTCGGCGGCGGCCCCGTAGTCGACCTTCTCCAGTTTCGTGACGCCGTCGACGAGATAACGAACCTCCTCGCCGAACTGTTCCCGCACCTGGTCGAGCGTCACATCGGTGTCCTCGACGGTGTCGTGGAGCAGAGACGCCGTCAGGGTCGTGGTCTCCGCGCCGAGTTCGGCGAGGATCAGCGTCACCGCGAGGGGGTGGGTGATGTACGGCTCGCCGCTCTTGCGCATCTGGCCGCGGTGCGAGGACTCGGCCAGCACATACGCGCGGCGCAGCGGTTCGAGGTCGGCCTCGGGGTGGTGGGCGCGGTGGGCCTCGACGACGTGGCCGATCGCGTCGGGCAGCCGGCCTCTGCCGGCCGGGCCCAGGAAGGCGGCACGACCCAGCCTGCGCAGGTCGATTCGGGGGCGGCTGCGCCGTCGCGGGACGGCGGGCACCACCGGGCCTGGGGTCGCGGGATTCGTCGCCTCCGCACTCATGGGCACCTCCGGCTGCGTGGACCGGCGGACGAGTGCCCCAGGGCGGACACGGCTCGGGGACTGGTTTCGGTCTCCCGTCCGGGCCGGTGCTTGATGCTACCGAGCCCACCATGTGCGGCTGACCGCCTCTCGCCGAGCGTGAAACGGATCACCCATTCGAGCGACACTCCGGTAGTTGACTGTTTCGAGCCACCATGGCTGAAGCAGGTCGCGCATTCCCGCCCTCCGGACGCGCGGCAGGGGCGCACCCGTACGGTGACGGGCCGCCCCTGCCTGCGATGTGAAGCCCTACGCCGGCTGCCGTGAGGCACTTTCCAGCCACCCGGAATCGATCGTCCCTTCGGCGAGAATCACGGCGGGACCGGTCATCTCGATCTCTCCGTCGGGCCGTTCGGTGATGACGAGGCGCCCGCCGGGCACGTCCACGGTGTACGTCGCGGGGGTGCCGGTGACGGCCGGGTCGGCGCCGTCCCTGCGCGCGGTGGCGACGGCGACGGCGCACGCGCCCGTGCCACACGAGCGGGTCTCGCCGGAGCCGCGCTCGTGCACCCTGAGGGCGACGTGCCGGGGGCCCCGGTCGACGACGAACTCGACGTTCACGCCCTGCGGGTAGGCGGAGGCGGGGCTGACGGGCGGGGCGGTGAACAGGTCGCCCGCGTGCGCGAGGTCGTCGACGAAGGCTACGGCGTGGGGGTTGCCCATGTTGACGTTGCGCGCGGGCCAGCTGCGCCCGCCGACGCTCACCTCGACATCGCCCTCGGGGAGGCGGGCGCGGCCCATGCCGACCGTGACGTCGCCCTCCTTGTCGAGGTGGACCCTCTTGACGCCCCCGCGCGTGGCGATCGCGAGGTCGCCCTCCTCGACATGCCCGGCGTACTGGAGGTAGCGCGCGAACACGCGCACGCCGTTGCCGCACATCTCGGCCACCGAGCCGTCGCCGTTGCGGTAGTCCATGAACCACTCCGCCTCGGCGGCCATCGCGCGCGCCTCGGGGTGCGCCGCCGACCGCACGACGTGCAGCAGCCCGTCGCCGCCGATGCCCGCGCGGCGGTCGCACAGGGCGGCCACGGCGGCGGGCGGGAGGTCCAGGGCGTTCTCCGGGTCCGGGACGATCACGAAGTCGTTCTCGGTCCCGTGCCCCTTGAGGAAGGCGATCCGCGTGCTCATGCCCCGATCGTACGGCGTGGGTACGACAGTCCCGCTCACACCGTGTGACGGTGCTCCCGCGCGCGGGGCTCAGCGCAGCCGGGCGACGCGCCAGACGGCGAGGGCGACGGCCGCGGCGACCATCACGACGTACGCGAGGACGACACGCCAGTCGGGGCGGCGGCCGGAGCCCCGCAGGGGCAGGCCCGGCCACGGGTAACCGACGCGGCGGGCGGCCATCATGCCCCAGCCTGCGGCGCAGGAGCAGATCAGCAGGCCGAGCATGGCGACGACGGCGCCGCTGTCGCCGAAGTCGAAGGCGAGCGGGAAGGCGAACATCAGGGAGCCGACGGTGGCCAGGGCGACGATCGGGGCGAGCTGCCAGATCCGCAGCCGGCGCTGGGGCCGCAGTTCGACCTCGACCTCGGGGCCGCTCGCGAACATCTCCTCGGGCTCGGGTCCGTCGTCCGTGACGCCGTCGGGCGTCTCGTCCGCCTCGTCGGGGCCGTCGGAGGTGAGGCCGCCGTCCGCGGGCTCCTGGAAGCCGTCGTCCGGCTGTGCTTCGCGCGGGCCGGAGGAGTCGTTCTCGGGCCCTCCGGGGCGGGGGATGCCGTCGATCAGGCGCGGAGGGCCGTCAGTCTCGGCGGGGAACCCGTCCGCGCGCGCGAGGCCGTCGTCCGGCTTCCGTTCGTCCCGCCGAGGAGTGCGGTTCTCGGTGCCTTGTGCGGTGTCACGAGGGCCGGCCTCCATCGCCACGCGCCCTCCCAACTCGGACTCCACTTGGTCGATCGAAGCTCGATGATGGCACGACGCGACAGGCCCGGATGACGGCCTGGGCGTCCCGATGCCATGACGTGATCAGGCTGTGACCGGTCGTTCGACCAACGCCGATGCGAGGCGCGGAAGTTCCTCCCGGTCCGCCGCGGCCCCACTCAACCAGTGCACCCGGGGATCGCGCCTGAACCACGAATCCTGACGGCGCGCGAAGCGCTTGGTGGCGCGGACGGTCTCGGCCCGCGCCTCGTCCTCGGTGCACTCCCCGGCGAGCGCCGCGAGGATCTGCTGGTAGCCGAGCGCGCGCGAGGCCGTGAGCCCGTCGCGCAACCCCTGCGCCTCCAGTGCGCGCACCTCGTCGACGAGTCCCGCCTCCCACATGCGGTCGACCCGCAGGGCGATGCGCTCGTCGAGTTCGGGGCGCGCGACGTCGACGCCGATCTGGACGGTGTCGTACACCGAGTCGTGGCCGGGGAGGTTCGCGGTGAAGGGCTTGCCGGTGATCTCGATCACTTCGAGCGCGCGCACGATGCGGCGTCCGTTGCCCGGCAGGATCGCGCGCGCGGCGTCGGGGTCGGCGGCGGCCAGGCGCGCGTGCAGGGCGCCGGAGCCGCGCAGGGCCAGCTCCTCCTCCAGGCGGGCGCGGACCTCGGGGTCGGTGCCGGGGAACTCCAGGTTGTCGACCGCGCCGCGGACGTACAGGCCGGAGCCGCCGACCAGGATCGGCCAGCGTCCCTCGGCGAGCAGGGCGTCGATGCGCGCGCGGGCGAGGCGCTGGTACTCGGCGACGGAGGCGGTCTCGGTGACGTCCCAGATGTCCAGGAGGTGGTGGGGAACTCCGCCGCGCTCCTCGATCGTTAGCTTGGCGGTACCGATGTCCATCCCCCGGTAGAGCTGCATGGAGTCGGAGTTGATGACCTCACCGCCCAGCCGACGGGCCAGGAAGACCCCGAGATCGGATTTTCCGGCCGCGGTCGGTCCGACGACGGCGATGACTCGGGGGGCGAGGGGTGCGCTGCTCACGGCACCAGTCTCGCAAACCTCGCGGGCCGCGCTCGCACCGGTGAGGTGACGCGATCCGGGGGGCGCGAGTACCGTGTGAAATGGATATGGGCGTTTTGCGAAGTTCTGTCGGTTGCAGGTGACGTACCGCGAGGGAAGGTGACCCGATGGGTCTCATGGACAATTTGAAGGCCAAGCTCGGACCGGCCAAGGACAAGGTCTCCGACCTCGCCCAGCAGCACGGGGGCAAGATCCAGGACGGCATCGACAAGGCCGCCAAGGCGGTCGACGAGCGTACCAAGGGCAAGTACAGCGACAAGATCCACACGGGCACGGACAAGGCGAAGGGCGCGGTCGACAAGCTCGCGCACAAGGACGACGGCACGACCGGCACCCCGCCGAGCTCGCCCCCTCCGGCGTCCTGACCCACCTCCGGGACAGCCATCGGCGGACGGCCGCGAAAGGGCCGTCCGTCGGCGCCGTTCCCGGGGCTACGACCAGGTCGCGACCACGTACCCCACGCCGTAGGGCGCGTCCTCGTACAGCAGCTCGCCGCTCAGCCCGGCGCCCTTGCCCGCCCCGGCCAGCACCTGCCAGGGCGCCCGCCCCGACGCCATGAGCTGGCGGGCCAGTTCCACGTCCATGGCCTCCAGCGCGGCGACGTCCGCCTTGCCGAGCGCCCGCCCCACCTCCGCGTCGAAGGGCGCCGCCCGCTCGTCGAGGTAACCCGGCGCCTTCAGCGTGCGGCACGCGCTGGCATCGCCCATCGCCAGCAGCGCGACCCGCTCGGCCCGCCCGGCGGCCTCCTGGCCCACCTGGACGCACCGCTCGGCCCCGAACGGCTCCCCGACCCCGAGTCCCTCGATCGGGGCATCCCCCCAGCCGGCCCGCCCGAGCAGCCAGGCCCCCACGGCGAGGGACGGCGGCAGCAGCCGCCCGCTCCCGTCCCCGTCACCCCGCCCCAGCCGTACGACGACGTCGGCCCCGAAGCCCCGGAACGAGCCCGGCGTCCCCTCGGGGTACGGGCCGCACCCGTGCTCCGCCGCCGGGCCGACCACCACCAGCCGGTCCGGGCGGGCGGCGGCGAGCACCCCCAGCGCGTCCGCGCAGGCGGCTCTGGCCGCGTCCAGCTCGGGCGCGGCGCCCGCGGCGATCTCGGGCACCAGGAGGGGCGGACAGGGGCAGACTGCGGCGGCGACAAGCATGATCGGCAGCGTATCCCCGGGAAGCGGTCACACGTCACATACGGGTCGGTCGGACGCGGAAGGGGGCGCATGGGTGACATCAGAACGGGACCGTATCGTCGCAACGTGCACGACCGACGGACCGGTACCGTCCCGACGTCACTCCGCCGTGCTCTTCACCCCGCCGCGCTGTCCTCGATCAGCTCGGCCAGCGAGAACCGCGTCAGGAACGTCTCGACCTGGCCGTCGGTGAGCAGCAGGAACGCGTCGTCCTGCCGGTAGAGCCGAGTGCGCCGGGGCATGCGCGGGTGGGTGGGGCTGAACGCGCGTGCACGGGTCTCCAGTTGCCACAGGGCCTGCTCACGGGTCCCTTCGACCTCGCCGAGCACGGAGGCCACCCACCGCTTGCCGTCGCCGGTCCCGCTGGTGGTCTCGGCGATGAGTCCCCACTGCCGGACGGTGTCGTCCGGCAGCCCGCCTATGAGGTCACTCAACGCTGCACCCGCCCGTGGCGACCGGCAGCGGGGCGGGGACGCCGACCTTGGGCAGGCCGAGCATGACACCGGCCGGGGCGGCGGCCTTCTCGGCGCTGCGCTTCTCCCAGGCGTCGCCCGCGCGCGTGCGCCGCACGTCGAGGACGGGGCCCTCGGCGAGGAGGTGGTGCGGGGCGGCGTAGGTGATCTCGACGGTGACGATGTCGCCGGGGCGCACGTCCTGGTCGGGCTTGGTGAAGTGGACGAGGCGGTTGTCGGGGGCGCGGCCGGACAGGCGCCGGGTCGCGTCGTCCTTGCGGCCCTCGCCCTCGGCGACCATCAGCTCCAGCGTGCGGCCGACCTGCTTCTTGTTCTCGTCCCAGGAGATCTCCTCCTGGAGGGCGACGAGGCGCTCGTAGCGCGCCTGGACGACCTCCTTGGGGATCTGGTTCTCCATGGTCGCCGCGGGCGTCCCGGGGCGCTTGGAGTACTGGAACGTGAACGCCTGCGCGAAACGGGCCTCACGCACGGCGTGGAGGGTCTGCTCGAAGTCCTCCTCGGTCTCCCCGGGGAAGCCGACGATGATGTCCGTGGAGATCGCCGCGTGCGGGATGGCCGCGCGGACCTTCTCGATGATCCCCAGGTAGCGCTCCTGGCGGTAGGAGCGGCGCATCGCCTTGAGGACGGTGTCCGAGCCGGACTGCATCGGCATGTGGAGCTGGGGCATCACGTTGGGCGTCTCGGCCATGGCGGCGATGACGTCGTCCGTGAAGTCCCTGGGGTGCGGCGAGGTGAAGCGGACGCGCTCCAGGCCCTCGATCTTCCCGCAGGCCCGCAGGAGCTTGCTGAAGGCCTCGCGGTCGCCGATGTCGCTGCCGTACGCGTTGACGTTCTGGCCGAGCAGGGTGATCTCCGTGACGCCCTCGCCGACCAGGGCCTCGATCTCGGCCAGGATGTCGCCGGGGCGGCGGTCCTTCTCCTTGCCGCGCAGGGCCGGGACGATGCAGAAGGTGCAGGTGTTGTTGCAGCCGACGGAGATCGACACCCAGGCCGCGTACGCGCTCTCGCGGCGGGTGGGCAGCGTCGAGGGGAACGCCTCCAGGGACTCGGCGATCTCGACCTGCGCCTCCTGCTGCACGCGCGCGCGTTCCAGCAGGACCGGCAGCTTGCCGATGTTGTGCGTGCCGAAGACGACGTCCACCCAGGGCGCCTTCTTGACGATCGTGTCGCGGTCCTTCTGCGCGAGGCAGCCGCCGACCGCGATCTGCATGCCGGGACGGCTCGCCTTGCGCGGCGCGAGGCGGCCGAGGTTGCCGTAGAGCCGGTTGTCGGCGTTCTCCCGGACCGCGCAGGTGTTGAAGACGACGACGTCGGCGTCGCCGTCGGACCCCTCGGGCGCGCGCACGTAGCCCGCGCCCTCCAGCAGACCGGCCAGGCGTTCGGAGTCGTGGACGTTCATCTGGCACCCATAAGTGCGCACTTCGTAGGTTTTCGCGTCCACTGGCTGGCTCCGGTCACTGCTGCTGGTCATGGCTCAAGGGTAGGCGGTGCCTCGGACACTCCTCGCCCGCGTTTCCCTGACGGGAGGGCCCGGGGGGCCAGGGCGACTGATCGTCACCGAACGGACACAGCGCGCACGCGATAGGGCGGCTGGAGCTTGCCGCGGGCGCACCGAACGGGGTCCGCGGCGCGCGCACGCGGGGGCGCGCATCCGGCATCTCCCTCACGGGCGCATCGGGCAGCAACGCGTGCGGGCGCGGGGGCGCGCTCGCCTGGTTCGCGCCGCCCCACCAACACCGCCCGGCACCCGGAGTCGGCTTTCCTCTCGGCCGTACAGCCGCAGCAGGACGCCCGTTTCGGCCCGACCTCCCGAGCCCCCTCCGCCCCGACGGAACGCCCCCTCAGCCCAGCATCGCCAACCGCGCGTCCACCTCGTCCGCCGTAGCGTGCCCCCGCGCCACCACCACGACCCGCTCCCCGTCGACCGCGAGCAGCGTCGGGAACCCGCTCACTCCCAGTTCCGCGCTGCGCCGGAAATCCGCCTCGGCCTCCGTACGCGCGCGGGGGCCTTCGAAAGCGGTCACGACGGCGTCCGGGTCCAGCCCGTGCGCCTGCGCAAGCTTCCGGTACGTGGCCGGGTCGGAGAGGCTGAGGCCGTCGAGGTAGAACGCGTCCTGGAGGGCCGTCGCGAGTTCTACGGCGCGATCCGGCGCGCTCGCGCGCAGGGCCGCGAGGCCGCGGGCAGCGGCTTCGGAGTCCATGACGAAGGAGCCGTCGGCGATGAGCCGCCGGTAGGGCTCGGCGAAGACCGCGCCGGTCAGTTCGGTGATCTGCGCGTTGGCGCCCTGGACGTACCCGAACTCGCGGATGGGGACGCGCCGGCGGCCTGTGAACAGTCCGCCGGAGACCACCTCGACGGGCAGTTCCGGGTGGCGCGCGGCGGTCTCGCGGAGAGTGGCGGAGAAGCCGTGGGACCAGCCGCAGTAGGCGTCGTACACGTGGACGAGCTGCATCGATGACCTCGACAGAGTGGGGCGCTCGCCGGGCGCGAGCGGTTCACCTGAGAGAACAGTATCTGCCTCATCAGATATTTCCGTCGTGTCGGACCGCACGCCGGTCGCGCCGGGAGCGCGTCACCCGCTCACGGCAGTCGCGGCAGCATGTCCCGCGCGGCGCGGCTCAGGATCCGCAGGTTCTCCGCGAACCGCTCCCGGTCCGCCTCCGGCAGGGGCGCCAGGAAGTACCGCTCGATGTTCGCCACGTGCACCCGCGAGGCCGCCACCACGGTCTCCTCTCCGAGCGCCGTGAGCCGCACCAGGCGCCCGCGCCGGTCGCCGGGGTCCTCGACCCGCTCGACGAGCCCGGCGGCCTCCATACGGTCCACCAGCCGCGTCGCGCCCCCGGTCGTCAGCACCTGCTCCTGGGCCACCGCCCGCATGGACAGTCCGGGCTCCCCCGCGCGCCCGAGGATCAGCAGCACCTCGAAGGTCAGGTGCGTGATGCCGCACTCGACCTCCAGCGCGCGCCCCAGGATGTACTCCAGCCGGTTGGCCGCGCCCTGCAACCGCCCGAACGCCAGCACCAGTTCGTCGTTCGCGGCTTCCCGCGCCGTCGAGATCGTGTTCACGCTTCCCCCGCCGCTCTCCTCCGTCGCCATGCACCGATCATGCCTGACGAACAGGGGGGAAGCCGCGCACACTTACCCGGATCTGACGCCCGGTCGGCCCGGCGGAGGCCGCGCGTCCGATTGTCAGTGGGCTTCCGTACGATGGCGACGATCGGACCAAATCCGGTCGGAGCACCGTTGAAGGGACCACTCCGATGAAGCTCGACATCTTCAGCGAAATCCAGGATCCGAAGCCCTGGACCCCCGATCATCAGCACCTGCGGATGACCCAGGCCCTGGAGCAGGCGGAGCTGGCCGACGCGCTGGGATACGGCTGCTGGTGGCAGGTCGAGCACCACGGCGCGCAGGAGTTCAGCCTGTCGTCCGCGCCGGAGCTGTTCCTCGCCGCGCTCTCGCAGCGCACCGCGCGGATACGGCTGGGACACGCCGCCGTACTGGCCCCGCCGCAGATCAACCACCCGATCCGGGTCGCCGAGCGGGCCGCCGTACTGGACCATCTCAGCGGTGGCCGCGTCGAGTTGGGGCTGACGCGGTCGACGGCCCCGGAGTGGCGGCTGTTCGGGGTGGACCCGGCGACCGTGCGCGAGCAGGTCGCGGAGGTCTTCGAGACCGTCCCGCGCATCTGGGGCGGCGACCTCACGGTCACCGGCGGCGTCCCCGTCGTCCCCTCCCCCCTCCAGGACCCGCACCCGCCCCTGTGGCAGGCGGCATCCACCCCCGGGTCGTTCGAGGAGGCCGGGCGCCGGGGTGTCGGAGTGCTCGGTACGACGCTGTGGGAGCCGTTGGAGCGGGTCGGCCGACTGGTCGAGCTGTACCGCGCGGCGGCGGCCGAGTGCCGTACGCCCGCTGGGGCGTTCGTCAACGACCAGATCGCGTTCTTCACATTCGTGCACTGCGCGGAGACCGACGAGCAGGCGATGCGGGACGGCGCGGCAGCGGCGGCCTGGTACACCGCCCGCGCGCTGACCTTCTTCGAGGCGGCCGACGCGTTCCTGGAGAACATGAACCGCGAGAAGGAGCTGATGGCCGCCCCCGACGGCGGCGGGCGCGCGGGCGCGTTCCTGCGCGCGGAGGCGGGCGCCGCGGCCGGGCCGAACGCCGCGCAGCTCGCGATCGGCCGCATCCTCCAGGGCGAGACCGTCCCCGAGGAGGAGCTGTTCGAGGCGCTCAGCGAGCAGGGCTCCCTGATCGTCGGCTCCCCCGAGACCGTCCGCAAGAAGATCCGGGCGTACGCCGACCTCGGGATCGACCGGCTGATGTGCTTCCAGCAGGTCGGCGGGCTGTCGCACGAGAGCGTGATGCGCAGCATCGAGCTGGTCGGCGGGCTGATCCCGGAGTTCGACCTGGCGGGGTGAGTTCCGCCGGGGCGCGGGGCCCGGCCGAGCCTCAAGTGCTGGGTGAATCCCGGGGGTTGGGTGAGCCCCTCGGGCCGGGCGGGCCTCAAGCGCCGGGCGACCGGGACTGAGCGAGCCTCAAGTGCCGGGTGAGCCGCAGAGGTTGAACGGGCACCCCGAGTCCCGGGCGGGCCTCAGGGATCGATCAGCCCCGCCCGGATCGCGTACCGCGTCAGCTCCAGGCGATCCCGCATCCCGAGCTTCTGGAGCAGGTTGGCCCGGTGACGCTCGACCGTCTTGGCGCTGATGAACAGGAGGTTCCCGATCTCCTTCGAGGTGTGCCCCTCGGCGACGAGCTTGAGGATCTCCTCCTCGCGCTCCGTGATCGGCCGCTCCGGGAGGCCGTCCCCCCGGTGCAGCCGGTCCAGGTACGACCGCACCAGTGCCCGTTCCGCCCCCGGGTAGATGAACGGCTCGTCCCGCATCGCCGCGCGGCACGCCTCGACGAGGTCCCGGTCGGCAGCCGACTTCAGCACGTACCCGCCCGCGCCGGCCTTCAGCGCCTCGAAGAAGTACTGCTCGTTGTCGTACATCGTCAGGATGAGGATCCGCAGGTCGGGCAGGCGCCGCGACAGCTCACGCGCCGCCTGTAGCCCGGTCATGCGCGGCATCGCCACATCCAGCACGGCGAGATCGACGTCCTCACTCCGGGCGCGCTCGACCGCCTCGGCGCCGTCGCCCGCCTCGGCGACGACGGTCAGATCCGCCTCGCTGTCGAGGATCAGCCGCACGCCCCGGCGCACCAGGGTGTGATCATCGGCCAGCAGCACACGGATCGGGGACCGGGAACCCCCGACGGACGGCACGGTCATTTCTCTCCCCCGGACGCGGGCGGGAGGCCGGTACGGGAGGCACCGGGCGCGGGCAGATCGACGGGAGACCGGGAACCGGGTTCGGAAGCATCGTCGGGAACATCCTGGTCCGGCGCAGGCGGACCTACGGGAGGCCGGGGCCCGACGTCCGGACCGGTTCCGGACGAGGAACCGCCAGCTTCAGGACCGTACGCACCGGATCCGGCTCCGGACACACCGGACCCGGCTCCGGACGCGCGGGCCCTTGCTTCGGACAGACCGGCCCCGGCTCCGGACCCGCGCAGCCCATCGGCGGTCGCCTGAGCCTCGTCCAGCACCCCGGGACAGCGCGCGCCCCCTCTCCCAGCGCCGCCGTCCCCCTGACGCACGTTCGCGAAACCCTCGTCCGGCGCCCCGGAGTCCTCCCCCGGCCCGGTCCCGCCTCGCGGCGAGCCGCTCCCCCGCCGCCCGGTTCCCGCCCCAGCCTCCAGGCCGCCCCCGGCCGCCGCACCGCCGGACGCGAACCCACCCTCGTACCCCGAACGCCCCGTCACGAACCCCACCTCGACCGCCCCGGCCCCAGCACCTACCCCGGCCTCGGCCCGCGCACCCGCACCCGCACCCGCACCCGCACCCGCACCCGCACCCGCAGATGAAAACCCCGCCGCCGCAGCCCCAAATCCCGTGCCCCCGGCGCCACCCCCAACCGCACCCCCGTCCTCCACCCGGCCCCCCACCGGAAGCACGACCGGAATCCGCAACCGAACCTCCGCACCACCCCCCGGAGCGTCCCCGAGGGTCAGGCGCGCGCCCACGAGCAGGGCACGCTCCCGCATCCCCGGTATCCCCGCCCCCTCGGTCGCGCCGCGAAACCCCTTGCCGTTGTCGCGGACGACGAGTTCGGCGCCGCCCGGTACGGCCCGCAGGCTCAGGTCCGCGCGGTCGGCGGCGGCGTGGCGCGCGGTGTTGGTGAGGGCTTCCTGGGCGACGCGGTAGATCACGAGTTCGGACTCCTCGGGGAGCGGGGGCAGGCCGGCGGCGAGGTCGCGGCGGACGGTCAGGCCGTGGGTGGTGAACTCGGCGGCGAGCGCGCGCAACGCGCTGACCAGCCCGAGTTCGTCGAGCACACCGGGCCGCAGCCGGCGCGCGATACGGCGGATCTCGTCGAGCCCCGCCCGGGTCGCCTCCTGCGCCTGCCCGATCTCCTCGCGCAGTTCGTCGGGCCCCCGGTCGGCGACCCGCTTGAGCTGGAGGAGGACGGCGGTGAGGGTCTGCCCGACCTCGTCGTGCAGCTCGCGCGCGATCCGGTGCCGCTCGCTCTCCTGCGCGGACAGCGCCCGCCCGGCGCTGGCGGCCCGCTCGGCTTCGAGCCGGTCGAGCATCGCGTTGTACGTCATGATCAGCTCGGCGGTCTCCACGGGCCCCGAGACGACCGCGCGCCCGCCCGGCTGGAGCAGGTCGGCGGAGGCCATGGCCCGGCCGAGCCGCCCCAGCGGCGCGAGGCCGATGCGCAGTACGACGGCGTTGGCGACGAGCAGCACCCCGAGCCCGGCGGCCACGACGAGCGCCTCGGCGGGCAGGACCGGCGTGGAGACGGTGACCGGCCCGAGGAGCAGGGCGGCGGCCACGACGAGCCCGACCGCGTTGAGACAGAACATCCGCCAGAACAGCGACACGCTCCCGGCCCCTCCTCTCCCTCTCCTCGACCCTCGCGGGCCCCGCGCCCACGGCACACCCGCGACCAGCCTCTCCGCCCGCCGCCGGCCCCGTCCATCCGTCATGGCACCCATATCGCCACGGTACGGCCGGATGGCAGCATGGTCGGCTCCGGGCCTGTGTCCGGAACCATTCGGCAGAACGCCGGAACCCATCGGCAGAACGTCCGTACGCCTCGGGCGTCTCGGCACGACATCAGCATCAAGGGGAAGAGAAACGTGTCTGTTCCACGCCTCCGGTCGACGCCGTTGCCGGGCATCGGGGTCCAGTACGACCTCGTGACGCGCGACCACCGCCACCTCTCGGTCGTGGCGCACCGCGACGGCACGCGCACGGTGAACGTGTACCGGTCCGACGACCCCGACTCCTGCGCCCAGTCGCTGCGGCTGACCACCGCCGAGGCCGGTTCGCTGATCGACGCGCTGATGCCGTCGCACCACAGCCCGAGCCTGCTCTACACCACCGACCTGGGGCTCGTCGCGGAGCGGATCGAGGTCGGGGCCACCTCCCGGTGGAACGGGCGGCTGCTGGGCGACACCCGGATGCGCACCGAGACGGGGGCGTCCATCGTGGCCGTGCTGCGGCGCGCGGAGGCGATCCCGTCGCCCGCGCCGGACTTCCGGCTGGCCGGCGGTGACACGGTGATCGTGATCGGCACCCGGGAGGGCGTCGACGCGGCAGCCGCGATACTCGGTCAGGAGTGACGAGTGCACTCCGCGGTTCTGCTCATCGAGTTCGGCTCGATCATCCTCGGCCTCGGACTGCTCGGGCGGGTCGCCGCCCGGTTCCAGTTCTCGCCGATCCCGCTGTACCTGCTGGCCGGTCTCGCCTTCGGTGAGGGCGGGCTGCTGCCGCTCGGCGCGAGCGAGGAGTTCGTCGCGACCGGCGCCGAGATCGGGGTCATCCTCCTGCTGCTGATGCTCGGCCTGGAGTACACGGCCAGCGATCTCGTCTCCAACCTCAAGTCGCACTATCCCGCCGGGCTGGTGGACTTCTGCCTCAACGCGCTCCCGGGCGCGGCTGCCGCACTGCTGCTGGGCTGGGGGCCGGTCGCGGCCGTGGTCCTCGCGGGCGTCACCTGGATCTCGTCGTCCGGGGTGATCGCGAAGGTGCTCGGCGATCTGGGGCGGGTCGGCAACCGCGAGACGCCGGTGATCCTCAGCATCCTCGTGCTGGAGGATCTGGCGATGGCGGTCTACCTGCCGATCGTCACCGCGCTGGTCGCGGGCGCCGGGCTGCTGTCGGGCTCGCTGACGCTGGCGATCGCGCTCGGTGTCGCGGGGCTCGTGCTGTTCGTCGCGCTGCGGTACGGGCGGCTGATCTCGCGGTTCGTCTCCAGCGACGACCCGGAGAAGCTGCTGCTCGTGGTGCTGGGGCTGACGATCCTGGTGGCCGGTGTGGCGCAGGAGCTCCAGGTGTCGGCGGCGGTCGGCGCGTTCCTGGTGGGCATCGCGCTCTCCGGTGAGGTCGCCGAGGGCGCCCACACGCTGCTGAGCCCGCTGCGGGATCTGTTCGCCGCCGTGTTCTTCGTCTTCTTCGGGCTGCACACGGACCCGGCGAGCATCCCGCCCGTGCTGCTGCCCGCGCTCGCGCTGGCCGTCGTCACGGCCTGCACGAAGGTCGCCACCGGCTACTGGGCCGCCCGGCGCGCGGGCATCTCCGTCCGGGGCCGCTGGCGCACCGGCGGCACGCTGGTGGCGCGCGGTGAGTTCTCCATCGTCATCGCGGGCCTCGCGGTGACGGCCGGCATCGAGCCCGACCTCGGCCCGCTGGCCACCGCCTACGTCCTCCTGCTGGTCATCCTCGGCCCGCTGACCGCCCGTTACACCGAACCCCTGGCCACCCGCTGGGCCCTGCGCCGGGCGAACGCCAAGGCGGCGGAACAGGTGCCCCTGACGGAGAAGGCGGAGAAGCAGGAGCAGACCTGAGGTCCTGCCCCGGCCGGACGGCCCTCGGTGTGGCGCGCTGCGGGCGCCGCGCCGGGGGCCGACTGCTTGAAGGGGCCGGCCGGCCACGCGAAGGAGTCGGCCGACTGTTTGAAGGGGCCGACTGGCCGCTCGGAGAGAACCGGCCGCGCGCCCGAGGCCAACCGCGTGAGGGACACCGCGCTCCGGTACGCCGCCTCGCCTCCCACACTCGCCCCGGCTCCGAACTCCCCTCCCCCGAAGCCGAGTTGACGCCCACCCCGACAACTTCCCCCACACCGCCAGGAAGCCCCCGAGAACGCCTCCGGCATGACACAGGTCACACCCTGATGTGATCAAACCGTGGAACCTCCGTGTGGTTGTCGTGGCATGCTCGTGGCCCGTTACCGGCGAGTAGGCACCCGCGCCCCGCCGGTCGGTCTCTCCCACCCCTTTCACCTCCAGGACTGACGTTGCGCCGACGCACGAGGCCCTACCGCGCCTTCATGCCCGCTTTAGCCGCGAGCGCCCTGCTCCTCGCGGCGGGCTGCTCCTCCGCCCCGCAGAACGACCGCTCCGCCGCTGCCGACGAGCAGATCGTCGCGGACCTGTCGACGGCCGCCCCGGACGACGCCCCGCTCGCCGTAGCCGCCGCACCCGACGACGCCCCCACGGCCACCGCCCGCCCCGGCGGCGGGTCCGACGGGAAGGCGAAGGCCAGCACGCTGAGCGTCGCGTCGTACGACAGCAGGACCGGACGAGCCGTCATTTCCTCCAACGGGGGCAAGGCGACCGAAAGTTCCCCATCGCCCACAAATTCCCCGAGCACTTCGAAACCGGCCGAAAACACGGAGTCTCCGCAACCCCCGGCCGACCCGGCATCCCCCTCCGCGTCGACCCCGTCGACCGCCTCCCCGGAGCCTTCGCAGTCGGCCCCCGCCGAGTCCGCCCCGTCCCGGACCACCGCCGTCGGTGACGTCATCGCCAGCGCCCCCGCGCCCGGCGCGCCGAACGGCCTGCTCGCCAAGGTCACGAAGGTGATCGGCGAGACGGCGAAGGGCACGGAGGTCGAGACCGAACCGGCCCAGCTGAACGCCCTGCTGGCCGACGAGACCGCGAAGGGCAGCGTGCCCGTCGCCCCGTCCGCGTTCCAGATCGACAAGCTGCTCCCCGACGTCGACATCTCCTGGTCGAAGACCAAGGACGTGCACATCGGCCCGAAGGGCGCGACCGTCCCGCTCGGCAGCCTGCGGCTCGACGTGAGCGCCGCGCTGCCGACGATCGGCGACGACTCCGCGTCGGCCTCCGCGTCCGTCTCGGGCTTCGTCCAGGTCGCCCCGCAGGTCGACTTCACGTACGGCGGCGAGGGCGCCGCCGCCTCCCCGCTCTCGGCGTACCTCGGCGTCTCCGGCGACTGGTCCTCGGGCTGGGCCCTGAGGGGCCGCGCAGCCGCCGCGACCGCGCAGCGCATCCCCTTCGCCAAGCTGCACGCCGATCCGGTGCTCCAGGTCGGCCCGGTCCCCGTCGTCGTCAACCTTGACTTGACCTGCTACGTCCAGATCACCAGCGACGGCAAGGTCACGGTCGACGTCGAGCAGAGCGTCGAGGGCGACTTCAAGGCGGGCGGGACCTTCGGCCCGGCCCAGGGCTGGACGCCGGTCAACTCGTCGACGGTGACGAGTACTCCGGTGCGTACGTCCGTGACGGCCGCGGGCTCCGTCAAGGCCGCCCTGGGCGCGGAGGCGAGCGTCGGCCTCTACGGGGCCGTGGGCGTCGTCGCCGACCTCGCGCCGTTCGTCCGCGGCGAGGCCCAGGGCTCCATCACCGGCACGGACGGCGACTTCGAGGCGAAGGGCGCCTGGGCGCTGTACGGCGGCATCGACCTGACCGGCACCCTGCGGCTCCAGCTGTCCGTCTTCGGCACCCCGCTGTTCAAGCGGGACATCCCGCTCGGGGCGCTGCACCGGGAGTGGAAGCTGGCGGGCTCACCGGCGTGACTCCCGGGGGCGGGGGCCGCCCTACCGCGGCTCCCACCCCTGGCGCCGCAACACCCCCGCCACGTCCGGCGCTTCGTAGTGCTCCCCCTTGAGCACCTTCCCGTCCGCCCTCCGGGCGATCTCCCCGCCGGGCCCGACCTTGGTCATGTTGGACCGGTGGATCTCGGCGAGCACGGCGTCCAGGTCGATGCCGTGCACGAGCGCCGTCCCGTAGGCGACGTACACGACGTCCGCCAGTTCGTGCGCCAGCTTGTCGAGCGGCCCGCCGACGGACACCTCGGCGACTTCCGCGGCCTCCTCGGCGAGCAGTTCCCCGCGGTGCGCGGCCAGCGCGGGAGAGACCTCGACGGGCGTACTGCGGGCGTCGAGCCCGAAGGCTCGGTGGAACTCACGGACCAGTTCAGCGGGCGACGAACTCATGCACCGACTGTAACGGCACCCACTGACAGCGCCCCCCTCCCACGGTCCCCACCCTGGTCAGCGCCCGTCCCGCCTGGCAGGATCGCGCCATGCCCAAGCTGTTCGCCCGTATCGGCAAGCGTCACGCGCTCGAAGGCGCGGCGGCCGGCGTCGTCGTACTCGGGCTGCTGCTGTGGTGGCTGCTGCCGCTGGGGGACGGCCCGCCGTCCGGGTCGGTCAGGTTCACCACCGGCAACCAGGTCGGCGTCTACTACCAGTACGCCGATCTCCTGAAGGGCGAGCTGTCCAAGGACATGCCGGGCCTGAAGGTGGACCTGCTCCAGAGCAACGGTTCGCAGGAGAACGTCCAACTCGTGGCCGACGACGGCGCACAGTTCGCGATCGCCGCCGCCGACGCCGTCGCGCAGTACGACGGCAGGTACGAGGGCGGCTCGGGCGAACTGCGCGCGGTGGCGCGCCTGTACGACGACTACCTCCAGCTGATCGTGCCGTCCGGTTCGGACGTCAGGACGGTCGCCGACCTGAAGGGCAAGCGCGTCGGCACGGGACTCCCCAACTCCGGCGTACGGCTCATGGCGGACGCGGTCCTGGCGGCGGCCGGCGTCACCTCGAAGGACTTCACGGCCATGCCCGAAGGCATCGACACCGGGCCGCAGGACCTCAAGGACGGCAGGATCGACGCGTTCTTCTGGTCCGGTGGAGTGCCGACGAACGGTCTCAAGACGCTAGAGAACGAACCCTCGAAGTTTCGTTTCGTACCCATACCGCCGTCCCTCGTCTCCGAAATGCACAAAAAGGGTGGCCCGGCCGTCTACTACCGGTCCACCAACATGCCCGGGGACGCGTACCCGAAGCTCCAGCACAGCCAGCCCGTGCCGACGGTCGCCGTCGCCAACCTCCTGATCACGCGCACGGACACCGATGACCGCCTGGTCGAGTGGTTCACGAAGACCGTCATCAAGAGTCGCGACACGATCGGCCACAACGTCCACTCCGCGCAGCTCGTGGACCTGAGGACGGCCATCTACACCGACCCCCTCGACCTGCACGACGGCGCCCGCCGCTACTACCGCTCGGTGAAGCCGTAGGTCAGGACGCCGACGTCCGGGGCACCCGCACCGTCACCGTCAGCCCGTGCGGCTCGTGCGATCCGTACGAGATCGTCGCCCCGCCCGCCGCGAGCAACGCGCGGGAGATCGACAGCCCGAGCCCCGAGCCCTTGATGTTCTGATGCCGCCCGCTGCGCCAGAAACGGTCACCCACGCGCGCGAGTTCGTCGTCCGTGAGGCCGGGCCCGTTGTCGGTGACGACGACGGTCGCGGCGGTCCCGTCGACGGCGACCGTCACCTCGACCTTCTCACCCTCAGGGGTGAACTTGACGGCGTTGTCGATGACGGCGTCCAGCGCGCTGGACAGGGCGACGGGGTCGGCCCACGCGGTGGTGGCCGGACAGTCCCCGCGCAGGATCACCCCTTTGGCCTCGGCGGTGGGCGCCCACGCGGCGACGCGTTCGGCGGCGAGCGTGCCGACGTCCGTGATCCTCAGGTCGGCCTCGGAGTGCTCGGCGAGGGCGAGGTCGAGGAGGTCGTCGAGGACCTGCGCGAGGCGCTTGCCCTCGCTCTGGACGGAGGCGATCTCCTGGTTGCCCTCGGGAAGTTCGTACGACAGCAGTTCGATCCGCAGAAGCAGCGCGGCGAGCGGGTTGCGGAGCTGGTGCGAGGCGTCGGCGACAAAAGCCCTCTGCTGCTCCAGGACGTCCTCGACGGTGTCGGCCATCTCGTTGAACGACCGGGCCAGTCTGCGGAGCTCTGGAGGGCCTCCAGAGGCCGCCACGCGGGACTTGAGCCGACCGCTGGCGATCGCGTGGGTGGTCGTGTCGAGGATCGCGACCGGCTTGAGCACCCACCCCGTCAGCCGCAGGGCCGCCCCGATCGCGAGCAGCAGCGCGGCGACCTCACCCGCGCCGATGATCAGCCAGCCGCGCAGGATGCGTGACCGCAGCGCCCCGGTGGGCGAGTCGGTGACGACGACCGCGACCACGTCGCCGTCCCGGATGACCGGCGACGCCACGACCAGCCGGCCACGGTCCCAGGGCCACACCTGCTCGGGGTCGTGACTACGCCGACTGAGCAATGCCTCGTCGAACGCCTTGCGTACCTCGGAGTCCCTCGCCCCCAGATTCCAGCCGGGCGAGGCGACGGCCATGGCCGCACCTCCGCGGACGAAGACACCGGCATAAATGCCGTAGACGCCGTAGTAGCTCTGGAGCTCCCGCTCCAGCGTCTTCTCCCGCTCGCTCTCGGTGGTCGACACGTCCTCCGTCACCGTCACGAACTGCGCGAGCGCCGCGAACCGCGCGGTGTCGTCGATCCGGTCGACGACCACCTTCTGCTGCTGCGCGCCCGCGAGGCTGACGGCCAGCGGGACGCCGAAGGCGAGCAGGACGGCCGCCATGAGGACGATGAGCAGCGGCAGCAGCCGAGTACGCACGCGCGCCCGCTAGACGGCCGGCGCGACGAGCCGGTAGCCCACGCCGCGTACGGTCTCGATCAGCGCCGGCATGCGCAGCTTGGCCCGCAGCGAGGCGACGTGGACCTCCAGAGTGCGCCCGGTGCCCTCCCAGCTCGTGCGCCACACCTCGCTGATGATCTGCTCGCGGCGGAACACCACACCCGGCCGCTGGGCCAGAAGGGCTAGCAGATCGAACTCCTTTCGGGTGAGCTGGACGACCGTCCCGTCCACGGTGACGCGGCGGGTCGGCAGCTCGATGTGGACGGGGCCGAGCACCAGGGCGGTGTCGGCGGCCGGGGCGCCCTCGTCGTGGACGGTGCGCCGGCTGACGGCGTGGATGCGCGCGAGCAGCTCGCCGGTGTCGTACGGCTTCACGACGTAGTCGTCGGCGCCCAGGTTGAGGCCGTGGATGCGGGAGCGCACGTCGGAGCGGGCGGTGACCATGATGACCGGGGTGGCGGTGCGCTTGCGGATCTTGCCGCACACCTCGTAGCCGTCCTGGTCGGGCAGTCCCAGGTCGAGCAGGACGACGCCGAACCCTGGCCCCTCGGGGACGAGCGCCTGGAGGGCCTCCTCGCCGCTGCGCGCGTGCGTGACGTCGAAACCGTGCCTCCTGAGGACCGCGGACAGGGCCGCGGCGACGTGATTGTCGTCCTCGACGAGCAGCAGTCTCATTCCGGCCTCCCCCAGTTCATTCGGTCGTTGCGCCGGGCCCCTGGGAACGAACCGGAGCCCCGGGTGCGAAAACGCGCCACCACGCGCGCGTGCACCACCGAAGTCACGCTGATGGACGACGACGCCGTCAAGCAGGTTCCGGTTGCGCACCCCTTCCGTTATCCGGCCGATACGCGCTCCCACTACCGGGCCACTACACGTGTCCGATTGCTATCGGATCGTGATGCTCAGATTCACCTCAGATGTAATGACGCTGGTCGTGACTGGTTACTACTGTCCTCGAAACCCGAGGAGGACGGAGTCAGAGAGCGATGACCGAAGTATCGGTGGCCAAGCAGGACGCGGCCTCGACCGACGAGCTGGTCGTCCTGAAGAGCGTGAACAAGCACTTCGGTGCGTTGCACGTGCTCCAGGACATCGATCTGACCATCGCGCGCGGTGAGGTCGTCGTCGTCATCGGACCCTCAGGGTCCGGTAAGTCCACCCTGTGCCGCACGATCAACCGTCTGGAGACGATCGACGAGGGCACGATCACGATCGACGGGAAGGCGCTGCCCCAGGAGGGCAAGGAGCTGGCCCGGCTGCGTGCCGACGTCGGCATGGTCTTCCAGTCGTTCAACCTGTTCGCGCACAAGACCGTGCTCGAGAACGTGACGCTGGGACAGGTCAAGGTCCGCAAGGCCGACAAGAAGGCGGCCGAGGAGAAGGCCAGGGCGCTCCTGGACCGCGTCGGAGTGGGTACCCAGGCGGACAAGTACCCCGCGCAGCTCTCGGGCGGCCAGCAGCAGCGTGTGGCCATCGCACGGGCGCTCGCGATGGACCCGAAGGTGATGCTCTTCGACGAGCCGACCTCCGCGCTGGACCCCGAGATGATCAACGAGGTCCTGGAGGTCATGCAGCAGCTCGCGCGGGACGGCATGACGATGATCGTCGTCACCCACGAGATGGGCTTCGCCCGCTCGGCCGCCAACCGCGTGGTGTTCATGGCGGACGGCCGCATCGTCGAGCAGGCTGCGCCCGACCAGTTCTTCAGCAACCCGCGCAGCGACCGCGCGAAGGACTTCCTGTCCAAGATCCTGCACCACTGACGGCCGCACCCGCACCGCCGGACCAGCACCCCTTCGTACTCCAAAAGGACGCACCATGAAGCTTCGCAAGGTCACCGCCGCCTCGGCCGCCGTTCTCGCCCTCTCCCTCGCCGCGACCGCCTGCGGCAGCGACAAGAAGGACGACGATTCCAGCTCCTCCGCCGGCGGGGGCGGCAACAAGATCAAGATCGGCATCAAGTACGACCAGCCCGGCCTCGGCCTGAAGAAGCCCGACGGCTCCTTCGCGGGCTTCGACGTGGACGTCGCCACGTACGTGGCGAAGGAGCTGGGGTACCAGCCGAACCAGATCCAGTTCGTCGAGACGAAGAGCGCCGACCGCGAGAGCGCCCTTGAGCGCGGGGACGTCAAGTTCATCGCGGCGACGTACTCGATCAACGACAAGCGCAAGGCGAAGGTCGACTTCGCGGGGCCGTACCTGCTGGCCCACCAGGACCTACTGGTCAAGGCCGACTCGAACATCTCCAAGGGCACGGACCTCAACGGCAAGAAGCTGTGTTCCGTGGCCGGCTCGACCTCGGCGCAGAACGTCCAGGAGTCGATCGCGCCGAAGGCGAACCTCCGAGAGTACAGCTCCTACTCGGAGTGCCTGTCCGGCCTCCAGGGCGGCGCCGTGGACGCGCTGACCACCGACGACTCGATCCTCGCCGGTTACGCCTCCCAGGCCCAGTACAAGGGCAAGTTCAAGCTCGCGGGCCTCAAGCTCAGCAACGAGAACTACGGCATCGGCGTCAAGAAGGGCGACACCGCGACCGTCGACAAGATCAACAAGGCGCTGGAGAAGATGGTCTCCGACGGCTCCTGGCAGAAGGCTGTCGACGCCAACTTCGGCCCGGCGGGCTACAAGAACGAGCCGGCCCCGAAGATCGGCAACATCGTCAAGTAGCCGCGGGCCAGTCCCCGAAAGGTTCCCGAGGCGTGCCGTCGTCCGTCGCGATCACGGCGGCGGCGCGCCGCGCCCTGCACATAGGCCATCCACCCGGAAGCGCGGGAGATCGTGTTCGACTTTCTTGAAGGTTACGACGTCCTAGGGGCGTTCTGGATGACGGTGAAGCTCACCGCGCTCTCCGCTGTGGGCTCCCTGGTCTGGGGCACCCTGCTGGCCGCGATGCGGGTCAGCCCGGTTCCGTTGATGCGCGGGTTCGGCACCGCGTACGTGAACCTCGTCCGGAACATCCCCCTGACGGTCATCATCCTGTTCTGCTCGGCGGGTCTCGCCGACGTCTTCGGTGTGACCCTGGGCGCCGAGAACTTCAAGATCCAGGGATTCCGGCTCGCCGTCCTCGGTCTCGTCGCCTACACAGCGGCGTTCGTCTGCGAGGCCCTGCGCTCAGGCATCAACACGGTCCCGATGGGCCAAGCGGAGGCTGCCCGCGCCATCGGCCTGAGCTTCACGCAGACCCTGTCACTGGTCATCCTGCCGCAGGCGTTCCGCGCGGTCATCGGCCCACTGGCCAATGTCCTGATCGCACTAACCAAGAACACCACCGTGGCGGCGGCGATCGGCGTCGCCGAGGCGGCCTACCTGATGAAGACGATGATCGAGAACGAGGCGCAGACGCTGCTCATCGGCGCGGTCTTCGCGTTCGGCTTCGTGGTACTGACCCTGCCGACCGGCCTCTTCCTCGGCTGGCTCAGCAAGCGACTGGCGGTGAAGCGATGAGCTCGGTCCTGTACGACACACCCGGCCCCCGCGCGCGGGTGCGCAACATCGTCCTCTCGGTGGTCTTCGCCGCCCTGCTCGCCCTGCTCGTGTGGTGGGTGTGGCAGAAGTTGGACGCCAAGGAGCTGCTGACGTCCGCCCAGTGGAGTCCTTTCACCGAGTCGGACGCCTGGACGACGTACCTCTTGCCCGGCCTCGGAGACACACTGAAGGCCGCCGCGCTCGCCATGCTGATCGCCCTCCCGCTGGGCGCCGTCCTCGGCATCGCCCGCCTCTCCGACCACCTCACGGTGCGCGCGGTGTCCGGGACGATCGTCGAGTTCTTCCGGGCCATCCCGGTACTGCTGCTGATCCTGTTCGCCAACCAGTTCTTCGCCAACTCGACGGACATCACGAGCGAGGACCGGCCGCTGTACGCCGTCGTGACGGGCCTGGTGCTCTACAACGCGGCCGTGCTCGCCGAGATCGTCCGTGCGGGCATCCTGGCCCTTCCCAAGGGCCAGACGGAGGCCGCCTACGCCATCGGGCTGCGCAAGGGCCAGACGATGAGCAGCATCCTGCTCCCGCAGGCCGTGACGGCGATGCTGCCGGCGATCGTCAGTCAGCTCGTCGTCATCGTGAAGGACACGGCGCTGGGCGGTGTGATGATCGGCTTCACCGAGCTGCTCAACTCACGCAGCACGCTGGCGGCCAACTACGCCAACCCGATCCCGAGCTTCATCGTGGTCGCGGCCATGTACATCGTCCTGAACTTCATCCTGACCAGCTTCGCGAGCTGGCTGGAGAAGCGCCTGCGGCGCAGCAAGCGCAGCACGGGCGCGGTGCTGGATCCCGACTCGGCCGCCATCGACGGCACGTTCGGCACGGGCGCGGGCGGCAGCGTCATGGCCGGCGGCACAGGGGTCTGACACCCCCTCACATCGCTTGACCTGTACGGAGGCAGTGGCGTGCGCGCCGCTGCCTCCGTCACTTGACGCAAGCAGCGGCAATGGGTTGCATACGTTCTGTGATCGCGCACCCTGCTCCCACCTCGAATTCACTTACGTCCCTGAGGGCACCGTCGCGGGCAGGGGGCGGCCTTCAGTGGACCCGGTGATCATCGTCGGAGCGGGGCCCGTGGGGCTCACGCTCGCCCTGGCGCTGGCGCGTCAGGAGGTGCCGTCGGTCGTGCTGGACGAGGGCCCGGGCAAGGACGAGCCGAGGCTCGCGCGCACGGTCGTCCTGCGCGAGGACACGGCCGCGTTGATGGAGCGGCTGACCGGCGCCCCGCTCGACGGGCTGCGCTGGACGGGCTGGCGGTCGCTGCGGCGCAAGCAGGTGATGCGCGAGGTCACGTTCGACGACACGGAACCGGCCCCCCTGCACATCGCGCAGCACGTCCTCACGCGCGCGCTGCGCGCCGCCCTCGCGCGCGAGCGCCTGGTGAAACTGTCGGTGGACAGCAGACTGGACACGGTCGAACAGGAACCCTCCGGCGTCACCGCGCACACGCGCGGGCCGAAGGGCACGTGGTGGCGGGGCAGTTACCTGGTCGGCTGCGACGGCCCCCGCTCCACGGTCCGCAAACTCCAGGACATCCGCTTCCCCGGCCGCACGGCGGTCGAGCGACACGCCGTGGCCGCGCTGCGGGCGGAACTTCCGTGGGAGGGCCAGTCGTTGCTCCATCGGATGCCGCCGTGGCGGACGTCCGGACCGTCGGCCGGGGAGGTCACCGCCCGCCCCCTCCCGGACGGCGTCTGGCGCCTGGACTGGCTGCTCCCGCCCGGCAAGGACCTGGTCACGCCCGAGCTGCTGGTGGCGCGTGTGCGCGAGACGCTCACCGGCTGGAACGGCGGGGCGACGCCGCCGTACGAGCTGCTCGACACCGGCGTCCACACGGTGCACCACCGGCTCGCGCGGCGCTGGCGCGTGGGGCGTGTCTTCCTCGCCGGGGACGCGGCGCACCTGCTGGGCGCGTTCGGCACGCACGGCCTCGACGAGGGCCTCAGGGACGCCGACAATCTCGCCTGGAAGCTCGCGGCGGCCTGGCACCACGGCCCGCGCGAGGCGCTGCTCGACAGCTACCAGGCGGAGCGCCGTGCGGCCGTCTCCGCGCGCCTGCGCGCCGCCGACCAGACGCTGCCGCTGCTGCGCGGCGGCGGGGGCCTGCGCGCGTACGTCCCCGGCTCCGCCCGGGGGCACGACGCGCTGCTGTCCGACGGCCACCTCGGCCGGGGCCCGCTCGGCGCGCCGGGCGACCACGCGGACTCCCCGCTCGCGCCCCGGCACCTGGCCGCCGAGGTGCCGGTGGACACCCCGCCGGGCGCCCAGGTCACCGACGTACGGGTGACCGCCGAGGACGGCTCCTTCGTCCGCCTGCGCGACCGCCTCGGCCGGGGCGCCCTGCTCGCCGTGCTGATCGCGCCGGGTACGGGCGTGTGGGAGCGCAAGCACTGGGTGGGCGCCGGCATCATGCCCCGCCTCGCCGCCGCCGTCACCGCGCTGCCGTACCCGGCGGAGCTGCTCGTCGCCGAGAGCTATCCGGGGGCCGCGCCCCACACGGTGCTGCTGATCCGCCCCGACGGGCATCTGGTGGCCGCGCTGAACGGCGTACGGCCAGCGGACCTGTACGCGGCGGCGGAGACAGCAGTGGGAGGGGCGGCGCGGGAGGAGGCGGAAGCGGGGGTGCAGTGAACGTGAGAGGGGGCGGCATGCGGTGGGGTGGTGTCACCCGCGCGCGGGAGCGCGATTCCGGTCCGATCATCGCCAGTCGTATCGTCGGACGAAATCGCTGCTCACTCCCTCTCTGTCCGCATGGTGACAGCCAGTTGACCGCCCCGTACGGCCATGGTCTACTCCGGATCGTGACCGACACCTGCGTGCACCTGTGGCGGAGGGTCCACATGGACCTCGTCCGCTACGCGGGCTGCGTGTGTCGCTCCTCCTGCTGATTCGCATCCCCTCACGCGCGCGTACGGCGCGCTCCCCGCGAACCTCACCAGGACGGTGTCCGTGTCTGTCGCCCCTTCCCTCCCCACGTCCGCCCGCGTCCCCACCCAGGCCGATCTCCTGGACTTCGTACGGCGCACCGCCACCGACGCCGAGCTGATCGCGTCCCTCCCGCTCGACCCCGAGGGCCGCACCTGGATCCGTCTCGAAGGGCCCGCCGGCAGCGAGGCGTGGCTCATCGGCTGGCCGCCCGGCACCGGCACCGGCTGGCACGACCACGCCGACTCGGTGGGCGCCTTCCTGACCGCCCGGGGCACGCTCAAGGAGAACTCCCTCGCGGCCCGCCTCCCCACCGACGGCTGGAAGACCCTGGAGCTGTCGGAGGACGTCGACCGGAAACGCGCCCTGTCCGCCGGAGAGGGCCGCGCGTTCGGCCGCCACCACATCCACGAGGTCCTCAACGAGTCCCCCGACCGGCACGCGGTCTCCGTCCACGCGTACTACCCGCCGCTCCCCCGCATCCGCCGCTACAGCCGCTCCGGGCAGGTGCTGCGCCTGGAGCAGGTGGAGCGGCCGGAGGACTGGCAGTGAGCGCGCGCCAGACGGACGACACGGACGGCCGCGGCGGTGCCCCTGGCGAGCCCCCCGTGGGAATCGACGCCCTGTTGGAACAGACACGCGCCACGTACGCGCGCGTGGAGGCGCGGGAGGCGTACGAGGCCACCCGCGCGGGAGACGCACTGCTCGTCGACATCCGGTACGCCGCCCTGCGCGAGCGCGACGGGCTGATCCCCGGCGCCCTGGTCGTCGAGCGCAACGAGCTGGAGTGGCGGCTCGACCCCCAGGGCAGCCACCGCGCCCCCGAGGCGACCGGACACGACCTGCGGGTCGTCGTGATCTGCAACGAGGGCTACGCCTCCAGCCTCGCCGCCGCCTCCCTGCACCGGCTCGGCCTGCACCGCGCGACCGACCTGGTGGGCGGGTTCCAGGCGTGGCGGGCGGCGGGGCTGCCGGTCACGCGATAGCGGGGCCGAGGCGGGCGCGACAATATGCCCGCCTCCACCGCACCGTCGCACCGCCTCCTCCACCACCGCCCCCCTGCCCCGGCCTCCCTACTCCCTCGCCGTCACCACCGTCACCGCCCGCACCCGCAGCGCCACCCTCCCCGGCACCGCGGTCGCCACGAGCGCGAGCAACCCGGCCACGGCGACGACGGTGACGTACACGAGCGGCGCGACCGCCGGCGCGGCACGCCCCGTCATCCCGACGCTGAACGCGGTCAGGACCGCGAGGGCGATACCGCTGCCGAGCGCGGTCGCGAGGAGCAGGGTCGACAGGGCCTCGGTGCGCAGCATCCGCAGCACCTGGCGCCGCGTCGCCCCGGCGAGCCGCAGCAGCGCGAACTCCCGGACCCGCTCCGAGACCGACATGCCGAGCGTGTTGACGACGGCGATGGCGGTGAAGGCCAGGACCAGCCCCATCGCGAACAGGTTGACCTCGGCGTTCTCCTGCTGCCTGGCCGCCCGGACCGAGTCCGCGGCGTCCGGGGAAAGAATTCGGAGATCCGGGAACTCACGGAGTGTAGTCGCGAGTTCTCTGTGTGTACGGCTGGTGCTGAGGAGGAGGGAGGCGGACAGGGGGTTGTCGACGTGGCGTACGACGAGGTCGTGCGCGAGGGTGAGGTCTCCGAAGCCGAGGCCCCTGGAGTAGACGGCGGCGACGGTGAGCGTGGCGGGCGTTCCGTCGCCGAGGGTCAGCTTCAGGGGGGAGCCGGGTGCCAGGCCGAGCTGGTCCGCGGCCAGTTCGCTGACGGCGACCGTGTTCCCGGTGAGCCGGTCGAGGGAGCCCGCGGTGACATCGGGGTCCCAGGTGCGGGCGAGACCGGCCTGGGTGACACCCTGCGCCGGGTACTTGTCGAGGCCGACGCGGACGGTGGTGCGGACGACCTCGGTCACGGCGTCACCGGACGCGCGCAGCCGCTGGGCGACCGGGGCAGGGACGCCGGGTCCCGTCGAGTCGACGACCCAGTCGGCGCGCACCCCCTCGCGGACCTCGGCACGGGCGGCGTCACCGAGGGTGGGCTGGACGAACAGGACGGTGCAGGTCATGCCGACGAGCAGGGTGAGAGGGGTGACGACGGAGGCCGTGCGGACGGCGTTGCCCCGCAGGTTGGCGGTGGCGAGCCGGCCGCCGTGACCGGTGAGCCGCAGGGGGCCGGACAGGAGCAGCGTGGCCGCTCCGACGAGGAGCGGGCCGAGGAGGGCGACGGAAGTGGACAGGACGATGACGGCGAGGAAGGTCACGGGCGTCGCGGCGGGCTCGGTGCGCAGTACGCCGAGTACGGCGACGAGGGCTCCGCCGCCCGCGAGCAGCAGCAGACCGGCGGCGAGCCGCCCCCACGCGGGGCGGGCGGGTTCGGCCACGGCCTCGGTGAGCGCCTCGACGGGCCGGATCCGGACGACCCGCCGGGAGGCGACCCGCGCGGCGGCCCAGGCGCCCAGCAGGGTCACGGCGACGGCGGCGAGCGGCGGGAAGACGCTGCCGGTGTGCTCCAGCGTGGCGGGTACGGCGCCCAGGTCGACGAACCGTCCGTGCAGCAGGCTCCCCAGCGGCAGCCCGGCGACCGCGCCCGCCGCCCCGGCGACCGCCCCGACGAGCAGCGCCTCCCGCCCGAGCAGCCGGCGGATCTGCCCCGAGGTCGCGGCGACGGCGCGCAGCAGGGCGAGTTCCCGGTGCCGTTGCTGCACCGACAGCCCGAAGGTCCCGACGACCACGAGCACGGCCACGAGCAGCGAGGTCCCGCCCATCGCCCCGCCCATGCTGATCAGCCGGACCCGCGCGGCAGCGGCGTCCAGGAACTCGACGGGACCGCGCGTGTCCCCGGCGGTGACCTGCGCGGCCGTACCGTCCAGGGCCCGTGCGACCGCCCGCTTCAGCTCGCCGGGGTCGGTCCCCTCGGCGGGGAGCACGCCGAACGCGGTGACCTGTCCAGGGTGCGCGGCCAACCTGCGGGCCTCGCCGGCGGAGAAGAAGAGGGACGTCTGGTGGCGCACGCCGGTCGCCGCCACGATGCCGCTGATCCGGTAGGTGCGCGGGGCCTGCGTCGACTGCACGGTGAGCCGGTCGCCGACCGTCAGCCGCGCCCGCGCCGCGAGGCCGCTGTCGACGACGAGATCGCCGGCGCCCCGGGGAGCGGCCCCGTCGACGAGGCGGTACGGCGTCAGCGCGGCGGAGTGCCAGGCGTGGCCGTAGGAGGGCGGGCCGGGGTCGTGGCCGGGTGTCGAGGGGACGGCGAGGAAGGTGAGTTCGGGGACGACGCGGGCGACGCCGGGGACGGCGGCGATCCGCTGTTCCAGTTCCTCGGGCAGCCAGGCGCGCTCGGCGATGGGTTTGGCCTTGTGCTTGACCTTGGTCTTGCCGTTCTTGCGCTGGACGGTGGTCCGGTGGACGTTCTGGTCACCGGAGACCAGGACGGGTGTCGCCGCGTACCGCTCGGTGCGGATCGCGCCGCGCAGTCCCGTCTCCAGGAGCGTGCCGCAGGCGGTGACGAGCGCGGAGGCGCACATCAGGGCGAGGAAGGCCCCGAGGAAGCCGGCCTTGCGGGCGCGGACCGTCTTGAGTGCGTAACGCAGCATCATGAGGGCGGGCTCTCTTCTGTTGTGAGGGGAGTCGACGGCACGCGTCCACACTCGCCCTCACCCACCGGCCCGTGCACTGCGGCGATCAGGCGTCTTCGCACGGGGGTTACCCCCACCCGTAATGGGAAGGGCGGCGCGGCCTGTCCGCCTGTCCACGAACACCAGCCCTCGGTGGAGACCGGCCGCTCCAGGAGAGCCGCCTGTTCCCAGGCAGCACACCGAGCCCGGCCCGGACACGATCGGCGCCCCCGCGCGTCCACCCTGCCCGGAGCCGGCCGCTCCGATGCCCCCGCCTCGGCGGTCACCGGCCCGGGACCACCGATCCCGGCGCCACGTACCGACCGCCGCCCCCACGACTGCACCCCCGCCCCAGCAGGACAACGCTCCACCGGTGCCCGGGGGCACGCACTCCCGCCGAAGACCTCGGGACACCGCCCTGCTGCCGGTGACGCCCCCTCGCATCACGCGTCGCCCCGAAGCCGTCACGCCGGGCCGCCGGGGCGGGAAGCCCCTGACCCGGACGGTGCCCCCGCCTCAGAACTCCCCGTCCAGGAAGTCGGTCTCCTCCCCCTCCTCCTCCAGCGCCTGTCTGACGATCCTGAGGGCCATGCCTTCGGAGTAGCCCTTGCGGGCAAGCATCCCCGCGAGTCGACGGACCCGCTTGTCCCGGTCGAGCCCCCGCGTGGCGCGCAACTTGCGGGCGACGAGGTCCCGGGCGGTCGTCTCCTCCTGTTCGGAGTCGAGCTGGGAGACCGCCTCGTCGATCAGCGTGGAGTCGACGCCCTTGGTGCGCAGTTCCCGGGCCAGGGCGCGCCGGGCCAGGCCCCGGCCATGGTGCCGGGACTCCACCCAGGCGTCCGCGAAGGCGCCGTCGTCGATCAGCCCGACCTCCTCGAACCGGGAGAGCACCTCCTCGGCCACCTCGTCCGGGATCTCCCGCTTGCGCAGGGCGTCCGCGAGCTGTTTGCGGGTGCGCGGGGTCCCGGTGAGCAGGCGCAGACAGATCGCCCGCGCCCGCTCAGCCGGGTCCCCTGAAGGCTGCTCCTTCTCGGCCCTCGACGAGTCGGAAACGCCTTCCCCCTCGGTGGACCGCCCGCTGGACGGTTCCCCGAAGCCGTTGCGGCGACGGCCGCGCCCGCCGCGCGGACCACCCCCGCCGGTCCTGCCACGCCCCGCGCGGGCGCCCCGCCCGCCGGGCTCCCCGTCACCGCCCCGGTCGTCGCCCCAGGGGGGAGCACCGAGCAGGTCGGCATCCGCGTACGAGCCGCTTCCCCGCCGGCCGCAGCCCGCGGCGGAGTCGTCCCCGAGCCGGTCGCCGTCGTACGGGCCCTGCGCCGACCGGCCGGTACCGCCCCGCCGGTCCTGGCCGGGGTCGGTGTCCCGCGCCCCCGGGCCCCGGAAGGCGTCGGGGTCGAAGGGGTCGGCCCAGTCGGTTCGTCGTGTCACGGAGGATCAGCTCTTGGCCGCCGCGGCCTTGGTCTTGGCGGCCTTGGCTGCGGGAGCGGGGACCGTCTTGGACGCGTCGTCCGCGCCGCCGGCCGCGGAGGCGGAGGTCGCGGCGTCCGCCGCGGGCTCGGCCGCTGCCGTCTCCGGGCGGACTCCGACGCCCAGCTTCTCCTTGATCTTCTTCTCGATCTCGTTGGCGAGGTCGGGGTTGTCCTTCAGGAAGTTGCGGGCGTTCTCCTTGCCCTGGCCGAGCTGGTCGCCCTCGTACGTGTACCAGGCGCCGGCCTTGCGGACGAAGCCGTGCTCCACGCCCATGTCGATCAGGCCGCCCTCGCGGCTGATGCCCTGGCCGTAGAGGATGTCGAACTCGGCCTGCTTGAAGGGCGGCGCGACCTTGTTCTTGACGACCTTGACGCGGGTGCGGTTGCCGACCGCCTCGGTGCCGTCCTTCAGGGTCTCGATCCGGCGGATGTCCATCCGCACCGAGGCGTAGAACTTCAGCGCGCGGCCACCGGTCGTGGTCTCCGGGGAGCCGAACATCACGCCGATCTTCTCGCGGAGCTGGTTGATGAAGATGGCGGTGGTCTTGGACTGGTTGAGCGCGCTGGTGATCTTCCGCAGCGCCTGGCTCATCAGCCGGGCCTGGAGGCCGACGTGGCTGTCGCCCATCTCGCCCTCGATCTCCGCACGCGGCACGAGCGCGGCGACGGAGTCGATGACGATCAGGTCGAGAGCGCCGGAGCGGACCAGCATGTCCACGATCTCCAGCGCCTGCTCGCCGTTGTCCGGCTGGGAGAGGATCAGGTTGTCGACGTCGACGCCGAGCTTGCGCGCGTACTCGGGGTCGAGGGCGTGCTCCGCGTCCACGAAGGCCACCTGGCCGCCGGCCCGCTGCGCGTTGGCCACGGCGTGCAGTGTCAGGGTCGTCTTGCCGGAGGACTCCGGGCCGTACACCTCCACCACACGGCCGCGCGGGATGCCGCCGACGCCGAGCGCGACGTCCAGCGCGGTCGATCCCGTGGAGATGACCTCGATGGGTTCGTTCGGCCGCTCGCCCATGCGCATGACCGCGCCCTTGCCGAACTGCCGTTCAATCTGTGCGAGCGCGGCGTCCAACGCCTTCTCGCGGTCCGTGCCTGCCATGGGTTCCACCCGGTTTGCTTGAGTCGATCGCTTCACGTCAAAGACGCTAACGCCTGCCACTGACAACGCGCCTCGACGCCGGTCCAGCCTGTGGATAACTAGGTCACTTACACACCCAGACTCGGGCAAAACACCCTCGTACATCCCCACCGAACGCCTCGCCGGTGCCCCCATCAGAATGGATGTTCGATTTCCATGTCAAGCGCACCACACAGCTTCCCGACCGTACGCCCCCACCCTCCACACCGATGGCCTCTGCCACGCACCAGAAGAAGCACAACCACGGTGACACCCCGAAAAACACCGAAACCCCCGCCGGGGGAAAGCCGCCAACGGCGGGAAGGGGACGGTCCGGGGGGTGTCCGCCCGCAGCGGCCGGCGCCACCACGGCCCACCCCACAAGAAACAGCACCGCCGGCCCGAGGACGGACACCCCCCGGACCGGCACCGACCCACACACCGACATCAGGCGCACCCCACGGCGGCACAGCCGAAGCGACTACCCGCGCCCACCCCGCGCACGCACACGCGCACCGACTCGCCTCCACACTTCCCGCAGCCCCCCGCCACCCCCACCTCGCGCCTCCTCCCGCCGAGGCCGCCCCAGCACCCGAGGATCATCGGTGACGTCGTACCGCTTCACATACGCCCCCAGGAACGCCTGAAGCGTCGCGACGGCGGGGATGGAGATCAGCGCCCCCACGGCCCCCAGCAGCGCGGTCCCGGCGATGACGGACCCGAAGGCGACGGCGGGATGGATGTCCACGGTCCGGGACGTCAGCTTCGGCTGGAGCATGTAGTTCTCGAACTGCTGATACACGACGACGAACACCAGCACCCACAGCGCGTACCAGGGATCGACGGTGAACGCGATCAGCATGGGCAGCGCGCCCGCGAGGTACGTCCCGAGTGTGGGGATGAACTGCGAGACGACACCGACCCACAGCCCCAGCACGGGCGCGTAGGGGATCTCCAGGACCTGGAGCAGGACGTAGTGCGCGATCCCGGAGATCAGCGCCATCAGCCCGCGCGAGTAGAGGTACCCCCCGGTCTTGTCGACGGCGATCTCCCACGCGCGCAGCACCTCGGCCTGCTTCGCCGGCGGCAGCACGGAGCACAGCCCCCGCCGCAGCCGGGGCCCGTCGGCGGCGAAGTAGAACGAGAACAGGGCGATCGTCAGCAGCTGGAAGAGCCCGCCGAGCACCTGCGCGGAGACGTCGAGCACCCCGGCGGCGCTGTTCTGCGCGTACTTCTTCAGCCACTCGGAGTGCAGCAGCCCTTCCTGGATGTCGACCCGTCTCAGCTCGGTGTGGAACGAGGTGTTGATCCAGTTGATGACGGAGTCGAGGTACTGCGGGAACCCGTCGACCATCTTGACGATCTGCCCGGCGAGCATCGACCCGAGGAGCGTGATGAACCCGGCGACGGCGATCAGCAGCCCGAGGAAGACCAGGAAGGTCGCCAGGCCCCGGCGCATCCCGTAGGACGCCATCCAGCTGACCGCGGGTTCGACGGCGAGCGCCAGGAAGAACGCGATGAGGATGTTGATCAGCAGCCCGAGGAGCTGGTGGAACGCCCACGTACCCAGCTGGAACAGGCCGATGAGCGCCAGCGCGAGCACCATCGCGCGCGGCAGCCACCGCGGCATGCGCTCCCCGGCCGCCCCACCGCCGTCGGCCGGCGGCGACGCGGGCGGCGACGCAGCGCCGGGCGATGGTGTCTGCGGGGCGAGCTGCCCGGTCTCCTCAGTCGGTGCCACGGCCCAAGTCTCGCCCACTCCACCGGTATTCCGGCACTCCCCCGCGATCTTCGCCGGGGATCACCGCTTCTCGTGCGGAACGTTCATCACCGAGCACACCACCCGCCACACGTCCTTCGCCTCCCAGCCGTCGGTCAGCGCCTCGTGCACCGTCCGCCCGCCCAGCTCCGTCATCACGTGATCGCGCGCGAAGGTCTCGGAGTACCCCGTACCGAAGTGCTCCGCCATCCGCTCCCAGAAGACCGTCAACCGCATGCCCTCAGTATCCCGCCCCTCGGGTACACCCTTGCCCGTACGCCCGCGCGGGCAGCGCTTTCCACCCTACGGTCGCGGCATGCCCGAACCAGGAGCCTCCCCCCTGCCCCAGACGCCCCCGGCGCGCTCCCCGCTCGCGCGCGCGGAGCGCTTCATGTGGCTCAACGCGCGCGTGCTGGAGCAGCGTCTGTTCGCCCACCACTTCCTGGGCGCCTCCGCCGACCCCGCGGAGACCGCGCTCGACGCCTACCGCACCGCGGACGGCGGGTACGGCCACGCCCTGGAGCCCGACCTGCGCGGGCCTATCGGCCAGCCCCCGCACGCGGTGTACGCGCTGCGGGTCCTGGACGCGCTCGGGCGCTGCGGCGGCCGGCGGGTGGAGCAGCTGTGCCGCCATCTGACGGCTGTGTCGTCCCCGGACGGCGCCCTCCCGGCCGTCCTGCCCTCCCAGCGCGGCTATCCGGCCGCGCCGTCGGCCCCGATCGCGGACGTCCCGGCCGGCGACCTGCTGACGACCGGCCCCGTCACGGGCCTCCTGCACCGCAACGACGTCTGGCACGCCTGGCTGTTCCGGGCCACCGACTTCTGCTGGCAGGCGGTGGAGTCCCTGCGGACCCCCGATCCGTACGAGGTGCAGGCCGCCGTCGCCTTCCTGGACTCCGTCCCCGATCGCTCCCGCGCGCAGGCCACCGCCGACCGCCTGGGCCGTCTGGTGCGCGAGCGGCATCTGGCCGTCCTGGCCCCGGAGAGCCCGGAGGCGTGCCTCGCGCCCGCCGAGCGGCACTTCCCCCACGACTTCGCCCCCGTTCCGCACTCCGTCGCGCGCGCGTGGTTCACCGACGCCGAGATGTCCCGTTCCCTGGACCTCCTCGCGGCAGGCCAGCAGTCCGACGGCGGCTGGCCGCCCCGCCGTCCCCGGTGGACCCCGTCCGCCGCCCTGGAGGCCCGGGCGATGGCGACGATCGACGCCCTCCGCACCCTGAGGTCGTACGGCCGCCCCCTCGGCTGAACCCGCCGCCGGCCCTGTATCCACAGGTCAGCCCGATTGTCAGTGGCGAGGTGCAGGATGGACGCATGGTCAGTTCCGCACACCGAGCCCTGGACGGCTTCTCCCCCGCGACCCGCAGCTGGTTCACGGGGGCGTTCTCGGCACCCACCGAGGCCCAGGCGGGCGCGTGGCGGGCCATCCGGGAGGGTTCGGACGTGCTGGTGGTCGCCCCGACGGGCTCGGGCAAGACGCTGGCCGCGTTCCTTGCGGCGCTGGACGGCCTGGCGTCCACGCCCCCGCCGGCGGACCCGAAGAAGCGCTGCCGGGTGCTGTACGTCTCGCCGCTGAAGGCCCTCGCGGTGGACGTGGAGCGCAACCTCCGCAGCCCGCTGACCGGCATCCGCCAGGAGTCCGCGCGCCTCGGCCTGCCCGAGCCGGAGGTCAAGGTCGGGATCCGCTCCGGCGACACCCCGCCCGCGGAGCGCCGGGCTCTGGCGACGCGCCCGCCGGACATCCTGATCACGACCCCGGAGTCCCTGTTCCTGATGCTGACGTCGGCCACGCGCGACGCGCTGACGGGCGTGGAGACGGTCATCCTGGACGAGGTCCACGCGGTGGCGGGCACGAAGCGGGGCGCGCACCTGGCGCTGACCCTGGAGCGGCTGGACGCCCTGCTGCCGAGGCCCGCCCGCAGGATCGGCCTGTCGGCGACGGTCCGCCCGGTGGACGAGATCGCCCGCTACCTCGCCCCGCGCGGGAAGGCCGAGATCGTCCAGCCGAGGTCGGCGAAGGAGTTCGACCTGTCGGTGGTCGTCCCGGTGGAGGACCTGGGCGAGCTGGGCGGCTCCCCGGTGGACGACGCGCAGGCGGAGCGCCCCTCGATCTGGCCGCATGTGGAGGAGCGGATCGCGGACCTCGTGCAGGCGCACCGCTCGACGATCGTGTTCGCGAACTCCCGGCGCCTCGCGGAGCGCCTGTGCAACCGGCTGAACGAGATCGCCTACGAGCGGGCGACGGGCGAGCCGCTGGCGGAGCATCACTCACCGGCCGAGCTGATGGGCGGCTCGGGCGCGGCCCAGGGCGCCCCGCCGGTCATCGCGCGGGCGCACCACGGCTCGGTCTCCAAGGAGCAGCGCGCGCTGGTCGAGGAGGACCTGAAGGCGGGCCGGCTGCCCGCGGTGGTCGCGACGTCCAGCCTGGAGCTGGGCATCGACATGGGCGCGGTGGACCTGGTGGTCCAGGTGGAGTCGCCACCCTCGGTGGCCTCCGGCCTCCAGCGCGTGGGCCGGGCGGGGCACCAGGTGGGCGCGGTGTCGACCGGTGTGGTCTTCCCGAAGTACCGGGGCGACCTGGTCCAGGCGGCGGTGGTCACCGAGCGCATGCGCGAGGGCGCCATCGAGTCCCTGCGGGTGCCCGCGAACCCGCTGGACGTGCTGGCGCAGCAGCTGGTCGCGATGGTGTCGATGGACACCTGGCAGGTCGACGACCTGCTGGCGGCCGTGCGGCGCGCGGCCCCCTTCGCGTCGCTCCCGGAGTCGGCGTTCACGGCGACCCTGGACATGCTGGCGGGCCGCTACCCGTCGGACGCGTTCGCGGAACTGCGCCCGCGCGTGGTGTGGGACCGCGTGGCCGGGACGGTCACCGGCAGGCCGGGCGCCCAGCGCCTCGCCGTCACCTCGGGCGGCACGATCCCCGACCGCGGCCTGTTCGGCGTCTTCCTCGCGGGTTCCGACCCGAAGAAGGGCGGCGGCCGGGTCGGCGAGCTGGACGAGGAGATGGTCTACGAGTCGCGCGTGGGCGACGTCTTCACGCTCGGTACGAGTTCCTGGCGCATCGAGGACATCACCCGCGACCGCGTCCTGGTCTCCCCGGCCCCCGGTGTGCCGGGCCGGCTGCCGTTCTGGAAGGGCGACCAGCTGGGCCGCCCGCTGGAGCTCGGGCGCGCGGTGGGCGCGTTCCTGCGCGAGGTCGGTGCGCTGCCGCGGGAGGACGCCCGGCTGCGCCTGCTCGCGGCGGGCCTGGACGCGTGGGCCGCCGACAACGTCCTGTCGTACCTCGCCGAACAGCGCGAGGCCTGCGGCCATGTCCCGGACGACCGGACGATCGTCGTGGAGCGTTTCCGGGACGAGCTGGGCGACTGGCGCGTGGTCGTCCACTCCCCGTTCGGCGCCCAGGTGCACGCCCCGTGGGCGCTCGCCCTGGGAGCCCGGCTCGCCGAGCGGTACGGCATGGACGCGCAGGTGATGCACGCGGACGACGGCATCGTGCTGCGCCTGCCGGACGCCGACCTGATGGGCCTGGACCTCCTCGACCGGGAGCCCCTGAAGGCGGGCACCGAGTACGACGCCGACCAGGCGCCCGTGGGCGCGCAGGACGTCGTCTTCGACAAGGGCGAGGTCGACCAGGTCGTCACCGACCAGGTCGGCGGCTCGGCGCTGTTCGCGTCCCGGTTCCGGGAGTGCGCCGCCCGCGCGCTGCTGCTGCCGCGCCGCGCCCCCGGCCGGCGCACCCCGCTGTGGCAGCAGCGCCAGCGCGCGGCGCAACTGCTCCAGGTGGCGAGCGAGTTCGGGTCGTTCCCGATCGTCCTGGAAGCGGTCCGCGAGTGCCTCCAGGACGTCTTCGACGTCCCCGGCCTCGTCGAGCTGATGGGCGACCTGGAGTCCCGCAAGGTGCGCCTGGTCGAGGTCACCACTCCGGAGCCGTCCCCCTTCGCGCGCAGTCTGCTGTTCGGCTACGTCGCCCAGTTCCTGTACGAGGGGGACTCGCCGCTCGCCGAGCGCCGTGCCGCCGCGCTGTCCCTGGACTCGCGGCTGCTGGCGGAACTGCTCGGCCAGGCGGAGCTGCGCGAGCTGCTGGACGCCGAGGTGCTGGCCGAACTGGAGCGCGAGCTCCAGTGGCTGACCGAGGAGCGGCGCCTCAGGGACGCCGAAGGGGTCGCCGACGCGCTGCGTGTCCTCGGCCCGCTCACCGACGCCGACCTCGCGCGGCGCGGCGCCGACCCGCGCTGGGCCCAGGAGCTGGCCGCAGCACGGCGCGCGATTCGGGTGCGCGTGGCGGGCGTCGACCAGTGGGCGGCGATCGAGGACGCGGGCCGCCTGCGCGACGCGCTGGGCACAGCCCTGCCGGTCGGTGTGCCGGAGGCGTTCACCGAGCCCGTCAAGGACCCCTTGGGCGACCTGCTGGCCCGTCACTCGCGCACGCACGGCCCGTTCACGTCCGCCGCGGCGGCCACCCGCTTCGGCCTCGGCACGGCCGTCACCGACGGCGCGCTCCAGCGGCTCGCGGCGAGCGGGCGCGTCGTCCAGGGCGAGTTCCACCCGGCGGGCATCGGCCAGGAGTGGTGCGACGCGACGGTCCTGCGGCGCCTGCGCCGGCGCTCCCTCGCGGCGCTGCGCCAGGAGCTGGAGCCGGTCCCGCCGGCCGCGCTCGCCCAGTTCCTGCCCCAGTGGCAGCACGTCGGCGCCGGCCACGCCCTGCGGGGCACCGACGGCCTGGTCCGCGCGGTCGAGCAGCTCCAGGGGGCCTCCGTACCCGCCTCGGCGCTGGAGAAGCTGGTGCTGCCCTCGCGCGTGCGCGACTACTCCCCGGCGATGCTCGACGAACTCACCGCCGCCGGGGAGATCGTCTGGGCGGGCGCGGGCGCGCTCCCCGGCAAGGACGGCTGGATCTCCCTCTACCTGGCGGACGCGGCCCCGCTGCTCCTGCCTCCGCCGCACCCCCTGGAGCCGACCGCGCTGCACGAGTCGGTCCTGACGGCCCTCTCCGGCGGCTACGGCCTGTTCTTCCGCCAGATCGCCGACCAGGTCCGCGCCACCACCCACCCGGACGCCACCGACCCACAGCTCGCCGACGCACTCTGGGACCTCGCCTGGTCCGGACGCCTCACCAACGACACCCTCGCCCCGATGCGCGCGCTGCTCGGCTCGGGCCGTACGGCGGGCTCGACGGCCCACCGCGCGCGGCGTGCGGTCCCGCGCGGGCGCTACGGCTCCCTCACCGCCGCCGCTCGCCCCGCCTCGCGCGGCGGCCCTCCGACCGTGGCCGGCCGCTGGTCCCTGCTTCCGGCGGCCGAGGGCGACCCGACCGTTCGCGCGCACGCGCTGGCCCGCACCCTCCTCGACCGGCACGGCGTGGTCACCCGGGGCGCGGTCGCCGCCGAGGGCGTCGAGGGCGGCTTCTCCGCGACATACCGCGTGCTGTCGGCCTTCGAGGACAGCGGCCAGGCCCGCCGGGGGTACGTCGTGGAGGGCCTCGGCGCCGCCCAGTTCGCCATGGACGGCGCCGTCGACCGTCTGCGCGCGGTGGCGGGCGCCCGCGACCGCGACGAGTCCCTCCCTGCCCCGGCGACCCCGGCCGACTACGGCTTCCCGGCGAGCGCCACACGCGGCATCAGACCGACCCCGGACGACACCCCACCCAGCCCTGCCGGCACCCCGACGCCGGCCCACGGCACGCCCTACGGCCACCCCGCGGACCCGCGCCACGCGACGCCGGACCACACCACCCCGTACGCCCCCGACCACGACGGCGCCCCCGGCTTCCCCGACCTCGACTGGAGCACCCCCGCCCCTGCCGAGGCCCTCGACTTCGCCTCCCCCGACACCGGCACCTCCCGGGGCCCCCGGCGCCCCACCCCGGTCCTGGCGTACGCGCAAGGGCGCCCTCACCGTCGTACACCGCCCTCCCGAGCCGTCGTCCTGGCGGCGGCCGACCCGGCGAACGCGTACGGGGCCGCGCTCGGCTGGCCCGAGCCGCCCACCGGCGCGGGGCACAAGCCGGGGCGGAAGGCGGGCTCGCTGGTGGTGCTGGTCGGCGGGGAGCTGACGCTGTACATGGAGCGCGGCGGGAAGACACTCCTGGCGTGGCCGAGCACCCCGGACGACGCCCCCAGGGACGACCCCCGCCTCCGCGAAGCGGCACAGGCCCTCGCCGAGGCCGCCCGCGCGGGCTCGCTCGGCACGGTCACCGTGGAACGCATCAACGGCGCCCAGGCCCTCACGTCCCCTTTCGGCGCCCTCCTGGAAGAGGCAGGCTTCATCGCAACCCCGCGCGGCCTGCGCCTACGCGCATGACGCCCCCCACGCGCACCAGGCCGCTCCCCCAGCCCCGCTGCACCCCCGCACGCGGGCACGCCTCGTCGCCGCACCCCTGCCCCACCACCCCACCCGCGCGCGGAACTACCACCAGCCCCAGCGCCACCTCCCCACCCGGCGCGCCAACACACCCCCCAAAGGCCCCCCATGCCCGAAGGCGACACCGTCTGGCAGACCGCGACCCGTCTCCACACCGCCCTCGCCGGCGCCCCCCTCACCCTCTCCGACCTCAGAGTCCCGAAGTACGCGACGGTCGACCTCACCGGCCGGACCGTCCTGGACGTCACCCCGCGCGGAAAGCACCTCCTCGCGAGGATCGAGGGCGGCCTGACGCTCCACTCGCACCTGCGCATGGAGGGCGCCTGGTACGTGTACGCGGAGGGCCGGCGCTGGACGGGCGGTCCGGGGCACCAGATCAGGGCGGTGCTGGGAACGGCGGACAACACGGCCGTCGGCTACCGCCTGACCGTGCTGAACCTGATCCGCACTGCGCAGGAGGACAGCCTCGTCGGCCACCTGGGCCCCGACCTGCTGGGCCCGGACTGGGACGCCGGCCGCGCCCTGGCGAACCTCCTCGGTGACCCCGCCCGCCCCCTCGGCGAGGCCCTGCTGGACCAGCGCAACCTCGCCGGGATCGGCAACATCTACAAGAGCGAGCTGTGCTTCCTGACCGGCGCCACCCCCTGGCTCCCCGTCGGCGCGCTCCCGCCCGACCGCGCGGCCAAGCTCCCGCCGCTCGCCCACCGCCTCCTGGCGGCCAACCGCACCCGCCCGGTCCGCACGACGACGGGCCGCCGAGGCCAGGACCTGTTCGTGTACGGCCGCGCGGGCCGCCCTTGCCTGCGCTGCGGCACACCCGTCCGCCTCGCCGACCAGGACGACCGCCCCACGTACTGGTGCCCGAGCTGCCAGCAGGGCCCGCACAATTGACGGGCCGTCAGATTCTTTCGTACGGTCGACGCATGGCCGTGAAGGCGTACGACCTCAGCGGGCGCACCGCGTTCGTGACCGGAGCCGCGAGCGGCATCGGCCGGGCCTGCGCGATCCTCCTCGCGGAGGCGGGGGCGACGGTGCACGCGGCGGACCGGGACGCGCGGGGCCTGGAGGAGACGGCGGCGCTCGCCAAAGCCGTACACCGACGCGTACGCGCGCACGTACACGCAGGCGCGCACCAGGAAACACATCCGACAGCACACCCGGATGTGCGCACCCACCGCCTCGACGTCACCGACCGCGCCCAGCTCCGCGACGCCATCGCCTCCTGCGACCGCCTGGACGTCCTCGCAGCCGTCGCCGGGATCATGCACAGCAGTACGGTCCTGGAGACCCGGGACGAGGACCTCGACCGGGTGTGGGCCGTCAACTTCAAGGGCGTGCTGTACGCCTGCCAGGAGGCCGCCGGTCGGATGATCCGGCAGGGCTCGGGCGGCAGCATCGTCACGATGGCGTCCGGCGCGGTCGACACCGGGGGCGCCGGGCTGCTCTGCTACGGCGTCGCCAAGGCCGCCGTCGTCCAGTTGACGCGGACGCTCGCGACCGAGGTCGGCCCGCACGGCATCCGCGTCAACGCGGTCGCCCCGGGCTGGATCCGCACGCCGATGACCGACCGCCCGGACGCGGCGGCCCAGGCCCGTACGGAGGCGTCCATGGCCCGCCTCGCGCCGCTGAAGCGGGTGGGCGAGGCGGAGGAGGTCGCGCACGCGGTCCTGCACCTGGCCTCGGACGCGTCGGCGTTCACGACGGGGCAGATCCTGCGGCCCAACGGGGGCGTCGCGATGCCGTGGTGACGCGGGACGCCCGGCCACGGCACAGGCCGCCCCGTCCGATCATCACACTCGACCCCCTCGACCCCCTCGCCCCCCTCGCCCCCTCGACCCTGGGCGTCCTCTTCTTCGAGGCAAGCCACACATACACCCACTCTCACCGCCCATCCCCCACCCGCCCTGAACCTCCTGCCCCAGACCCCCCACCCCGCCAAGCCTCCCGCCACCGCCCCACGGCAATCGCCCCCACCGCCCCCGCCCTCGGCACACAGTGCACCGGCAGCAGACTCAACCCCCACCCCCCGGCCACGACCGCCCCCTCCACCACCCCCGCCCCCGGCACGACCGCGAGCCGCACCGCGCCCCACCACCACACCGCCCCGAGCACCGCCCGGGCTATCCACCCCACCACACGGCCCCCTACACGTTCTCCGCCTGGAACATCCAGTGATGCTTCTCGAGATCTGCGGTGATCCCGATGAAAATGTCCTGGCTCACCGGATCCGCGTCACCCGTAACCTCCACGCGTTCCCTCATACGAGTGATGACGGCCCCCAGCGCATCGACCAGCGCCCCCACCGCGTCCGTGTCCTTCACCCACCCCTCGGCGACGCCCGAGATCCCGCTGCCGCCGGCGACCGTCGCCGCCCGCCCGTCCGGCGAGACCCCGAGCGCGGAGGCCCGCTCGGCGACCGTGTCGGAGTGCAGCCGGGCCACGTCGACGACCTCGTCGAGCTGGAGGTGGACGGAGCGGAAGCGCGGCCCCACGACGTTCCAGTGGACCTGTTTGGCGACCAGCGAGAGGTCGATCAGGTCGACGAGGGCCCCTTGCAGGGCAACCCCGACGATCCGCAGATCGGCGTCGGACAGCGGGCTCTTCACGACGTACATCCGTAGACCTCCGGTACGGGGCTCAGGCTCTCTCACGATGCCCGCACCCCGGGTACCCGGCAAACGGAACCGCACACGGGCCCCGTCAGACACACGTGAACCCCGGCCGGGACCGCCCCGGCCGGGGTTCACGCGGACAGACAGCCGTCAGGCGGCGACCACGTCCACCGCCTCGGCGGGCGCCTTGATGGTCACCCGCTCCGGAGGCACACCGGCCACCGAGACGGAACCCAGCATCGGACGCACCGGGGCCGGTACGGGCTGGCTGGGGGTGGCCGCAGCGGACTGGGCCAGCTCGGCGAGGGCGAGTTCGTCGCTCACTTCCCGCATGAGTTCGGACATCCGTACGTCCAGCGCGTCGCAGATCGCGGCGAGCAGCTCGGAGGATGCCTCCTTCTGCCCCCGCTCCACCTCGGAGAGATAGCCGAGCGATACTCGGGCGGACGAGGAGACTTCGCGCAGAGTACGGCCCTGGCGCTGGCGCTGCCGACGCAGCACGTCACCCAGCAGGCGACGGAGCAGAATCATCGGTGGCTCCCTCCTCGGACCGCGTAGCCGCATCCTTCTCGCCCCACCGTACCGCCTAGCGCCGCGGCCGTGCGGGGAGCGATGTCGTGTTCACTCAGGGCTGCAAACATCAAAACCCCCCGTTCTGTTCCGTATCCTGTGCCCGCTCATTCCCGGTCTGTTCGCCCGCAAGCTCCTGAAGGAGCAGTGCGAGTACGCTCCGTACACTCTCTCTACGAATTTCCGCACGGCTGCCGTTCAACCGCAGGGCCTTCACTTTTCCGCCAGAGGCGGAACCGGAACCAGGGCCGAACGGCCCGTCCACCGCGACGAAGACAGTCCCCACGGCCTGGCCGTCCTGCGGGTCGGGGCCGGCGACGCCGGTCGTCGCGATGCCCCAGTCGGCGCCGAGCGCCGTGCGGACGCCGGCCGCCATCTGGGCCGCGACCTGCGCGTCCACCGCGCCGCGCGCGGCCAGCAGCTGGGCCTCGACGCCCAGCACCTCGCGCTTCAGCTCCGTCGCGTACGCCGTGACCGAGCCCCGGAACGCCTTGGACGCGCCCGGGACCGCAGTGATCTCCGCCGCCACCAGGCCACCGGTCAGCGACTCGGCGACGGCCAGCACCTCACCCCTCACCGTCAGTAGTCGCACCACGTCAGTGGCCGTGGAACTCACGCTTCCGTCTCCTCCAGCGCGGCCTTGCGGGCGGCGATTCCCTCGCGCCGCAGCACAATGGCCTGTCTTACGTAGTCCAGCCCCGTCGCAACGGTCAGGACGACCGCCACAGCCATCACCCAGAACCTCAGGGTGGCCAGCCACCCCGTCAGCGCCAGGACGTACATGCCGGCGGCCACGCCCTGGGTGAGGGTCTTCATCTTCCCCCCGCGGCTCGCGGGGATCACTCCGTACCGGATGACCCAGAAACGAAGCAGCGTCACGCCGAGTTCCCGGCCCAGGATCACGATCGTCACCCACCACGGCAGATCCCCGAGCGCCGACAGACAGATCAGCGCCGCCCCCATGATCGCCTTGTCGGCGATGGGGTCCGCGATCTTCCCGAAGTCGGTCACGAGGTCGTACGTCCGCGCGATGTGCCCGTCGAACACGTCGGTGATCATGGCCACGGCGAAGGCGGCCCAGGCGAGCGAGCGCCACGCCGGGTCGTACCCCCCGTCGGCCAGCATCAGCGCGACGAACCCGGGGACGAGGATCAGCCGCAGCATCGTCAGCAGATTGGCGATGTTCCACACACTCGCCTGGTTGACGGCGGCAGCGACGACCTTGGCCCCACGAGGCGCCCGCGCCCCCTCCGGGGAGTCGACACCTACGCCGCTCCCGGCCTCGACAGCACCACGAGTACCGCGCTCCCCGCGTCCGCCCGCGTCACGGGAAGCCCGGTCGCCGCCAGAAGCCCGGTCACCGCCGGAAGCACCGCCGCTGTCGGAAGCACCGCCGCTGCCAAAGGCACGGCCGCCGTCGGAGACACCATCGTCGAGGCCACGGTCACCGCCGACCGCACGGCCTGAACCTCCCGCGCCCCGTCCATCGGCCCCGGCCGAACCCGGGCCCCCGACGATCCGCGCAGCCTCCGAAGCCCCCTCGGCGGGCCGGGACGGCTCAGCCGACGCGGACCCACCGGAGACGTCCGGCCCTCCGGCGATCCCCGCCACCCCACCGACCCCGCCGACGGACGACACCGCCGCCTCCCCGGAACCCCCGGCCCCGGAAGAAAACCGCGCACCCCCCGCAGAGGCCCCCGCCGCCGCCCCGCCCGCTCCCCCGAAACCCCGTGCGGAGCCGCCCGCGGCCGACGCCGGAACACCCGTCATCTGCCTGTCTCCTCACTCCACCCGTTCGAGCGCTCCAGCGGCTCGGCCACGAGGTCGACGCCCTCCGTGCCGACCACCTTCGCCTCGACCATACGACCGACCTCCAGCCCCTCGCCGCTCGTGAGGAGCACCTGGCCGTCGGTCTCGGGCGCCTGGTGCGCCGCACGGCCGTAGACACCCTCCACCTCGTCGACGGACTCCACAAGGACCCGGACGCTCTCCCCGACGCGCTCCTCCGCGCGCTGGGAGACGAGTTCCTCGGCGAGCCGGGACACGCGCGCGAGACGCTCGGCGACGAGATCCTCGGGGAGCTTGTTGTCGTACGTCGCGGCCTCGGTGCCGTCCTCGTCGGAGTACCCGAAGACGCCGATGGCATCCAGCCGCGCGCCGGTCAGGAACCGCTCCAGCTCGGCGAGGTCGTGCTCGGACTCGCCGGGGAAGCCGACGATGAAGTTGGAGCGCACGCCCGCCTGGGGCGCCTTGCTCCGGATGGTGTCGAGGAGTTCGAGGAACCGGTCGGTGTCACCGAAGCGCCGCATCGCGCGCAGCACGTCCGGCGCGGAGTGCTGGAAGGAGAGGTCGAAGTACGGGACGACCTTGGGCGTCGAGGTGAGGACGTCGATGAGGCCGGGCCGCATCTCGGCGGGCTGGAGGTAGCTGACCCGCACCCGCTCCAGGCCCTCGACCTCGGCCAGCTCGGGCAGCAGGGACTCCAGGAGACGGATGTCACCGAGGTCCTTGCCGTACGAGGTGTTGTTCTCGGAGACCAGCATCACTTCCTTGACGCCCTGCTCGGCCAGCCACCGCGTCTCGTTGAGGACGTCGGAGGGGCGGCGCGAGATGAAGGAGCCACGGAAGGAGGGGATGGCGCAGAAGGAGCAGCGCCGGTCGCAGCCGGACGCAAGCTTGACGGAGGCCACCGGCGAGCCGTCGAGCCGGCGGCGCAGGGGCGCGCGCGGTCCTGAGGCGGGCGCGAGGCCCTCGGGGAGGTCCACCGGGGCGTGCCCCGGCAGGGCGACCCCGGCGGCCGACTCCTGGCGCTCAGCGGGGCTGATCGGCAGCAGCTTGCGCCGGTCGCGCGGGGTGTGCGAGGCGTGGATGCCGCCGTTGAGGATGGTCTGGAGGCGGTCGGAGATGTCCGCGTAGTCGTCGAACCCGAGCACGCCGTCGGCCTCGGGCAGCGCCTCGGCGAGCTCCTTGCCGTACCGCTCGGCCATGCAGCCCACCGCCACGACGGCCTGCGTTCTGCCGTGCCCCTTCAGGTCGTTGGCCTCCAGGAGGGCGTCCACGGAGTCCTTCTTGGCGGCCTCGACGAACCCGCAGGTGTTGACCACGGCGACGTCCGCTTCGTCGGCGGACTCCACGAGCTGCCAGCCGTCCGCCTCCAAACGGCCTGCGAGCTCCTCCGAGTCCACCTCGTTACGGGCGCAGCCAAGGGTGACGAGTGCGACGGTACGGCGTTCAGGCATGGGCTCAAGACTACTTTGTCCCACCGACAACGGACGCCGACGGGGTTGACCAAGATCACGGCCCCCTTACCCGGCTTACCCGGCCTGCGGGTCGCCCTTCGTGTAGGTGAGCCGCTCGACCGCGCCCGGCTTGAAGTCGTTGTCGAGTTTCTTACCGTTCACCCAGAGGTCGATCGCCCCGGCGTCGCCGAGGACGAGGTTGATCTTGCTGCTGTCCTGGAAGGTCTTGGACTGGCCCTTCTTGAGCAGGTCGTCGAAGAGCAGCCGTCCGTTGTGGTCCTTGGCGGAGATCCAGCTGCGCCCGTGCGCGGCGCTGACGCGGACGGTCACCTTGTCCAGCGGGGCGGCGGCGATGGCGTCGTCCGTGGGGGTGGGCGGGATGTCGGTCGCGGGCTTGTCGTTCTTCGGCTTGACCGGGGTCGGCGAGGCGGACGGCGTGGGCGTCGTCCCTCCGGCGATCTGATCCTTCCCATCGCTTTCGCCGCCCCCCTTGAAGGCGGTGAAACCGACAAAACCGATCACGGCGACGATCGCGGCGACCATCGCGGCCGTCCAGTTCGGCCCCCTGCGCTCCGGGCGGATACGTTCCGCCTCGAAGAGCGGCGCGGCCGGCGTCGGCGCGGGACGCCCTCCGTGCGAGGCGTCGAAGCGGGCGATCAGCGGCGCGGGATCGAGGTGGACGGCGCGGGCCAGCGTACGGAGGTGCCCGCGCGCGTAGACGTCGCCGCCGCAGGGCGTGAAGTCGTCCGCCTCGATCGCGTGGACGATGGCGATGCGGATCCGGGTGGCGGTACTGACGTCGTCGACGGTCATACCGGCGGCGATCCGCGCCTGCCGGAGCACATGGCCGATGGAGGGGGCTTCCTCGGAGGAAACGTCTTCGAACGGACGCTCGTCTTCAGGGGAGTTGCCGATGGACACGGGGGCGCCTTTCGAGCGTGTAGCCGCCTGTGCTGGAGATTCAGTCTAGGGGGGGTACAAAAGGGTGGGGCAACCGGGCGGTCGGACTTTGTACGCCATCGGTATGGCATCGATACGACCGGACACGCCGACGGCGGGACAGCGGGGGCCCAGCATGGGGCCCTTACCTGTCCTCCGCTCAACTGGACGTACGACAAAGGGAAACGGTTGCCCGACGATCTCTAACGGGTGAGTCACGGAGACCGCCGTCCACGCGCGCCACCGCCGGACGCCCCCGAACCCCCGCCCGGCCCTCCCCCTGAACCCCCGTCAGCCCCCGCCCCGGATGACGTCCAGCACCCCGTCCAGCTCCTCCGGCTTCACCAGCACGTCCCGCGCCTTGGACCCCTCGCTGGGGCCGACGATCCCCCGCGACTCCATGAGGTCCATCAGCCGCCCGGCCTTCGCGAACCCCACCCGCAGCTTGCGCTGGAGCATCGAGGTGGACCCGAACTGCGTGGACACGACCAGCTCGGCGGCCTGGCACAGCAGGTCGAGGTCGTCGCCGATCTCCTCGTCGATCTCCTTCTTCTGCTTGGTCCCGGTCGTGACGTCGTCCCGGAAGACCGGCGCCATCTGGTCCTTGCAGTGCTGCACGACGGCCGCGACCTCGGCCTCGGTGACGAACGCGCCCTGCATACGGACCGGCTTGTTCGCGCCCATCGGCAGGAACAGCCCGTCGCCCTTGCCGATCAGCTTCTCCGCGCCGGGCTGGTCGAGGATGACCCGCGAGTCGGCGAGGGAGGACGTCGCGAACGCGAGCCGGGAGGGCACGTTGGCTTTGATCAGACCGGTGACGACGTCGACGGACGGCCGCTGCGTCGCGAGCACCAGATGGATGCCCGCCGCGCGCGCGAGCTGCGTGATGCGCACGATCGAGTCCTCGACGTCCCGGGGGGCGACCATCATCAGGTCGGCCAGCTCGTCGACGATCACCAGCAGGTACGGGTACGGCTTCAGCTCCCGCTCACTGCCCTCGGGCGTCTTGAGCTTGCCCTCGCGGATGGCCTGGTTGAAGTCGTCGATGTGCCGGTACCCGAACGCCGCGAGGTCGTCGTAGCGCAGGTCCATCTCCCGGACGACCCACTGGAGCGCCTCGGCGGCGCGCTTGGGGTTGGTGATGATCGGCGTGATCAGGTGCGGGATGCCCTCGTACGCGGTCAGCTCGACGCGCTTGGGGTCGACGAGCACCATCCGGACGTCCTCGGGGGTCGCCCGGCACATGATCGACGTGATCAGACAGTTGATGCACGAGGACTTACCGGACCCGGTGGCACCGGCGACGAGGATGTGCGGCATCTTCGCCATGTTCGCCATGACGTACCCGCCCTCGACGTCCTTCCCGAGCGCCACCAGCATCGGATGGTCGTCCTCGGCGGCGTCCGCGAGCCGCAGCACGTCCCCGACGTTGACCATCTCCCGGTCGGTGTTGGGGATCTCGATCCCGACGGCCGACTTCCCGGGGATCGGGCTGATGATCCGTACGTCGGGGCTGGCGACGGCGTACGCGATGTTCTTGGTCAGCGCGGTGATCCGCTCGACCTTGACGGCCGGGCCCAGCTCGACCTCGTAGCGCGTCACCGTCGGCCCGCGCGTGAAGCCGGTGACGGCGGCGTCGACCTTGAACTCGGTGAACACGTTCGTCAGGGACGCGACGACGGCGTCGTTGGCCTCGCTGCGGGCCTTGCCGGGGCCGCCGCGCTCCAGGAGGTCCAGGGAGGGCAGGGAGTACGTGATGTCCCCGGCGAGCTGGAGCTGTTCCGCGCGCGGGGGCAGGTCGCGCATCTCCTCCGGCGGGGCCTTGGTCAGGTCGGGCACTATCCCCGGCGTGAGCTTCTCCTGCTTGGGCCGCGCCGCCGGCACAGGGGTCGGCCGGGTCGGCTCGCGGTCCCCGACGCTGACGCCCTGCGTGAGGTCGGCGACCAGCGGCGAGGGCGGCATGCCGTGCAGGACGGCGCCGTCGAGGTCCGCCGCCGCTGCCGCCGCGATGTCCACGGCGTCCATCTGCCGGTCCCCGGAGGGCTGGGGCACCCCGGGGCGCCTCGGCCGCGCGCGGCGCCGCGAGAGGGCCGCCTCCTCCGCGTCGTCGGGGTCGTACGCCTCGCCCCCGGCCGTCCGCCGGCGCGGGCGCCCGGGCAGCGCCTCGCGCCACTGCTCGTCGTACCGCTCGTCGTCGTCGGAGAACTCGTCGTCCTCTTCCGGGTCATGCAGCACACCGAGCTTGACGCCGAGCAGCCGCAGCCGCTGCGGGATCGCGTTGACCGGGGTCGCGGTGACGACGAGCAGCCCGAAGACCGTCAGCAGCACCAGGAGGGGTACGGCGAGGACTTCCGTCATCGTGAAGGTCAGCGGCGTCGCCGCCGCCCACCCGACGAGCCCGCCGGCGTCCCTTATGGCCTGCATGCCGTCACTGCGCGCGGGCGACCCGCACGCGATGTGCACCTGCCCGAGCACCCCGATCAGCAGCGCGGACAGACCGATGACGATACGGCCGTTGGCCTCGGGCTTCTCCGGGTGCCGCACGAACCGCACGGCGATCACCGCGAGCAGGATCGGTACGAGGAGGTCGAGCCGCCCGAAGGCACCGGTCACCAGGATCTCGACGAGGTCACCGACCGGGCCCCTGAGATCGGCCCAGGTCCCCGCCGCGACGATCAGCGCCAGCCCGAACAGCAGCAGCGCGACGCCGTCCTTGCGGTGCGCCGGGTCGAGATTCTTCGCGCCGTTCCCTATCCCCCGGAACACCGCGCCCACGGCATGCGCCAGCCCCAGCCACAGGGCGCGTACGAGGCGGTAGACACCGCCGGTGGGACTGGGCGCCGGCTTCGGGGGCGCGGCCTTCTTCGCCGCGGCCTTCCTGGCGGGCGCCTTCTTCGCCGGGGCTTTCCTCGCTGCGGCCTTCTTCGCCGGAGCCTTCGCGGGTGCCGCGGTCTTCTTCGCGGGCTGCTTCTTGGCTGCGGAGGGACGTGAGGCCATGGTGGTGAGGGTACCGGCGCGAGCAACACAGGACACGTGTGCCTACAGCTTCACCCGTTCGTGTCGCCCACAACAAACCCCAAAACTGACACACCAACGAAACGGCTGTCCCACAAGCCAGTTCCCCCCTTGCCCCGCCCACCTAGCTGCGGGCAGTCGTGCCGCTGGGGCGGCACGGGTGGGCGCAGCGGCACCCCGCAAGCGCGGGCAAGCGACAACGCCCCCACCCCAGCCACCCCCAACCCGCACCCGCCCCGAACCTCAGCCCTGAGAAGGCACCGTAGCCGCCCCACCCCCGGCCCCCGGCTCCAACGCGTCCAGCGCCCGCCGCAACCCCGTCAGCTTCCGCTCCAGATGCGCCGCAGTGGCCACCGCAGCCGCGTCCGCGGAGTCGTCGTCAAGCTGCTTCGACAACGCCTCGGCCTGCTCCTCGACCGCCGCGAGCCGCGCGGACAGCTCCGCGAGCAGCCCCGGCGCCTCCTTGCCCCCGTCGACGCCCGGCCGCCCGTTCCCGTCGAGCTGGAGCCGCAACAGAGCGGCCTGCTCCCGGAGCTGACAGTTCTTCATGTACAGCTCGACGAAGACGGAGACCTTCGCCCGCAGCACCCACGGATCGAACGGCTTGGAGATGTAGTCCACCGCCCCCGCCGCGTACCCCCGGAACGTGTGGTGCGGCCCGTGGTTGATCGCGGTGAGGAAGATGATCGGAATGTCCCTGGTCCGCTCCCGACGCTTGATGTGCGCGGCCGTCTCGAATCCATCCATTCCCGGCATCTGGACGTCCAGCAGAATGACCGCGAAGTCGTCCGTCAGCAGTGCTTTGAGCGCCTCTTCCCCGGACGATGCCCGCACCAGTGTCTGATCCAGCGCCGAGAGGATCGCCTCCAGCGCCAGCAGATTCTCCGGCCGGTCATCGACCAGGAGGATCTTGGCCTTCTGCACCATGGCCCGCCCTCCTCGCCCCGGCAGTGCACCGGGCGCCGCCCCTGGGGACGACATCCTTTGCGCCGCCCTTCCTTGTGCCGGTCATGGTAGCCGCACCCCGACCGCCGCCACACCCTGTCACCGCGATGTCACAGTGCACGTAGCAGGAACGTGGCGGGAGACCAGAAGGTTCCCCGAACACCGTCCCGCTGCCCAGCGCCGACCACCCTGAGTCAGCGCGTCACGGCACCTCCACACCCTTTCCGTCACCCTTCCCGCATCCACTGCTCCATCACGGACAGCAGATGGTCCGGGTCCACCGGCTTGGTCACATAGTCGGACGCACCGGACTCGATGGCCTTCTCCCGGTCGCCCTTCATCGCCTTCGCGGTGAGCGCGATGATCGGCAGCCCGGAGAACTGCGGCATCCTGCGGATCGCGGAGGTCGTCGCGTACCCGTCCATCTCCGGCATCATGATGTCCATCAGGACGACGGCGACGTCGTCGTGCTGCTCCAGGACCTCGATGCCCTCGCGCCCGTTCTCGGCGTACAGGACGGTCAGCCCGTGCTGTTCCAGGACGCTGGTGAGCGCGAAGACGTTGCGGATGTCGTCGTCGACGATGAGCACCTTGTCGCCGCCGAAGAGGATGTTCACGCGCGCGTGGGACGCCGTTTCCCCGTTCTCCTCACCTCCCGCACGCCTCCGGCGCCGGAAGAGCGCCGCCGCGCCGTTCTGCGTCTCGCGGTACGACTTCACCTCGGCCGGCGTCTCGATCTCCGGCTCGACCGGCGCGGTCAGCTCGCCGTGCCCGTTCTCGGAGGCCACCAGGTCGCCCGCCTCCAGCGCCGGTACGACCTGCTGGTAGCCCTGCGGAGGCAGCTCGCTGGGCCGCACCGGCAGGTACAGGGTGAACGTGGACCCCCGGCCCGGCTCGCTCTGGGCGTGGATCTCACCGCCGAGCAGCTGCGCGATCTCCCGCGAGATCGACAGACCCAGACCCGTACCGCCGTACTTGCGGCTCGTCGTGCCGTCGGCCTGTTTGAACGCCTCGAAGATCACCCGCATCTTGCTGGCCGCGATCCCGATGCCGGTGTCGGTGACGGAGAACGCGATCAGCGGGGCGTCCGCGTCGGTCAGCGAACCGGTCTCCAGCAACTGCTGCCGGATCACGACGGGGACGTCCGCGCCGGCGGGCCGGATCACCAGCTCCACCGAGCCGGAGTCGGTGAACTTGACCGCGTTGGACAGCAGGTTGCGCAGCACCTGCAACAGGCGCTGCTCGTCGGTGTGGAGGGTGGCGGGCAGCTCCGGGGAGACCCGTACGGACAGGTCGAGGCCCTTCTCGGCGGTCAGCGGCCGGAAGGTGGCCTCCACGTAGTCCACCAGCTGCACGAGGGCGATGCGCGTCGGGGAGACGTCCATCTTGCCCGCCTCGACCTTCGACAGGTCGAGGATGTCGTTGATCAGCTGGAGCAGGTCGGACCCGGCGCCGTGGATGGTCTCGGCGAACTCGACCTGCTTCGGCGAGAGGTTGCCGTCGGCGTTGTCGGCGAGCAGCTTGGCGAGGATGAGCAGCGAGTTGAGCGGGGTGCGCAGCTCGTGCGACATGTTGGCGAGGAACTCGCTCTTGTACCGCATGGACACGGCGAGTTGCTCGGCGCGCTCCTCCAGGACCTGCCGCGCCTCCTCGATCTCGGTGTTCTTGACCTCGATGTCCCGGTTCTGCCGGGCCAGCAGCTCGGCCTTCTCGCCCAGTTCGGCGTTGGACGCCTGGAGCGCCTTCTGCCGCTGCTCCAGCTCGCCGGAGCGCTCCTGGAGCTGCTCGGTCAGCTCCTGCGACTGCTTCAGCAGCCGCTCGGTCTTGGTGTTGACGGAGATCGTGTTGACGCTGGTCGCGATCATCTCGGCGATCTGGTTCAGGAAGTCCTTCTGGATCTGCGTGAACTCCCCGAAGGACGCCAGCTCGATCACCCCGAGCACCTTGCCCTCGAACAGCACCGGCAGGACGATCACCTGCGCGGGCGGCGCCTCCCCGAGCCCGGAGGAGATCTTCAGGTAGCCGCTGGGCGCGTTGGACACGAGGATCGTGCGCTTCTCCAGCGCGGCCGTCCCCACGAGCGCCTCACCGGGCCTGAACGACGTCGGCATGGACCCCATCGAGTAGCCGTACGACCCGAGCATGCGCAGCTCGTACTGATCGGGACCGGCGTCGGGGGCCGGCATGCCGAGGAAGAACGCGCCGTGCTGGGCGGCGACCAGCGGCGGCAGCTCGCTCATGATCAGCGAGGCGACGTCCTCCTGGTCGCGCCGGCCCTGGAGCAGCGCCGACACGCGCGCGAGGTTGCCCTTCAGCCAGTCCTGCTCCTTGTTGGCGATCGTGGTGTCGCGCAGGTTGGCGATCATCTTGTTGATGTAGTCCTGGAGCTCCTGGATCTCCCCGGAGGCGTCCACGTCGATCTTGAGGCTGAGGTCGCCCCTGGTCACCGCGGTCGCCACCCGGGACATCGCGCGCACCTGCCGGGTGAGGTTCCCGGCCATCTCGTTGACGGACTCGGTGAGGTCGCGCCACGTCCCGTCGACATCCCGCACGCGCGCCTGTCCGCCGAGCTGCCCCTCGGTGCCCACCTCGCGCGCGACGCGCGTGACCTCCTCGGCGAACGAGGACAGCTGATCGACCATCGTGTTGATCGTCGTCTTCAGTTCGAGGATCTCGCCGCGCGCGTCGATGTCGATCTTCTTGGTGAGGTCGCCCTTGGCGATGGCCGTCGTCACCATCGCGATGTTGCGGACCTGCCCGGTCAGGTTGGACGCCATCTGGTTCACCGACTCGGTGAGGTCCTTCCAGGTCCCCGACACGCCGGGCACGTGGGCCTGGCCGCCCAGGATGCCGTCCGTACCCACCTCGCGGGCCACCTTGGTGACCTGCTCGGCGAACGAACTCAGCGTCCGCACCATCGTGTTGAACGTGTCGGCGAGCTGCTGGACCTCGCCGCGCGCCTCGATCGTCACCTGCCGCGTCAGGTCGCCGTTGGCGACGGCCACCGCGACCTGCGAGATGTTGCGCACCTGCATGGTGAGGTTCTTGGCCATCAGGTTGACGTTGTCGCTGAGGTCCTTCCAGATGCCGGTGACCCCGGGTACGTGCGCCTGCCCGCCCAGGATGCCTTCGGTGCCCACCTCGCGCGCGACGCGCGTGACCTGCTCCGCGAACGACGACAGCTGGTCCACCATCGTGTTGACGGTCGTCACCAGTTCGAGGATCTCGCCCTTGGCGTCGACGGTGATCTTCTTCGACAGGTCGCCCTTGGCGACGGCGGTGGTGACCTCGGCGATGTTGCGCAGCTGGGTGGTCAGGTTGTTCGCCATGAAGTTGACGGACTGCGTGAGGTCCTTCCAGGTCCCGGAGACGCCCTGCACCTCCGCCTGACCGCCGAGGATGCCCTCGGTGCCCACCTCGCGCGCGACCCGGGTCACCTGCTCCGCGAACGACGACAGCTGGTCCACCATCGTGTTCAGCGTGTTCTTCAGCTCCAGGATCTCCCCGCGCGCGTCCACGGTGATCTTCTGGGAGAGGTCACCGCGCGCGACCGCGGTGGCGACCTGCGCGATGTTGCGGACCTGCCCGGTCAGGTTGGACGCCATGCCGTTCACGGAGTCCGTGAGGTCCCGCCACACCCCGGCCACCCCGGGCACCTGCGCCTGCCCGCCCAGGCGCCCGTCGGTGCCCACCTCGCGGGCCACCCGGGTCACCTGCTCGGCGAACGACGACAGCTGGTCGACCATCGTGTTGATGGTGTTCTTCAGCTCCAGGATCTCCCCGCGCGCGTCCACGTCGATCTTCTGCGACAGGTCACCGCGCGCCACCGCTGTCGTCACCTGCGCGATCTGACGCACCTGGGAGGTCAGATTCCCCGCCATGAAGTTGACGGAATCGGTCAGTTCCTTCCACGTCCCCGACACCCCGTCCACGCGCGCCTGCCCGCCGAGGCGCCCCTCCGTGCCCACGTCCCGCGCCACCTTGGTGACCTGGTCCGCGAAGAGCGACAGCTGGTCGACCATCCGGTTCACGGTGTTCTTCAGCTGGAGCATCTCGCCGGAGACGTCGACGGTCACCTTCTGCGACAGATCGCCGTCCGCCACGGCCGTCGTCACCTGCGCGATGTTGCGCACCTGTCCGGTGAGGTTGCGGAACGCGGTGTTGACGGAGTCCGTCAGGTCCTTCCAGGTGCCGGCCGCCCCCATCACCTGCGCCTGCCCGCCCAGTTCACCCTCGACGCCGACCTCGCGCGCCACGCGCGTGACCTCGGCACCGAACGCCGAGAGCTGGTCCACCATCCCGTTGACGGTGTTCTTCAGCTCCAGCATCTCCCCCGCCACGTCGACGGTCACCTTCTGCGACAGATCGCCGCTGGCCACCGCCGTCGTCACCTGCGCGATGTCCCGCACCTGCGTGGTGAGGTTGCGGAACACCGTGTTGACCGAGTCGGTGAGGTCCTTCCAGGTCCCCGACACCCCGGGTACGTTCGCCTGCCCGCCCAGGCGCCCCTCGGAACCCGTCTCGTTGGCGACGCGCGTGACCTCGTCCGCGAAGATCCGCAGCGTGTCGGTCATCTGGTTGATCGTGTCCGCGAGCTGGGCGATCTCCCCGCGCGCGGGTACGGTCACCTTCCTCGTCAGGTCACCGTTGGCGACCGCCGTCGTCACCTCGGCGATCCCGCGCATCTGGTCCGTCAGGTTCCCGGCCATCGTGTTCACGGAGTCGGTGAGCTCTTTCCACACCCCGTCCACACCGCGCACCTGCGCCTGGCCGCCCAGGATGCCCTCGGTGCCCACCTCTCGGGCCACCCGGGTCACCTCGGAGGAGAACGCCGACAGCCGGTCGACCATCGCGTTGACGGTCTCCTTCAGCTCCAGCATCTCGCCGGCCACATGGACGGTGACCTTCCGCGACAGATCACCGTTGGCGACCGCCGTCGTCACCAGCGCGATATCGCGCACCTGTGCGGTCAAACGGTCCGCCATCGTGTTGACCGATTCGGTCAGATCCTTCCACGAACCGGACATCCCGCGCACCTGCGCCTGCCCGCCGAGCTTCCCCTCGGTGCCCACCTCGCTGGCCACGCGCGTGACCTCGTCGGTGAACGTCGACAACTGGTCGACCAGGTTGTTGACGACCCGCCCGACCTTCAGGAACTCCCCCCGCAGCGGATGCCCCGCCCCCTCCTGCGTGTGCGCGCGCAGCTCCATGCGCGGCGACAGATCACCGTCCGCGACCGCCGACAGCACCCGGCTGACCTCGGACACCGGCCGCGCCAGATCGTCCACCAGCGAGTTCGAGGCGTCGATGGCAGCCGCCCACGAGCCCTCGCAGACGCCGGTCTCCAGCCGCTCGGTGAGCTTGCCCTCGCGCCCCACCACACGCCGTACGCGCGCCAGTTCACCCGTCAGATGCAGGTTCCGGTCGGCCACCTCGTTGTAGACGGCCGCGATCTCGGACATCACTCCGTCGCCGGACACGGTGAGCCGCTTGCGGAAGTTGCCGTCCCGCATGGACACCAAGGCGGCCAGAAGACGGTTCAGGGCGGCCGTGTCGACCACGGTCGTCCCTCCCGCGCGTGAGGCGCGCGTCCTGTTCAGGGACGGCCCGCCCTTCGCGCGCGTCTTCGTGCCACGCGTCGCTGCGCCAGACTCCACTTGTCCCTCCCGCACGGGTCGACCCCTACCGCTCGTACCGCTCGCCGAATCACTGCTGCCGTATGCCGCAGCCCGATGTAATCAGGCCACAGTGAAGGCTGCTGCCCGACGTACACAGAAGACACCCGGTCTGCCCGGACCTTCACAAGAAGCTTGCCCAGTGTTTCACCCTCCCTGAACACGGCCATAACACTCCGGCGGCTGCGCACATCGTCCGCACACTCCGGGTACGGGAAACACGGGCGACCGGCATCCGCGACACCCCGGAAGGTCAGTAACCTTGCACAAGGCTGTCCAGCCGCGCCGGCCCGACCCGGTCTGGGCGGTGGCACGAGCACGAGCGGGCATCGGAGGGGCGGCCGACGTAATGACCACCGGACTGATTCCCGGGGGACAGCCCCCGGACCCCCGGCCGACCGGCGCGCGCCCGCCCCACCCACGCCACCCGGACGACCGGGAAGAACTGTCCGCCGACGACCGGCCGAGGAGTCCTGTGATCACCGCGCGCGCGGCTGCCAGTTTCGAGCCTGTGGGACGGTCGGTCGCGACCGCCCGCGCGTTCGTCCGCGACACCCTCCAGGGGTGGGGCTTCGCCGACATCGTGGACGACGCCGTCGTCCTCACCAGCGAACTCGTCACCAACGCGGTCATCCACGCGGGCACCCACGCCGACGTCCTGTGCCTGCGCAGCGACGACGGCGTACGCATCGAGGTCGCCGACCGCTACCCGGAGCGCGAGATCCCCCTCCAGGGCGCCCTGCCCGCCATGAGCAACCCCGACCGCGAGGGCGGGCGCGGACTCCAGCTGTGCGCGGCCATCGCGGGGCGCTGGGGCGTCGAGTACACGCCCACCCACAAGAACGTCTGGTTCCAGCTCGCCCTGCCCGAACGCGCCGTCGGCACCCGCACGGCCGGCCCGTCCCTGCCGGTCGGCCTCCTGCCGCTCGCCGACGGCCGGGTACGCGTCGCCGTCGTCCAGATCGACCGTACGGGCTCGATCTCCGCCTGGAACGAGGACGCCGAGGACATCTTCGGCTACCCCGCCGACCAAGTCATCGGCAAACCCCTCACCGACCTCGCCGCCTGGCCGCACACCCCGGGCACCGCCACCGGCATCGCCGAGGCGCTCCAGCTCTCCCGCTGGGAGGGCAGCTACGGCATCCGCGGCTCCGACGGCCGCGTCACCCCCGTCTACGCCTCGCACCTGCGCGTACGCGACACCGGCGGCGAACCCTCCACGGTCTGCCTCCTGGTGCGCGACCACGAGCGCGCGGTCCTCCAGACCCCGGCCCGCGGCCCGGCCTCCGACAGCGCTGGCTCCTCCGACTCCCCGAACACCGACCCGTTCGAGGTGTTCATCGGCTCCCCCGCCCCGGACGACCTCGACGGCCTCCTCCAGCGCACGGTGGAGCGCGCCCGCGACATGCTCGACGCGGACGCCGCCTTCCTGCTCCTCGCCACCGACGACGAGACGGAACTGGAGGTCCGCGCCTCGACCGGCCTGCCCTCCACCCGCCAGCGCTTCGCCCGCGTCCCCGTCGAGGCGGGCCCCGGCCGGTACGGCTCCGCGCGCATGCCGGCCGTCCACGACGACCTGACCGCCGTCCCCGGCGCCGTACCGCTGCTGAACGGCACCGGCATGCGCGCGGTCGTCACCGTGCCGCTGAAGGTCGAGGGACGCCTCACCGGCTCCCTCGGGGTCGCCTCCGAATCGCCGGGCCGCTACTCCAACGAGGAGGCGCTACGGCTCCAGTTCGCCGCCGACCGGATCGCCCTCGCCGTCGAGTCCGCGCGCCTGGGCGAGCTGGAGCGGCTGCGCAGAGGCTCGCTCAGCTTCCTCGTCGAGGCCTCCGACCTCCTCGCCGGCACCCTGGACCGGGACCAGACCCTCGCCCTGATGGCCCAGATGACGGTGCCGACGCTGGCGACCTGGTGCGCCGTGTACACGATCGCCGACCAGGCGTCGGAGCCGTACCTGTCGTACGTCCTGCACGAGGACGAGGAGCTCATCGACGGCATCAAGTCCCTGCTGTCGAAGACCGCGCCGCCCGACCCGGTCCCCACCCCCGGCGCGCGCGTATGGACGGCACCCGGCCAGGCCGCGCACGAGGCGGCCCTGCGCAGCTCGATGCGCAGCCTCGCGGGCGGCCCCGCGCACCCGGTGGCCTCGGGCATCGGCCCCACCCTCGCCACGGCCTCGGCAGTCGGCGGCGAGACCGTCGTCCTCCCCCTGGTCGCCCGCAACCGCGTCATCGGCATGCTGACCCTCGGCAAGCCGACCGACGAACACTTCCGCCAGGAGATCCTGGAACTCGCCGAGGACCTCTCCCGCCGCGCCGCCCTGGCCCTGGACAACGCCCGCCTCTACTCGGAGCGCACGGCCATCAGCCAGGCCCTCCAACGCAGCCTCCTGCCCCCGGGCCTGCCCGAGATCGACGGCGTCGAGGTCGACGTCATCTACCGTGCCGCCGGCGAGGGCAACGAGGTCGGCGGCGACTTCTACGACGTCTTCCCGATCAGCGACGGCGCGTACGGCTTCGCCATCGGCGACGTCTGCGGCACAGGCCCGAACGCCGCCGCCGTCACGGGCCTCGCCCGCCACGCCCTGCGCCTGCTCGCCCGCGAGGGCCTCAGCGGCCCGGCGGTCCTGGAGCGCCTCAACTCCGCGATCCTCGACGAGGGCTCCCGCAGCCGCTTCCTGACCCTCCTGTACGGCGAACTGCGGCCCCAGGAGGACGGCAGCGCCGAGCTGAAGGTCGTCTGCGCCGGCCACCCCCTCCCACTGCGCCTGCGCCAGGACGGCACGGTCGAGCCCGCCGCCGAACCCCAGCCCCTCCTGGGCGTCATCGAGGACCTGGACCTGTACGAGCAGACGGTCACCCTCGACCCGGGCGACGTCCTCCTGTGCGTCACCGACGGCGTCACCGAACGCCGCGAGGGCACCCGCATGCTGGGCGACGACGGCCTCGCCGACGTCCTCACCACGTGCACCGGTCTCACGGCGGGCGCGGTCGCCGCCCGCATCATGCGCGCGGTGGAGCGGTTCGCCTCCGACGCCCCGTCGGACGACATGGCCATTCTCGCGATGCGGGTGGCGTGAGGGACCGGACGAGGGCATGAAAAAGCCCCCTGCCTTTAGAGGCAGGGGGTTTATCTCTGAGCCCCCAAACGGAATCGAACCGTTGACCTTCTCCTTACCATGGAGACGCTCTACCGACTGAGCTATAGGGGCCTTGTCGCCTTTTGGGGCATTTCCCTCGCGGCAACAAGAAGATCGTACCCCGAACGAGCGGCTATTCCCAAACCCGTTCAGTACGCCGGCTGCAACAGACCGCCGAGCGCATTGCACGCGGACACTATGCGCTGCATGTCCCGCTTCGTCAGCGCCGCGTCGACCGGCAACGCCAACGTCTCGTCGGCCGCCCGCTCGGTCTCCGGCAACGACACGCACCGCCGGAACTCCGGCAACCGGTGCACCGGCGTCTTCACCGGCACCCGGCACGCAACTCCCTTGCCGCGCAAGGCGCGTGCGAAGGCGTCCCGGTCCGGCCGCCCGTTCCCCGGCACCCGCACGACGTACTGCTGATAGGTGTGCCCGTCCCCACCGTCGGGCGTCCACACCCCCCGCAACCGGGCGTCCAGATAAGCCGCCCGCTCCCGCCGCTGAGCGATCTCGTCGACGGCCCCGCCTCCGTCCCCCTCCTCCAACACCAGCAACCCCCGCCGGGCACCGACATCCCTCAACCGCCCCATGTCCGCGGGCCGACCGAAGCGGTGCACGACAACGACGGCCGCCGTCCGAGGAGTTACGACCGACTCGACGGCCAGCGCGTCGAGGCAGTAGCTCACCGGGTCCACATCCGCGAACACCGGCATCGCACCCACCCGGGCCACCTCTTCGGCGACCTCGGTGTTCCCGAAGGCCGGCACGACGACCTCATCGCCGAGCCCTACGCCCGCAGCCCTGAGCATTGCTCCAGTACCCATGGTGGGATGGTCGGGGCGGAACGTGAACTGGAAGTGACGGACAACAAAAAAGAGGTGGGCCCTGAACCGAAGTTCAGGGCCCACCTCTAAAAGGAGTTCGGCGGCGTCCTACTCTCCCACAGGGTCCCCCCTGCAGTACCATCGGCGCTGTAAGGCTTAGCTTCCGGGTTCGGAATGTAACCGGGCGTTTCCCT